>NZ_CP023406.1:2742362-3047069 GCF_002327105.1 Luteimonas chenhongjianii | reverse complement strand
CAGCGCGTTGCTCAGGCCCTGCTGGCGCAGGCGCGTGGCATCGAAGCGGCGGATCTCCAGCCACGAACTGTTGAGATCCTCGTACATCTCGGCAGTGATCGCCACGCGCTGCGCGCGTGCGTTCTCGCGCGCCGTGCGCAGGCAGCTGTAGATCGAGCCCGGGTTGTCGGGCGAGAGCAGCAGGTGCTGCACGACACCCTCGGCATCGATGCGGCCGTGGCGCTGCTGGAAGCTCTCCACCAGACCGAGCGAATCGAGCGCGCGGCGCCAGGGCGCCGCCTGCGCCTTGCCCCGGTCGAGGCGTTCGGGGAGCAGCGCGATGCGCTGGGCCATGTCGAGCAGGCGCGCGGTGTTCTCGGCGCGTTCGACATTGCGCGCTACCCAGTAGAGATCGTTTGCGGTGCGGCAGAGCATGGATCAGCGCCTGTGCGAAGGACTGGCCAGCGCGAAGCGGCCGGATACGGAGCGGGCAGTCAGGGCATCGCGACCTGCGGTGCGCGACGGCGGGACGGGGGCAGGGGACACGGCGGGCCGGCGACTCATACTTCCATCACCCAGGTGTCCTTGGTGCCGCCGCCCTGCGAGGAGTTCACCACCAGCGAGCCCTCACGCAACGCAACGCGGGTCAGGCCGCCGGGCACGACATGGATGCGGCGACCGCTGAGGATGTAGGGGCGCAGGTCGATATGCCGCGGCGCGAGGCCGCTCTCGACGTAGGTGGGGCAGGTGGACAGCGACAGCGTCGGCTGGGCGATGTAGTTGCCCGGGTCGGCGAGGATGCGCGCACGGAATTCCTCGATCTCCGCCTTCGTGGCGGCCGGCCCGACCAGCATGCCGTAGCCGCCGGCGCCGTGGACTTCCTTGACCACCAGCTCGGGCAGGTGTTCGAGGGTGTATTTCAGGTCGTCCGGATTGCGCAGCTGCCAGGTCGGCACGTTGTGCAGGATGGGCTCTTCGCTGAGGTAGTAGCGGATCATCTCGGGCACGTAGGGATACACCGACTTGTCGTCGCCGACACCGGTACCCGGTGCATTGGCGAGGGTCACGTTCCCGGCGCGGTATGCACCGAACAGCCCGGACACCCCGAGCATGGACTCGCGCCGGAACACGGTGGGATCGAGATAGTCGTCGTTGATGCGTCGATAGATCACGTGCACGCGCTGGGCGCCACGCGTGGTCTTGGCGTAGACCATGTCGTCCTGGACGAACAGATCGGCGCCCTCGACGAGCTCCACGCCCATCTGCTGGGCCAGGAAGGCGTGTTCGAAGTACGCCGAGTTCGCCGCGCCCGGGGTCAGCACCGCCACCACCGGGTTGTCGACGTTGGCCGGCGCGCTCTGGCGCAGGACCTCGAACAGCGCATCGGGATAGCGTTCGACCGGCGCGATCTGCTGGCGGGCGAACAGTTCGGGGATGAGCCGCGCCATCATCCGGCGGTTCTCGAGCATGTAGGACACGCCTGACGCCACGCGCAGGTTGTCTTCCAGCACGTAGTACTCGCCATCGCCGGCGCGTACAAGATCGATGCCCGACACGTGCGAGTAGGTGTTGCAGGCCACCTTCAGGCCCTGCATCTCCTTGCGGTACTCGCTGTTGGCCAGCACCAGCTCGGACGGGATGCGGCGATCGCGCAGGATGCGCTGCTCGCCGTAGATGTCGCCCAGGAACAGGTTCAGTGCATGCACCCGCTGGCGCAGTCCGGCTTCGAGGATCTTCCACTCGTGGGCGGGGAGAATGCGCGGGACGATGTCGAACGGGATCAGGCGCTCGTTGCCGGACTCCTCGCCGTAGACCGAGAACGTGATGCCGACGCGGTGGAAGGACACCTCGGCCTCGAGGCGCTTGTGCGCCACCTGTTCGTCGGGAGTCACCTGGAGCCAGTCGTCGAAGCCGTGGTAATGGGGGCGCACCTGCCCCTGGGCATCGTGCATCTCGTCGTAACTGGGCGGCATCGTCAGTCGGGCTCCGTGGGCTTGGGGGCGGAGCTGTGCTGCGCCCCCGTACAGCATGCGAACTCGGCGATGCACACGAAGTGAGGGCAAACCGCCAGACGCGGAACGGGCCGCTTGCGCGGCCCGTCCGGTAACCCCATGTACCACGGCGACCGCCGCGGCGCGATGTCACTTCAGCTTCGCATCCGTGCGCAGCGCGTCGGCGCGATCGATCTTTTCCCACGAGAACGCGGTCGCGGTGTGCCGCTCGCCGGCGCCGTCGACGTAGCTCACGTCCTGCGGCTTGCGGCCGAAGTGACCATAGCTGGCGGTGCGCTGGTAGACCGGGTGGATCAGGTCCAGCATCTGGATGATGCCGTACGGACGCAGGTCGAAATGCTTGCGGATCAGCTTTTCGATCTTGTCATCGCTGATCTTGCCGGTGCCGAAGGTGGTGACCGAGATCGAGGTCGGCTCGGCCACGCCGATCGCGTACGACACCTGCACTTCGCAACGGTCGGCCAGGCCGGCCGCGACGACGTTCTTGGCGACGTAGCGGGCTGCGTACGCGGCCGAGCGGTCGACCTTGGACGGATCCTTGCCCGAGAACGCGCCGCCACCATGGCGCGCCCAGCCGCCGTAGGTGTCGACGATGATCTTGCGCCCGGTCAGGCCGCAGTCGCCGACCGGCCCGCCGATGATGAACTTGCCGGTCGGGTTGATGTGGAACTTGGTGCCCTTGTGCAGCCACTTCGCCGGCAGCACGGGCTTGATGATCTCCTCGCGCACGGCTTCGATCAGGTCCTTCTGCTTGACGCCCGGATCGTGCTGCGTCGACAGCACCACGGCGTCGATCGCGGTGGCGACGCCGTTCTCGTAGCGCAGCGTCACCTGGGACTTGGCGTCGGGACGCAGCCACGACAGCGGGGAATTCTTCTTCTTACGGACCTTGGCCTGCTGCTCGACCAGACGGTGCGAGTAGTGGATGGCCGCCGGCATGAATTCCGAGGTCTCGTTGGTGGCGTAACCGAACATCAGGCCCTGGTCGCCGGCGCCCTGCTGCTCGGGATTCTTGCGGTCCACGCCCTGGTTGATGTCGGGCGACTGCTTGCCGATCAGGTTCAGCACGCCGCAGGTCTCGCCGTCGAAGCCGACGTCGGAACTGTTGTAGCCGATGTCCAGGATCACCTTGCGGGTAAGCGCCTCAAGATCGATCCACGCACTGGTGGTCACTTCGCCGGCGACGATCGCAACGCCCGTCTTGACCAGGGTTTCGCAGGCCACGCGCGCGCGCTTGTCCTGGGCGAGGATCGCATCGAGCACGGCGTCGGAAATCTGGTCGGCGATCTTGTCCGGGTGGCCTTCGGAGACCGACTCGGAGGTGAAGAGATAGCTGGACATCGGGCCTATATCCCTATATTCGGATGAAAAGATGGCCGGCAATCATACAGAGCGGCCGGCGGAATTGCATTGTGGACTGCGCCGGATTGCAGCGCGGTTAAGCGCGATTACGGTGCAGGACAAGTGTCATCACGCCGAGCGGCGGCTGCAACCGCAGCGCCCCGGCGCAGTTGCGGGCCGGCGGCGCGCGTGCGCGACAGGCTCGGCATGGGCCCGGAAGGGACGTGCTGTGCAGGGCTGACGCGCTTGCCACGGGCGCCGCTCCGCAGCGCGCCAGGTGCTGCGGTCTGCAGCCACTTGTGGACCGCTTTCGCAGTGGCACATCCGGGGCTCGGCTTCGCCCGTCCCGCGCCCGGCATGCATGGCTGCTTGCCAAGGGAGCTCCCTGTGCGGTGCGGCGGTTACGCCGGCGTGGCCCGGAAGGCTTCGCTCGCCGGCAAGTCCGTCCGGCCCATGGGCCGGGTAGTCCCATGGCATCGTCTGCGGCCAGATCCGTCGCGCGGCGACGGTCGAGCATGCGGGTCCTCTACGCACCGACGGCGACGGGTCGGCCGCCTGGCCGCACTCGCCGAAGCGCCAGACGGCCGCCTCCGGGCTGCGTCTGCTTCGCCTCGGGGCGGAGTGCCGGAGCTGCCTGCATGCACCGAGCCCAACGGCCAGGCGGTGTCGCGCCCCGCCCGCGCCCCGGCGTCGTGTCGTTAGCGGCTGCTAGCATCGGCCGATGGACTCGTTCACCCAGATCGTGCTCGGCGCTTCGGTGGCCGCGGCTGTCGTTCCTGCCACTGATCGCCGCGCCGCCCTCGCTGCCGGCGCCATCCTCGGCACCTTGCCCGACCTCGATGGCATCCCGATCGCGTTGATGACCGACGACCCGGTGCTGCGCATGACCCTGCATCGCGGGCTCACGCATTCGCTGCTGGTGTTGCCGTTGATCGCCGTCGCGATCTGGTGGCTGTTCAAGCGTTTCGGCAAGGCTCGCGTCGCGGCATCGCCGGTGCGCTGGTTCTGGGCGATAGCACTTGCATTGATCACGCACCCGCTGCTCGATGCGTTCACCGTCTACGGCACCCAGCTGTGGTGGCCGCTGCGGCCACCGCCGGCAATGTGGTCGAGCCTCTTCATCATCGATCCGCTGTACACCATCTGGTTGCTGGCAGGCGTGCTGGTCGCGCTGTTTGCGGGGGCGCGCCCGCTCGGCAAGCGCGCACTGGTGTTCGGCCTGGTGCTGAGCACCGCGTACATCGGCTGGTCGCTGGTCGCCAAGACCATCGTCGACCGCGAGGCGGAGCGCAGTCTCGCTACCATGGGGCTGGCGGATGCGCCGCGCTTCTCGGTGCCGATGCCGGCCAATACCCTGCTGTGGCGTGTGGTGGCGATGACCCCGGACGGATATGTCGAAGGCTTCCGCTCGCTGGCCGCCGACCGGGGGCCGATGCGCTTCACGGCGTACGCGTCCGACACCCGCGCGCTGCAGGCCAATGCCGGACTGCCGGCGGTGCGGCGTCTCGCGTGGTTCAACCACGGCTTCGTGGGCGCGACCGTGGTCGATGACCGGCTGCAGCTCAGCGACCTGCGCATGGGCGCCGAGCCGGACTACCTGTTCCGCTTCACGGTGGCCGAGCGCGCCGACGGCGCCTGGCGCGCGGTGCCGCCGGTGCAGGCCGGCATGCCGCGTGACATCGCCGGAACCTTGCGGGCGACGTGGGCGCGGATCTGGCGCGAACCCGCATTGCCGGGCCTCGGCAGCGAAGAGGCTGTCGAGGCGCACTGAGGGGAGGGACGCGTCTGCTCGCTGCGGGCGCGCAGGGATCCCGGGGCGTGGACATCGTCAGTACGGGCGCGCGCACCCCGAGCAGGCGTCCGCGTCAGGCTGCGAGCGTCGGCCGGATGTCGCTCGCGATCAGTGCATCGAAGTACTCGTGCGTCAGCGCGATCTGCGCCTGCGCCGTCTCGGCGCGGTTGACCACGTTGCGGAATGCCGCGTTCTCCGGTCGATCCTTGGCGTACCAGCCCAGATGCTTGCGCGCGATACGCACGCCGGAGGTCTCGCCATAGAAGGCATGCAGCGCGGCAAGATGGTCGAGCAGGATGTCGCGGATCTCGGGCAGCGTCGGCGGCGCCAGATGCGTGCCCGAACTCAGGAAGTACGCGATCTCGCGGAAGATCCACGGCCGGCCCTGCGCGGCGCGGCCCACCATTACCGCATCGCAGCCGGTATGGCGCAGCACGGCCAGTGCCTTCTCCGGCGAGTCGATGTCGCCATTGGCGAGCACCGGAATCGTCAGTGCGGCCTTGATCGCGGCGATCGTGTCGTACTCGGCGGTGCCGGTGTAATGCTGGTCGCGGGTACGGCCATGCACGGCCAGCGCGGCGATGCCGGCGTCCTGCGCGATGCGCGCGATCGTCGGCGCATTGCGGTGCTCGGCGCACCAGCCCGTGCGGATCTTCAATGTCACCGGCACGTCGACCGCGCGCACCACCGCGTCGAGAATCCGCGCGACCAGCGCCTCGTCCTGCATCAGCGCCGAACCGGCCCAGGCGTTGCAGACCTTCTTCGCCGGGCAGCCCATGTTGATGTCGATGATCTGCGCGCCGTGGTCGACGTTGTAGCGTGCGGCCTCTGCCAGCATCGCCGGCTCCGTGCCGGCGATCTGTACCCCGACAGGCGCGGGCTCGCCGTCGTGGTCCATGCGCCGCAACGACTTCTCGGTCTGCCAGAAGCGCGGGTCGCTGATCGTCATCTCCGACATCGCCAGCCCCGCGCCCAACCGCTTGCAAAGCTGTCGGAACGGCTTGTCGGTGACCCCGGCCATCGGGGCCAGGACCACGTTCGGTTCGATGCGGTAGGGGCCGATCTGCATGGCGCCATTGTCGCCGATCGGCGAGATGCGGGCCGCATGCGGCCGATTCCGGGGTTCAGCCGCCGGGGGTGAGCCGCGGCATCGCCAATGCGGCGCCGACGCGTTCGGTCGACAGGCCGGCGTAGCGATTGGCGAACCGCACGTGCGCGGCAAACGGCTGCGCGGGCGCGGCGGCATAGGCGGCTGCAAGGGCGCCGTTGAAGGCATCGCCGGCGCCGGTGGTGTCGACCGGTTCCACCTTCTCGGCGGCCACGCGGTAGAACGGCGCATCGTCGCCGCGCAGCAGGTCTTCCCGGTGCGAGACGAACGCGCCGGCTGCCCCGAGCGTGATCACCACCGTGCCGCGCGGCAGCAGGGTGCGGCACAGGCGGTGCAGCTGCGCGTCGGGCGCGCCGGCGATTTCGTCCCTGTCGATGCGATGGCTGGTATGGCGTTCCAGCAGCGCGGCGAACTCGGTTTCGTTCGGTGTGAGGATGTCGGCCGCGGCCAGCAGTTCGCGCAGGCACTGCGCGTTCGCCGGCGCGGGATTGAGCATGGTGATGGTGCCCGCGGCGCGCGCCAGGCGCATCGCTTCGAGCACGCTGTCGAGCGGCGACTCGAGCTGCGACAGCAGCACGCGCGCGCCAGCGAGCGCGGCGGCCTGCCGCCCCAGCCATGCGACGCTGAGATCTGCATTGGCGCCGGCGCCGATGACGATGGTGTTCTGGCCGGCTTCGTCGACATAGATGCCGGCGGTGCCGGTCGGCTGGGCGCTGTCGTGCACGCGCAGGTCGATGCCGTCGGCCTGGGCCAGCGCACGCGCCTGGCGGCCGCCTTCGTCGCCGCCAAGTGCGCACAGCAAGCCCGTCTGGGCACCCGCGCGGGCGGCCGCGATCGCCTGGTTGAAGCCCTTGCCGCCGGGGCCGGTGTGGTAGCGGCCGCTCAGCGTTTCGCCCGGACGCGGCAGTGTGGCGCAGTTCCAGACATGGTCGACATTGAACGACCCGACGACGACGACATGGCTCACGCGCACCTTCCCCTGTTCTGTATCCGCTCGCGCGACTTCAGAAAGAATCGAAATCAGGCACCGACGTAGGTCAGCACGCCGGCAATGGTGGCCGTCATCAGCGTGGCGATCGTGCCGCCGAGCACCGCGCGCAGGCCGAAGCGCGCAAGGTCCTGGCGGCGGTCGGGCGCGAGCCCGCCGATGCCGCCGATCTGGATCGCGATGGAACTGAAATTGGCGAAGCCGCACAGCGCATAGGTCGCGATCAGGCGGCCCTGCTCGCTGAGCGTCACGCCGTCGACGCGGCCGTTGACGATGTCGGCCAGCTGCAGGTACGCGACGAATTCGTTGATGACGATCTTCTGACCGATCAGCGAGCCGACCACCGACGCGTCCTGCCACGGCACGCCGATCAGCCAGGCGATCGGGGCGAGCACGAAGCCGAAGATCGTCGCCAGATTGGTGGGCTTACCGATCGCCTCGGCCAGGCCGGTGACCTCGCCGATCCACTCGAGCGGGTAGTTCACCATCGCGATCAGTGCGATGAAGGCCAGCAGCATCGCGCCGATGTTCAGCGCCAGGCGCAGGCCATCGCCGGCGCCGGCGGCTGCCGCGTCGATGACGTTGCTGGTGGTCTTCTCGACCTCCATCTTCACCGTGCCGCGGGTCAGCGGATCAGCGGTTTCGGGAATCAGGATCTTGGCGATGACCAGTGTCGCCGGCGCGGCCATGATGGACGCGGCCAGCAGATGCTTGGCGTAGAACGCCTGCTCTTCCGGGTTGCCGCCGCCGAGCATGCCGACGTAGGCGGCCAGGACGCCGCCGGCGATGTGCGCCATGCCGCCGATCATCATCGTGATGAGTTCGGATTCGGTCATCCGCGAGATGTAGGGGCGCACGGTCAGGGGCGCCTCGGTCTGGCCGATGAAGACACTGGCGCACACGCTCGTGGTCTCGGCGCCCGAGACCCGCATCACCTTGGTGATCGCCGAAGCCATGACGCGAACGATGAACTGCATGATGCCCAGGTGGTACATCACGCCCATCAGCGCGGCGAAGAAGATGATCGTCGGCAACACCTGGAAGGCGAAGATGAAGCCGTAGGTTTCGATGTTCATCAGACTGCCGAAGATGAACTCCGAGCCGGCGTTGACGAACGAGAGAACCTTGACGAAGCCGTGGCCGAGCGCGTCGAACACCTCGCGGCCACCGGGCACGCGCAACACCACCGCAGCGAAGGCGATCTGCAACGTCACGCCGGTGGCGACGAGCTTCCAGTCGACCCTGCGCTTGTTGTTGGAGAACAGCCACGTGATCGCGAGCAGCACGGCCAGTCCAAACAGGCCGAAGCCGATCCGCGTCAAGTCATCCATCGTGGCCCCCGGGCCATTCGCCAAGTCGCGCAGCCTAGTGCAGCGGGCCGGCCCCGGCAACCATACTGGGCGTGAAAGTCCTGTCATTCAGGCGCCATGCGCCTCCGCACGGCCGCGGCCCCCACGCCTGACCTGTTGCAGGCGCCCGCCAGCGCCGCCCGGGCAGGGCGGATGCGTCGCGCACAGGTCGGAAATGCGGTGGCCTCCGGCGCCTGCCAGGGAGCACCCCCGGACGCCCCACGCCCGGCCGCAGGCCAGCAGCATGCGGTGGACCCGGACGGTCGAGTCGCTCCCATGCGCCACCCGCCGGGCCGCAGCACGCACGCCTGGTCACGGATCCGCGACAGGGCTCTTCCTCTTTGAACATCGTCTGCAGAGGCAATGCGTCGGCACGGATCTCCCGGAGGCGCCGGCGCGGGTCGGCACCGGCTTGAGTCGCCGAAACCCTCGGGAGGCAGCTTCAAGGCCACCGAGCGCTCTTGTCAGCGCGCACCATCGCGTTGACGCGTCGCGTGCTGCGGCAGCCACGCCCGCTGGCTGGTCTTCAGATCGTGGCGGGAGCGTCTCCAGTCGCAGCTGGGTGCAGCGACGGCCGTCATCATCGCCAGCAGCATCGGGCGCTCGACCCGGGCGTCCGCTCGCAGCCGGCGGGCATACTGGTCCACCCGTCCGTCGCCTGTTCCAGGAGTCTCCATGCAGTACCGCCGCCTCGGATCATCCGGCCTGCAGCTGTCCGCCCTGTCGTTGGGTGCCTGGGTCACTTTCGGCAGCCAGATCGGCCGCAGCGAAGCACGCGAGCTCGTGGCGACCGCGTGGGACCACGGTGTGAACTTTTTCGACAATGCCGAGGGCTATGCCAATGGCGCGGCCGAGCAGGTCATGGGTGACGTCATCGCCGACCTGCGCCTTCCGCGCGACGGCTACTGCGTCTCGAGCAAGGTGTTCTTCGGCGCCGCCGCCGACCGGCGGCCCACCCAGCGTGGCCTGTCGCGCAAACACGTGCGCGACGCCTGCGACGCGGCATTGAAGCGTCTGCGCGTCGAGCATCTGGACCTCTACTTCTGCCACCGGCCCGATCCGGACACGCCGGTTGCCGAGACCGTCTGGGCGATGGATACGCTGATCCGCCAGGGCAAGGTCCTGTACTGGGGCACGTCGGAATGGCCGGCGACGCTGATCCGCGAGGCTGCGCAGATCGCCCGCACGCATCATCTGCACGGCCCGACCATGGAGCAGCCCGAATACAACCTGCTGAAGCGAGCCCGCGTGGAACTGGAATACGCGCCGCTGTACGCCGAACTCGGACTGGGCACCACGGTGTGGTCGCCGCTGGCCTCGGGTCTGCTGACCGGCAAGTACACCGGGGGTGTGCCTGCGGACAGCCGCCTCGCCCAGCCGGAACTCGCCTGGCTGAAGCGCAGCGTCCTGGGCGACGACGGTGATCGGCTCACGCGGGCAGGCCGTTTCGTCGCGCTCGCCGCCGAGCTCGGTGTGGCACCCGCGCCACTGGCGATCGCCTGGTGCCTGACCAATCCTCATGTGTCCACCGTACTGCTCGGCGCCAGCCGCACCGCGCAGCTGATCGAGAACCTCCAGGCGATCGAGTTGCTGGATCGTTTGGACGAGGCGACGTGGAGGCGTCTCGAAGCAGCCACGAGTGCATGAACTTGGCGCTTGACCCGTTAATGAGAATCACTATCATCGGATTTCCGATCGGAGGATTCGTCATGCGTGCAAGCCCGTTCCAGGATGCAGCCGTCTCCCGTAATGCCCGCGATGGCCGGAACGTCCATGCGTTGGCGCATACACCCCAGGTGCCGGAGCTCGACAGCGTGCAGTTGCTCGGCGGACACCGCGAGCTCTGCATCCGCCATGGCAACGAGGTCTATCGCCTGCGCCATACGCGCAACGACAAGCTGATCCTGACCAAGTAATCGCCAGCCAGGCTGGCGCCCGGTTACCGGGCCATTCGCTCGATCGTCCCGTGTTCGCGACGCGCGGATCGATGCGCGCACGCCTGCGCCGATGCGCGGAGGAGGGGCGAAGCCCCGGGATACGCGGCCGATCGCGGGCCTACACCTCACGATCAGGGTGCACGGCATGGCCTCGCGCCGGCCTTTCGCCAAAGGCGCAGGCCGTCGGGACGGCGGCGATGTCACTGCCGCCGGATAGAGGCGGTACGGGCCGTTGGATACACCACGGACAACTCGCCATGCGTCCAGCCCCGGCCCGGAGTGCGCGACGGGGCCGGCGCCTATACTCGGCCCGGCGGCATCAGCCGACCAATACAGGGAGAAGAAGAATGGGGACAGGGCTGTTTCTTGCGGTGGTGCTTGCGTTCGCCGGCGTCGTCGTGCTCTTCAAGACCGTGCGCATGGTGCCGCAGGGCTTCGAATGGACCGTCGAGCGTTTCGGCAAGTACACGCATTCAATGACGCCAGGCCTGCATTTCCTGGTGCCGATCGTCTACGGCGTCGGCCGCAAGATCAACATGATGGAGCAGGTGCTCGACGTGCCGAGCCAGGACGTGATCACCCGCGACAATGCGGTGGTGCGCGTGGACGGCGTGGTGTTCTTCCAGGTGCTGGACGCGGCCAAGGCCGCATACGAGGTTTCGAACCTCGAGATCGCCACGATCGCGCTGGTGCAGACCAACATCCGCACCGTGATCGGCTCGATGGATCTCGACGAATCGCTGAGCAACCGCGAGAAGATCAACGCCCAGCTGCTCAACGTCGTGGACCAGGCGACCAACCCATGGGGCATCAAGGTCACCCGCATCGAGATCCGCGACATCCAGCCGCCCCGCGACCTCATCGATTCGATGGCCCGGCAGATGAAGGCCGAGCGCGAGCGTCGTGCGGTGATCCTCGAGGCCGAAGGCCACCGCAGCTCCGCGATCCTGCGCGCCGAGGGCGAGAAGCAGGCTGCGATCCTCGAGGCCGAGGGCCAGAAGGAAGCGGCGTTCCGCGAGGCCGAAGCGCGCGAGCGCCTGGCCGAGGCCGAGGCCAAGGCCACCGAGATGGTGTCCAATGCGATTGCCCAGGGTGACGTGCAGGCGATCAACTACTTTGTGGCGCAGAAGTACGTCGAGGCGTTCAAGGAACTGGCGACCGCGCCCAACCAGAAGTTCGTGCTGATGCCGATGGAGACCAGCGGCATCATCGGGTCGATCGCCGGCATCGGCGAACTCGCCCGCGAGGCCCTGAGCAACCAGAAGTCGGCGCCGCGCGGCGTGCAGCCCCCGCCGCCGCCGTCACGCGCAGGCCTCTGACATGGACTGGCTGCGTTGGGACGTCGTGGGCTGGGGCGCGATCGCGTTGCTGCTGATGGCGGCCGAGACCCTGGTGCCTGGTGCATTCCTGCTGTGGATGGGCTTTGCCGCGGCGGCCGTGTTCCTGATCACCTTGTTCCTGCCTGGCCTCAGCCTGCTGGTGCAGGTGGCGCTGTTCGTGGTGCTGAGCTTCCTGTCGGTGCTCGTGTACCGCACCTGGTTCCGGGGCCGCGAACCGCAGAGCGACCATCCCACCTTGAACCGGCGCGCATCGCAGCACATCGGTCGCGTGGCGCCACTCGACCAGCCGATCGTCGCCGGTCGTGGCCGGATCAAGATCGGCGACGCGTTCTGGATCGTCGAAGGTCCTGACCTGCCGGTGGGCACGCCGGTCCGCGTGGTCGGGACCGACGGCGTCAACCTGCACGTCGAGATGGCCTGACGGTCATCCGGCGGGGGCCAGGCGCGCATGCCTGGCCCCGGCTGCAGGAGCGGCTCGGGCCTGCTGGCGGCCGGCGACCTGCGATAATCCCGGCTTTCCGCAAGTGAGCCGGCAGATGACGCGCAAGACGATCCTCAACGATGCCCACCGCGCGCTCGGCGCGCGCATGGTCGATTTCGGCGGTTGGGACATGCCGCTCAATTACGGCTCGCAGATCGAGGAGCACCACCACGTGCGACGCGACGCGGGCATGTTCGACGTCAGCCACATGACCGTCGTGGATCTGCGTGGCCCCGGCACCCGCGATTTCCTGCGCAAGCTCGTCGCCAACTCCGTCGACAAGCTCAAGGTCCCCGGCAAGGCGCTCTACACCTGCATGCTGACCATCGAGGGCGGAATCGTCGACGACCTGATCATCTACTTCATGGCCGACGACTGGTTCCGCCTGGTCGTCAACGCGGCGACCCGCGAAAAGGACCTGGCGTGGATCGCGTCGCAGGCCGATGGGTTCGATGTCGTCGTCACCGAGCGCCCCGAGCTGGCGATGATCGCGGTGCAGGGACCGAAGGCGCGGGAGATCGTCGCCGGCCTGCTCGGCGAAGCCGATGCGGCAAAGGTCGCCAAGCTCGGCCGGTTTGCTGCCGCGGCGCTCAGCGGGACGGCGTTCGGCGATCTGTTCGTGGCCCGTACCGGTTACACCGGCGAGGACGGTTTCGAGATCGTGGTCGACGAAGCAAATGCGACTGCGCTGTGGACGGCGCTCCATGCAGCGGGCGTCGCCCCGGCGGGCCTCGGTGCGCGCGACACGCTCCGTCTCGAAGCAGGCCTGGCCCTCTATGGTCAGGACATGGACGAGACCGTCTCGCCCTACGAGGCGGCGCTCGGCTGGACGGTCGCACTCGACGAAGGTCGCGCATTCAACGGGCGCGCGCTGCTTGAGACGCAGGCCGGCGGAGCGCCGCGTCAGATGATCGGCCTGGTGATGGACGACAAGGGCGTACTGCGCCATGGCCAGGCTGTGGCGACCGCCAATGGTCCCGGCGAGATCCTCTCGGGCACGTTCTCGCCGACGATCGGCAAGGCGATCGCATTCGCACGCGTACCCGCAGGCGAGCCCGGCGCTGTGACCGTCGACATCCGCGGCCGCCAGGTACCGGTGCGCGTGGTGAAGTTTCCTTTCGTACGCAACGGTCAGCCCGCCGACGGCGTCTGATGCGCGCCGCGCGCGATCGTCGCTACACTAGCCTCCTCTTCCCGACAGCACGCGTTCCCGGAGCCGACCATGAGTGAAATCCCAGGCGACCTGAAGTTCCTGAAGTCCCACGAATGGGTCCGTATCGAAGGTGACGGCAAGGTCACCGTCGGCATTTCCGATCACGCCCAGGGCCTGCTCGGCGATCTGGTCTATGTGGAGCTGCCCGCGGTCGGCGAGACGGTCGAAGCCGGAAACGGCGTCGCGGTGGTCGAGTCGGTGAAGGCTGCGTCCGACGTCTATGCGCCGGTGTCGGGCACGATCACCGCCGTCAATGAAGCGCTGGCCGACAAGCCGGAAACGATCAACGAGGACGCCTTCGGCGAAGGCTGGCTGTTCGTCATCGAACTCAGCGAGCCGGAGCAGCTCAACGAGCTGTTGCCGCCTGACGAGTACAGTGAATTGCTCGAGGGCGAGGAAGACTGAGACGTCGCAAGACGTGGCGTCTCCCGACCGGCGCGTTCCGCAAGGAACGCGCCGGTTTCTTTTGGGCGATCGCTCGCTGCGGGTCGATGCGAAGCGGCGTCGTTGATCGCACATGCGGTCGACGGTTCGCGACCTCCCGACGTCGTTCGAGGGCTGCGCATTTTTCGCGCAAACCGATCCTGCAGCCGCGCAAAGCCTTGGCATTCGTCATCGCACGATTTACGTAGCGGTAGGTTCGGTGATGGTTTTTTCACCGCACTGGAATCGGCGTTGCCTGTGTCGGGCTCGGGTCTGAAATTTTCAGGCCTTGCGAAGTTGATGCCTTGTTTTGTGGTGTTTCGCAAAAGCGGCTTCGCGTAGTGCGTGCACCGCGAGGTCCTGCGCGATGCGATGACCTTGTCGCGATGCCCGGGTGTGAGGCGACATGCGCGCGCTCGACCTTGCCGGAAAAATATCAACACCTGTTGACAGTGGAAAAAACCGTGATTAGGTTTCGCCGCAACAGACGTCTGCCGCCAAACGAGTGAGTCGAACGACACCAGCACGCAGCACAACTCGAAACTCCGCCAGCACGATCACAAGGTGGACGCGGGCATCGTCTTCGCTGCGAAACACGTCCACCCTCCATTCCGTCTCCGCGCCGTCGACCCGGCGCAGAGGTACCGTTTCACCAGGGCGACGTCGTGCAGTCGACGACCCTCCCTTCGAATCCGGTCGATGCGCGGTGCGCGTCGGCGGTTGTGCGCGGGTCCGACTCCCGCGCGCCGTTTGAGAACTGGGCCGTTGTACCTGCAAGTCCACTGACGAGGAGAGCCATTCCATGGCCACGAAGAAAGCTGCAAAGAAAGCGCCTGCCAAGAAGGCAGCCAAGAAAACCGCTACCAAATCCACCGCCAAGAAGGCAGTGAGTCGCGCGAAGAAGGCAGTGAAGAAGGTCGCCAAGGTCGCCAAGAAGTCGCCGGCCAAGAAGACCGCGAAGAAGGCCGTCGCCAAGAAGGCCGTGAAGAAGACCGCGAAGAAGGCCACGGCCAAGAAGACCGCAAAGAAGGCCGTCGCCAAGAAGGCCGTGAAGAAGACCGCGAAGAAGGCCACGGCCAAGAAGGCGACCAAGAAGACCGCCAAGAAGGCCACGGCCAAGAAGGCGACCCGGTCGACCGCCAGCAAGAAGGCCGCCACCAAGAAGACCGCGAAGTCGGCCACCAAGAAGGCCGCCACCAAGAAGACGGCTACGAAGAAGGCCGTCACCAAGAAGGCCGTCGCCAAGAAGTCGCCGGCAAAGAAGGCCGCGCAGAAGCGTACGCCGACCAAGCGCGCCCGCAAGTCCTCGGCACCTGTGGTGATCCCGACGATCCCGACGCCGCTGATCTGACGTCACAGAGTTCGTATTCGAAAGCTCTTCCTCCGCGTGCCCAGGCGGAGGAGGAGTTTTTTTATGTCCATCTTGCAGGGCGCGAGTCCATGCCGCCTGGCCGCGCGCACGCGGGACGATCACCCGTCAGGAATGCGCGGATGCTGGGTGATCGGTGGTGGTGCGCGCCGACGCTCGCGGGGCGCGGTGGAGCACCGGCCAGGGCGGCCGCGCCCGCACGGCACCACGTCCTCGTTCTCTTTGCGGGCGACCGTCGCGGGTGCGCACGTGGCCGCGCGCCGCGGCGACGATTTCCCGCTTACTCCGGCGTCGCGTCCGCGCGGTGGGTGGTGCTGCCGCCCGTTGGCGATGCGGCAGGTGACCGCGTGCGCTGCGCATGCAGGGTTTCGAGATTCGGGTCCACGTCCACCCAGCGCTGCGGCGGCAAGCCGATGGCGCGGTCGAGGATCGTCGGCAGCATGCCCGAGGGCAGGCTGCTTTCGCTGTTCCACAGCACGACCATGCCGAAGTCGCGGCCCGGGATCAGTGCCATGAGGCCGCGATAACCCTGGACTGCGCCGCCATGGAAGACCACCCGCTCGCCGGCGTAGTCGTAGACACGCCAGCCCAAGCCATAGCCCGCGGCGTCGAGACGGTCGCGGCGCCACGAGGAATTGCGCATCTCCGGCGGGGTGCCGACGATGGGCGCCTGCAGGGTCGCCAGCAGTGGCGCCGGGAGCACATCGGGCCGATGACCGGTCTGCGCGACCAGCCACTGCGCCATGTCGCTGATGCTGGCATTGACCCCGGCCGCGGGCGCCAGGCGATAGTAGGTGGGCTTGGGCATCAGCGACGTCCAGCCGCCACCGGCGCGGACGTGCGGCTTGGCCCAGCGCGTGCTCGCCTGGATGCCTTCGAGCCCGTAGCTCGCATCGTTCATGCCGAGAGGCTTGAAGATACGGCGCGAAACCGCCTCGCTGAAGAACTGCCCCGAGGTGGCGAACACGACGTCACCAACCAGGCTGAAGGCGACGTTCTGGTAGGCATAGCAGTTGCCGGGCTGGCAGCTCATCGGCGCCGACGCCAGGCGCTGCACCAGATCGTGATAGTCGGCGTTGCGTTCGATGTCGCGATCGTAGGTGTTGCGGCCCAGGCCGACCCGGTGGCTCAGCACATCGGCAACGGTGAGCTGCTGCGCCGCCATCGGATCGGAGAACCGCAGCGAGGGCAGATAATCGACGACGTGGCTGTCCCAGCGCAGGGCGCCTTCGGAGACCAGCATGCCGGTGACGGTGCCGGCGAAGGATTTCGACAGCGACGCGAGGCGGAAGACGGTGTGCGCATCGACCGGTTCGGCCGCCTTGACGTCGGTGATGCCGTAGCCGCGCGCGCTGAGCACCTGGCCCTTGTGCACGATCGCCATCGCCATGCCGGGCACGCGCTGGTTGGCGACGAGGTCCTGGGCCATGGCTTCGAGCAGGGTGACGTCGAAGCTTGGCGCCAGGGGCCTGGTCTGGCCGGGTACCACCGGCCGCGGCTTGACCGCATCCTCGCGGCTGACGATCGCCGGCCTGCCGGGCTGCTCGTCGAGCGGCACGATTGCGGTGACGGCGTCTTCGCCGTCGCTTTCGATGATGTCGGAGGAGGTCGGTGCCTGCGCGGCCGAGCCCAGCGCAGCGGGCAGCAACAGCCCGATCAGCCCCAGGCGCGCCAACGGCCGGCGTGAAGGATGTCGGCTTTTCATCGGACCTGCCCCCTGCGTATGCTCTGGTGCTGTGGGGATGATAGCGCCTGCAATCTCGATTGCATGAACAAGGGGAAGTTTGATGGCTAGTGCTTTGATCGTGCTCGGTTTGCTTGTCGCCGTGGCCGCCGGCCTCGCGCTCTGGGGCGTGGGTATCTACAACGGGTTGGTGACTGCCCGCAATGCATACAAGAATGCGTTCGCGCAGATCGATGTGCAGCTGCAGCGTCGCTTTGACCTGATTCCGAACCTGGTCGAGACGGTCAAGGGCTACTTGAGCCACGAGCGGGAAACGCTCGAAGCGGTGACCCGGGCGCGCAACCTGGCGCAGGCGGGCCTGTCGGCCGCGAAAGCCGATCCCGGCGATCCTGCCGCGATGGCACAACTCGCGCAGTCGGAGGGCGCGCTCAACGGGGCACTGGGTCGTCTGCTCGCGGTGTCGGAGGCGTATCCGGACCTCAAGGCCAGCCAGAACATGATGCAGCTCACCGAGGAGTTGACCAGCACCGAGAACAGGGTCGCCTTCGCGCGCCAGGCCTACAACGACTCGGTAATGGCCTACAACAACCGGCGCGAAGTGTTCCCCTCGAGCGTGCTCGCGGGCATGTTCAACTTCAAGCAGGCCGCGCTGCTCGACATTCCGGCCGACCGCGCCGAAGTGCGCGAAGCGCCGAGGGTGACGTTCTGACCCGCGGGCGCGCCGGGGGGACGCGCGGGGTCGCAGCCTGATGAATTTCTTCGAAGAACAGGCCCGGGCGCGACGCAACAGCACGCGCCTGGTCGTGCTGTTCGCGCTCGCGGTACTGGGCATCGTGGTGATGGTCGACCTGCTGGTGCTGGTGATGGTTGGCCCGCGCCCCGGCGCGCTGCTCGCGGCGGCGCTGGGCACGGTCGCGGTGATCGGCCTGGGGTCGCTGTTCCGCATCGCGTCGCTGCGCAGCGGGGGCGAGCCGGTCGCGTTGCAGCTTGGCGGCGTGCCGGTGCCCGAAGACACTCGCGATCCGCATCTGCGCCGGCTGCGCAACGTGGTCGAGGAGATGTCGATCGCATCCGGCGTGCCGGTGCCGAAGATCTACGTGCTCGAACAGGAGGCCGGCATCAATGCCTTCGCGGCCGGCTATTCGGCGTCCGATGCGGTCGTCGCGGTGACCCGCGGCGCACTCGAGCGGCTCAATCGCGACGAGCTGCAGGGGGTCGTCGCACACGAGTTCAGCCATGTGCTCAACGGCGACATGCGGCTCAACATCCGGCTGATGGGCGTCCTGTTCGGCATCCTGATGATCGGCATCATCGGTCGCAAGATCCTGCTGCATGGCCGCGGCTTCCGGAACAGCGCGACGCTCGCCGTGATCGGCGCGGCACTCGCGGCCATGGCGGTCGGCAGTCTGGGCATGTTCTTCGGTCGCATGATCAAGGCCGGGGTGAGCCGGTCTCGGGAAATGCTGGCCGACGCCTCGGCCGTGCAGTTCACGCGCCAGACCGCCGGGATTGCCGGAGCTCTGAAGAAGATCGGCGGACTCGATGCGGGCTCCCGACTCGCCCACCGCGAGGATGCCGAGGAAGTCAGCCATATGCTGTTCGGCGAGGGCGCCGGGCTCAGTGGCCTGTTCGCGACGCACCCGCCACTGATCAAGCGGATCCAGGCGCTGGACCCCGGCTTCCGCGCCGAACAGCTCTCGCGCCTGCAGATGAAGTGGCGGTCCCTGCCACCGGACGGTCTGCAGGAGGATGTGGCGCTGGGCCTCGTGGCACCGGGCGAGGCTCTGCCGGGTGTGGATCGCGCGCTCTCGATCACGCCGCCAATGGTCGCGGCGCAGGTGGCGCAGCCGCGCGACGAAGATTACGAACGGGCGCACGCGCTGGTTTCGGCGATCAGTGATGCCCTGCACGACGTCGCCACCCATCGTGAAGCGGCCATGCCGCTGGTGCTGGCGTTGCTGCTCGACGCGCGCAGCGATGTGCGCGAGCGCCAGCACAGCGAGATCGTCGCCCGGCTTGGCGTCTCGGTGGCGACCGAGGCGGCGCATCTGCGCGAGACCTATCTGCTGACGCTGCACCCGATGCTGCGCCTGCCGCTCGCGGCGATGGCCTTTCCGGTGTTGCGTCGGCGCCCGCGTCCCGAGCTCGGGACGTTCCTCGATACCGTCCACGCCGTCATCCATGCCGACAATCGCGTCTCGCTGTTCGAATACTGCCTGGGCCGGCTGCTGGAAGTGCAACTGCGCGAGGCGCTCGATCCCGGCCGTCATATCCAGTTCGGCCGGCGCAAGCCCGGCAATGTGAAGTCGGAATTCGCGACCCTGCTTGCGGTGGTCGCGCAGGCGGGCAATCCCGACGATGCCGCCCAAGCGCAGCGCGCCTATCTTGCCGGCATGCAGCGCGTGCTGCCCCGCGATCACGTGCCCTACGCGCCGCCCGCCGCCGGGGTGCAGGCGCTCGACGCGGTCTGGGAACCGCTCGATGCACTCGACCCCCTCGCCAAGCAGGTCATGGTCGAGGCGATCACTGCCGCGATCAGCCATGACGGGCAGGTCAGCGTGGCCGAATCCGAGTTGCTGCGCACGATCTGCGGGGTGCTGCACTGCCCGCTGCCGCCGACGCTGGAGCAGTCGCCGCGTGGTGGCGGCTTGGGCCAAGGTCGCAGTGACAGGGGCGCGCTCGCAGGCCGACGATAGCGGACACGCCTGCTGCGGCCGTCCATGACCGATCCGCGTTCCCTTCTTTCCTCCAGTGCCACGCTCGGCACCGCATTCGTACTGCTGTGGTGCACCGGCTACATCGCCGGCAAGCTGATGGTGGCGCATGCCGCCCCGTTGACCGCACTCGTCTGGCGCTTCGGCCTGGCAGGGTTTTCGTTCGCGGTGTTCGCGCTGGCCACGCGTGCGCCCTGGGGGCGCCCGCGCGCGCTCATGCACAGCGCGGTGGCGGGCGTGCTGATGCTCGCCCTGCAGTTCGGTGGCGTGTACATGGCGATGGAGCGGGGCGCGGGTGCAGGCGTCGCCGCGCTGGTCATCGGCACGATGCCACTTGCGGTCGCCGTGCTCGCGGTGGCGACGGGTCAGGAGCGTCTGCGCGCGGTCCAGTGGTGCGGTCTGGTGCTCGGCATCGCAGGCGTCGCGCTGGTGGTGGCGGACCGGATCGGCGGTGAGGTGTCGTGGGCGGCGTGGCTCGCGCTGCTCGCCGGTCTGGCCGGCATCAGTCTGGGCACCGTCTACCAGAAGCGCCACGCATCAACGGTCGACCTGCGCACCGGGCTCGCCATGCAGAACATTGCGGCCGCGCTGGTGCTGCTGCCGGGCGCGCTGTGGGTCGAGGGGTTCCGGTTCGCCCATGCGTCGGATTTCTACCTGCCGATGCTGTGGACGGTGGCGGTCAACTCGATCGGCGGCTTCGCCCTGCTGTTCGTGCTGATCCGGCGTGGCGCGGCGACGCGCGTTGCTGCGTTGTTCTTCCTGATGCCGCCGGTGACCGCGCTGTTGGGCACCTGGTTGCTCGGCGAGCACCTGACCGCGCTCAAGCTTGCGGGGTTCGCGCTCGCCGCTGTCGGGGTCTGGCTGGTGGCCCGGCCGGCGGCCACCACCGCGCGCTAGCCCGCTGCGATCAGGCTGGCCGCGCGCTCGGCGATCATGATCACCGGTGCATTCGTGTTGCCCCCGGGCAGGGTCGGCATGACCGAGGCGTCGATGACGCGCAGGCCCTCGACGCCCCGCACACGCAGCTGTGGATCGACGACGGCGTCATCGTCGCTGCCCATGCGGCAGGTACCGGCCGGGTGGTACACCGACTCCGCTCTGGCCCGCACGAATTGGGCGAGTTCGGCATCGGACAGGTCGGCGCGCGGCGGGAACAGGGGCGTGCCACGGACTCCGTCGAATGGCGACTGGGACAGGATCGTGCGCGAGATACGCGCGCACTCGACCATCATTCGCAGGTCGAAGTCTTCCGGGTCGCCTAGATAGTTCGCTTCGATGCGTGGTCTGTCGGCGATGCGGTTGCTGACGATCGAGATCCGGCCGCGACTGCGTGGTCGCAGGCTGCAGGCGTGCAGGGTGTAGCCGTCGCCCGGCAGCCGCTTGCGGCCATGGTCGTCCAGCAGTGCGGGCACGAAGTGGAACTGGATGTCGGCGCGCGCGTCCGGGGCGAGCGGCGAGCGGTAGAAGCCGCCGGCTTCGGCGAGGTTGCTGGTCCCGGGGCCGCGATGACCGCGGGCGAAGTATTCCCAGATGACCGCCGCTTCACTGATCCGGTCATAGCTGATGCGTTGGGTGGACTGGACCAGCGTGCAGATGTCGAGATGATCCTGCAGATTGCCGCCCACCTGCGGCGCGTCGTGGACGACAGCCAGTCCCTGCCGGCGCAGGTCCATTGCCGGGCCGATTCCCGAGAGCATCAGCAGTTGCGGCGAGTTGATCGCGCCGCCGCACAGCAGCACCTCGCGCGTGGCCGGCTGATGGAACGCGCCGCGCGCGGTCGAATAGACCACCCCATTGGCGCGTCCGTTTTCGAACGTCACCCGGCTGGCGAGCGCGCCGGTCTGGATCGTCAGGTTCGGCCGGGCGCGCGTCTCGCGGTCGAGATAGGCGACGGCTGCGGAACAGCGCGCGCCGTTGCGCTGGGTCACCTGGTAGAGCCCCACGCCCAGCTGCGACGGTCCGTTGAAATCGTCGTTGATGGGGAGCCCGGCCTGGCCCCCGGCTTCGACGAACATCCGGGACAACGGATTGACGTGGCGCAGATCGGTCACGCCGAGCGGACCGTCCGCACCGTGCCAGGCATCGGCGCCGCGTGTATTGCCTTCGCTGCGCCGGAACCAGGGCAGCACCTCGTCCCACGACCACCCGCTGGCGCCCTGCGCGGCCCACGCATCGTAGTCGGCAGGGGCGCCGCGGGTGTAGCACATGGCGTTGATCGAACTCGAGCCGCCAAGCACCTTGCCGCGCGGCCACCACAGGCTGCGACCCTGGAGCGCAGGCTCGGGCGCGGTGTCGTAGCTCCAGTTCACGTCCTTGCGGTTGACCAGCCTCGCGAGCCCTGCCGGCATGTGGATGAAGGGATGCGCATCGTTGGGGCCGGCTTCGAGCAGCAGCACACGCACGTCGGGATCGGCGCTGAGCCGGTGCGCCAGTACGCAGCCGGCGGAACCGGCGCCGACGATGATGTAGTCGTAGACGGGGGCGGGGCGCGGGGGCATCGGTGTACCGGTGGGGGAGGGGGCTAGAGGATATGCGCGCGCGCCCCATCGTGCCGGGCGCCGCGCTGGTCGCGGGCGGGGCGTTGCGTTAACGTGCCGCGTCCGTCTGCGAGCCTGCCATGCGTCCCCCTGTCATGACGCCGCCGCGCCCCCGGTTGCGCACCGCGCTCGCGGAGTCGCCGCCCCTGTGGTGGGCGCTGCTGTATTTCTTCTGCCTGCTGTGCGGCTACTACGTCCTGCGTCCGGTGCGCGACGCGATGGGAGCCTCGTCCGACGCGGCCGCGGTCTTTCCGTCGTTCCTGCTCGACTGGGCGACGGCGCGTGGCATCGCGCTTGGCGACTTCACCCTGCAGGCGCTCTTCAGCGGCACCTTCGTGGTGATGCTGCTGCTGCAGCCGCTCTATGGCGCGCTGGTCTCGCGCTTTCCGCGACGGGTGTTCCTGCCGGTCGTGTATCTGGTCTTCATCGCCTGCCTGCTGGGGTTCCGCTGGGCCTTCGATTCAGATCTCCAGGGTCGCGGCGCGCTGTTCTTCATCTGGATCGCGGTGTTCAACCTGTTCGCGGTCAGTGTGTTCTGGAGCTTCATGGCCGATGTATTCGACAACGAGCAGGCCAAACGCTATTACGGCTACATCGGCGCCGGGGGCACCATCGGCGCATTCGTCGGTCCGCTGATCACCACCCTGCTGGTCGACCGGATCGGCGTCGCCAATCTGACCCTGGTCTCCGTAGGGTTCCTCGGCGTGTGCCTGCTGTGCATTCTCAGGCTGCGCAGCTGGGCCCTCCGCAACGAGGGCTCACGCGCTGTGCAGGGCGAGCAGGCGATCGGCGGTTCGATCTGGGCGGGACTCAAGCTCATCGCGGCCGACCCGCTGCTGCGTGGCCTGGCGATGCTGATGTTCTTCGGTGTCGGCGTCGGCACGTTGCTCTACAACGAGCAGGCCGCCATCGTGCGTCGGCTGTATCCGACGGCCGAGGCGGCGACGCGCTACTACTCGATGATCGACTGGGCGATCGCAAGCCTGACGATCCTCGTGCAGTTGCTGCTCACCCGCTGGCTGCTGCGCCGCTATGGCGTGGCGCCGCTGTTGCTGCTGCCGGCGATCGCCATCCTGCTGGGTTTCTCCCTGCTCTCGGCATCGCCGCTGCCGCTGCTGGTCGCGATGGTCCAGGTGGTGACGCGTTCGAGCGAGTTCTCGCTGGCCAAGCCGGCGCGCGAGACGCTCTACACCCGGGTGGACCGGGAATCCCGCTACAAGGCCAAGGCGGTGATCGACACCGCGGTCTACCGCGGCGGCGACGTGACCTTCGTCTGGGTGCACAAGGCCCTGGCCACACTGGGCTCGCAGATGGTGTTCGTGGCCGGCATCGGCATCGCGCTGGGAATGACCTTCGGCGCATGGCGGGTGATCCGCGCCGAGCGCGGGCTGCCCACTCAGCCGACACCGGACCAGTCGGCGGAACGCCCCGCAGCCAGGTGATGCCCAGGCGTAATGTCCGAGACGTCAGGCGCGCTTCTTTGAAGTCCGGGATGTCGAGCAGCCGGCCCCGGGGTCGCGGATACGCGGATCGAGGCGTCACCGCTGCGGCCATCATTGCGCCAGGTGGAGGAGTGCCTCGATCGGAGTGCCGGATACGACAACGGCGGGCTTGCGCCCGCCGTTGCCGGTCTCATGTCACGTCTGGCGCTCAGGCGGCTTCGCGCGACTCGGACTGCTGCGCCGCTGTGCGGAAACCCGCCGAGCGCAGTTCCTCGGTGTCGAAATCATCGACCGTGATCACGTCCAGGGTGAGCTCACGCAGCTCCTCGAGCTGGGCGCGCTCCTCGGCAGTGATGTGGCCTTCGCGCACCGCCTCGTCGAGCTGCGAGGCGTAGTCCAAAGCTTCGATGCCCTTGCTCTTGAGCGCCTTGAGGAACTTGCGCTCCACCGGCTCGGCCGCGATCGCCTTGGCCAGGTAGCTGTCGATGCGGCCACCCGGGTTGTTCTCGCCCGGCGTCAGGAAGACACCCTCGGCCAACCGCGCACGCGCCTCGTTCGGCGCCATCAGCAGCGCTGCGACCCGGCGCGACAGACGGTCGCCGGGCGCTTCGGCGCGGCGGCCCAGCGGGAAGATCAGCGCCCACATCAGCCAGCCCACCGGGCGGATCGGGAAGTTACGCAGCGCATCCGACAGCGCGGTCTCGATCTTGTGCACGCTGTCGTGGAATGCCCAGGCCAGCAAGGGCTGGTCGGCCTGCGGCGCGCCCTCGTCGTGGTAGCGCTTGAGCATCGCGCTGGTCATGTAGATGTGGCTCAGCACGTCGCCCAGGCGACCAGACAGCGACTCCTTGAACTTCAGCTTGCCGCCGAGCGTCAGCATCGACACATCGGCCATCAGCGCGAGGTTCGCCGAATACCGGTCGAGCTTGCGGAAATAGCGGCGGGTGTAGTCGTCGCCAGGTGCGGCGCCGATCTTCGCGCCGGTCAGGCCGAACCAGATCGAACGCACCGCGTTGGAGATCGCGAATCCGATGTGGCCGAACAGGTTGCTGTCGAATTCCTCCAGGCCGCGCTTCTCGTCCGGATCCTGCGCTGCCTTCATTTCCTTCATGACCCACGGATGGCAGAGGATCGCCCCCTGGCCGAAGATCAGCAGGCTGCGCGTCATGATGTTCGCGCCCTCGACGGTGATGGCGATCGGGGCCGCCTGCCAGCTGCGGCCGGCGAAGTTCTTCGGGCCGAGAATGATGCCCTTGCCGCCGATCACGTCCATGACATCGCTGATGACCTCACGGCTCATCGAGGTGCAGTGGTACTTCGCGATCGCCGACGGCACCGACGGCACGTCGCCACGGTCGACCGCGGCCGCGGTCGCCTGCGACAGCGCACTGATCGCATATGCCTTGCCGCCAATGCGCGCCAGCGCCTCCTCGACGCCCTCGAAGCGGCCGACCGACAGGCCGAACTGCTTGCGGATCCGCGCGTATGCGCCGGTGACCACCGCGCCGGCCTTCGCGCCGCCGGAAGCGGTGGAGGGCAGGGTGATCGAGCGGCCGACCGCCAGGCACTCGTTGAGCATGGCCCAGCCCTTGCCGGCCATCTCGGCGCCGCCGATCAGCTGGCTGAGCGGAATGAAGACGTCCTTGCCGCGGATGGGGCCGTTCTGGAATGGCGAATTGAGCGGGAAGTGGCGGCGCCCGATCTCCACGCCTGCGGTATCGCGCGGCAACAGCGCCAGCGTGATGCCGATGTCCTGGGTGTCGCCGATCAGGCCGTCCGGGTCATACATGCGGAACGCCAGGCCGATCAGCGTGGCGACCGGCGCCAGCGTGATGTAGCGCTTGTCGAACGTCAGTCGGACGCCAAGTACGTTTGCGCCGTTCCATTCGCCCTTGCAGACGATGCCGTAGTCCGGGATCGAAGTCGCATCGGAGCCGGCGAACGGGCCGGTCAGGCCGAAGC
Source organism: Luteimonas chenhongjianii (assembly GCF_002327105.1). Classification (GTDB taxonomy): domain Bacteria; phylum Pseudomonadota; class Gammaproteobacteria; order Xanthomonadales; family Xanthomonadaceae; genus Luteimonas; species Luteimonas chenhongjianii. Next base: position 3,021,398 of record NZ_CP023406.1, on the reverse strand, counting down.
AGGGCACTTCCTGGCCCAGCGCGAGGCGCGGCAGGTAGTGGTCCTTCTGTTCCTGGGTGCCGTAGTGGTTGAGCAGCTCGCCCGGGCCGAGCGAATTCGGCACGCCGACGGTCGAGCTGACGACGCTCGAGATCGACGACAGCTTCTGGATGACCTTGTGGTGGGCCAGCGCCGAGAAGCCCAGGCCGCCGTAGGCCTTGGGAATGATCATGCCGAAGAACTTGTTGACCTTGATGTAGTCCCAGAGTTCGGGCGGCAGGTCGGCATGGACGTGGGTGATCTCCCAGTCGTTGATCATCTTGCACAGGGTTTCGACCGGACCATCGAGGAAGGCCTGCTCCTCGGCGGTGAGCTGGGGCTTCGGATAGTCGAGCAGCTTCTGCCAGTCCGGGTCACCGGTGAAGAGCTCGCCCTCGAAACCGACCGAGCCCGTCTCCAGTGCGATGCGTTCGGTCTGCGACAGCGGCGGCAGGACCTTGCGGAAGAACTTAAGCAGCGGCGCGGTAATCAGCGCCTTGCGCACGGGTGCGATCAGCAGCGGCAGTGCGATCGCTGCGACCAGCAAGGCGGCGACCGCGGTTGCGACGCCATTGGCACCGAGCAGCCAACAGGCGAGCAGGACGGTGACGGTGATCGCCGCCCAGTACGCCAGACGCAGACGGTGATAGGCGGCAAAAGCGCCCACCAGCAGGAAAGCAAGGAAGGGGATCGCGACGCTCATCATGAACTCCGGCAGTCGGCATAGCAGAGAAAACGGAGCCGACGCCGCGATGGCGCCGGCTGCAAGGGCGGGGCCCTGTGCTAACCGTACGCTCGAGTATGGTGACGAGTCTGGCCCGTGTCAATGCTGCCATCGGCGTCGTGTCGGGGGCGTCGATACTGTTGCAGACCGAGGCGTATGGATAGACTGTGGCGATGAGCAGAACTGCAGCCAAGCCGGCGTCCGCGACGTCCACCGCCAATGCGGCACCCGTCGAGCGGCAAGGCCGTCTGAGTGCCGACGACTGGGCGCAGGCCGCACTCGACCTGATCGCTGAAACCGGCGTGCAGGCGGTGGCAGTGGAGCCCCTCGCGCGGCGCCTGGGGGTGACCAAGGGCAGTTTCTACTGGCACTTCCCCTCGCGCGACGCGCTGCTGCAGGCAGCGCTCGAGCGCTGGGAAAACGTCGAGCAGGAGGCGCTGTTCGGTGCGCTCGAAAAGGTCCCCGATGCGCGCGAGCGCCTGCGCGCGCTGTTCAACATGGTCGCGCGCGAATACAAATCGCACGTCATCTACAGTGCCCTGCTCAAGGCCCAGGACCACGCCACCGTGCAACCGGTGATCGAGCGCGTGTCCAAGCGCCGGCTCGACTACCTCACCGCCTCGTTCCGCCAGGCCGGTCTCGGCCGCGAGGACGCACAGCACCGCGCACGGCTGACCTACGCGGCCTATGTCGGCTTCCTCCAGCTGAACCTGCAGCTGCACCAGGCGCGCATGCAGCAGGACGAGTTCGACGCCTATGTCGAGCATCTGGCGCAGACGCTGGTGCCGGCCTGACCAACCCGCCGCCGGCGGCGGGAGGGTGCAATCGGCGCGGACACTACCCAGGCAGGTGTGGGCGTCGGTGTCACAAGTCCCGTTCCGCTGGCCATGACACCGGTGGCTGACGCAGCGCAGCGCGACTGGTTGCATACGTGACGAATAGACTCCGCTGACTATGTGCGTCGGGAGTGGTCATGAATGCAGTGCTGAAATCAGAAGCGTCCACGGGCACATCGCTGGCGGCGCTTGCGGCCTGGGTCCAGGAGGTCGCTGCACTGACCCAGCCCGATGCCGTCCACTGGTGCGATGGCAGCGATGCAGAGAACCGCAAGCTTCTCGAGACGATGCAGGCTGATGGCAGCCTGATTCCCCTCAATCCCGACACCCACCCGGGCTGCTGGCTGCATCGCTCCCACCCCGACGATGTCGCGCGCGTTGAACACCTGACCTTTGTCTGCACCCGCGAGTCAACGGCGGCCGGCGCGAACAACCACTGGATGGCGCCCGCCGAGGCGCACGCGAAGATGGACGCGCTGTTCACGGGCTGCATGCGCGGACGTACGCTGTATGTCGTGCCCTATTGCATGGGGCCGATCGATTCGCCGCTTGCGCGTTGCGGCGTGGAAATCACCGACTCCCCCTACGTCGTCGTCAACATGCGGATCATGACCCGCATGGGGACGCCCGCGCTGCGCAGGATCGAGCAGGAGGGGACGTTCGTGCGGGGATTGCACTCGCTCGGCGAACTGGATCCCGAACGTCGCTTCATCATGCATTTTCCCGAGGAGCTGACGATCAAGTCGTACGGTTCCGGTTACGGTGGCAACGCCCTGCTCGGCAAGAAATGCCACGCCTTGCGTCTCGCGTCCTGGCAGGCCCGCGAAGAAGGCTGGCTGGCCGAGCACATGCTGATCCTTGGTATCGAGAATCCGCAGGGTGAGGTCCATTACATTGCCGCGGCATTCCCCAGCGCCTGCGGCAAGACCAATCTGGCGATGCTCGTGCCCCCGCAGGCCTATCGCGAGGCGGGATGGAAGGTCTGGACGGTCGGTGACGACATCTGCTGGATGCGTCCGGGCCCCGACGGGAAACTCTGGGCGATCAACCCCGAGGCCGGCTATTTCGGCGTCGCGCCCGGCACCTCCGCGCGGTCCAATCCCAACGCGCTGACGATGATCCAGCGCGACACGATCTACACCAATGTCGCCCTGACTGCGGACAAGCAGCCGTGGTGGGAGGGGCTGGATGATCGGGTGCCCGCGCTGGACTGGCGGGGGCGGGTATATGACCCGGCAAACGGCCCGGCCGCGCATCCCAACGCACGTTTCACCGTGTCCGCGCGGCAGTGCCCCAGCTGGTCGCCACGCAGCGAGGATGCCGGCGGGGTGCCGATCAGTGCCATCGTATTCGGCGGGCGTCGCGCGAGCACGATTCCCCTGGTGTTCGAGGCCCGGGACTGGGCGCACGGCGTATTCGTCGGCGCGACGATGGCCTCGGAAACGACCGCAGCGGCGACCGGCCAGGTTGGCCTGGTACGGCGCGACCCGATGGCGATGAAGCCCTTTTGCGGCTACGACTTCGCCGAGTATTTTGCCCACTGGCTGTCGTTCGACACCGCCGGTGCGCAACTGCCGAAGATCTTCCACGTCAACTGGTTCCGCAAGGACGCCGAGGGCAACTTCCTGTGGCCCGGCTTCGGAGAGAACCTGCGGGTGCTCGAATGGATCATCGACCGCGTCGAGGGCCGTGTAGAGGCGCGTGATGCCGGGCCGGGACTGATGCCCGTCGAAGGTGGGATCCGGGCGGGCGAAGACATGTCCGCGGCTACGATCGAACGCGCCTTGCAGGTGGACGCCGGCGACTGGGAGCGCGAGTTCGCCGACCAGACTTTGAGCTGGGGGCAGGCCCGGAAAACCGCTGTACCGGCCTGACCTCACGCCTGCCGACAAGGGGCGATCGCGAGACCCACTCGCCCTGTTGCGTGTCGCCCGAAGATGGCGCGCCGGGCAGGGCGCATCGGGCGACGACGTCTGCCGCTGAGCGCCAACAATTCTTGCCCCTCGCGCGGCGGGCTGAAGTCGTCCGCCATGCGCCCGGGGCAGGGGTTCCCTGCGCTCGGTTGACGGTGGTGAGCCGTGGCCTGCGAGGCGTCACGGCAAGGCCGTCGCCCCCGTGGCGGCGCCCTGCGTGAGATCAAATGATCGGCCGCCGGCGTTGCCGGGCCGGAGCTGGCGCTAGCAGGTCGCCGTTTTCCCGTGCCGCACTGCGGCTCCGTGTCGGGGTACGCCCGCGCCGGTCGCTTCGTGTGCTGCAACCGGTGCTTCGTGTGCCGTCGTGCTGTGCAGCCGTGCAGCGACTGTATCCGGCGCAATCGCATGCCTTGCGGGCGGGCGCGCATCTCCCGATCTCGCTCCGCCACAAAAAACTACGGCCCCGAAGGGCCGTAGTCGTGTCACTCAAACCACTTCGATGATCAGAAGTTCTGCTGATACTTCATGAACAGGAAGCGGCCATTGTCGAACCCACCGTAGTAGGAGAAGTTCGAGTTGGCCTGGCGGTACCACGGCGAAGCCTCGTGGTTGAACACGTTGTTCGCACCGATCGAGATCTTCGCGTCCCACGGGGCGCTGTAGGTGATCTGCACGTCATGGAACGTGTTCGCGCCCAGGTCGTTCTGCGGCGAGATGCGACCCTGGGTATCCGGGGCTGCGTACTGCGGACGGCTGCAGAACTCGGGCGTATTGACGTAGCACGACTCCATGGAACCGGAGTAGTAGCGGATCCCCCAGTTCGCCGACCAGTCGTTCATCGCCCAGCTGATGCTGGCGTTCGAACGGACACGGAAGTAACCACCGAAGCCGACGTACTGCGACGGAACCGCGGTCGCGTCGTTGGTGGCCTTGGCTTCGTAGCGGCTGACGTAGGTCGTCATCCACTTGGCGCCAAAGCGACCGTAGTCGGTGCTCACGTTGTACGAGACGTCGAAGTCGTAGCCTTCGGTATCCGTGTAACCGGCGTTGCGCATGCCGTACGTCAGGGTGTTGACGATCTGGGTCACCGGGTCACGCGTGAAGCCCGCGCAACGCGATTCGATCAGGTTGACGTAGCAGTCGCTGAGCATCGTGTTGGGCGCATCCGAGACCACGGTGTTCTCGATCCGGATGTTCCACCAGTCCAGCGCAAGGCTCAGGCCCTGCACGTACGACGGGCTGTACACCAGGCCAAGCGTCTTGGAGACCGAGGTTTCCGGCTGCAGGTTCGGGTTGGAGCCGCTGGTGAACGGAACCGGCGTCTGCGCCGCGGCGCTGGTGGTCGGAATGAAGCCCTGCTGCAGCTGGCGATAGTTCGCAGCCACGTCCCGCAGGCAGCGCGGGGTGCCGCGTGCGATGCCGTAGACGCTGTCGCAGGGATCGACGAAGCCCGTGGTGAAGGACTGCGAACCGCCGCCGAACAGGTTGCCGATGGTCGGGGCGCGGAAGCCTTCCGACCAGGTGCCGCGGACCAGCAGGTCGTCGATCGGACGCCACTTGATGCCGACCTTGCTGTTGGTGGTGTCACCGAAGGTGTCGTAGTCGGAGTAGCGGCTCGCCAGGCTCAGGCTCAGCTCGCGGGCGCCGGTGATGTCGGCCAGCACCGGCACGTTCAGCTCTGCATAGACTTCATCGAGCGAGTAGGCACCGAACGTCGGACCCGACGCGAGGTTGGTGGAGTCACCCGACTGCGCGATCGCGTCCGGATAGTAGCCACCCTCTTCCTTGCGATGCTCCAGGCCGACCGCAAAGCCCAGGTCGCCGGCCGGAAGGGTGTACAGCGAGCCCGACAGGTTGGCGAAGTAGTTGTGGGTCGAGGTCTCGCCGAGCGCATGCTCCTGACGGAACAGCTTCGCGAGGACTGCCGGATCATCCAGCGAATTGGCCACCGCACCCGTGCCGAAACCGGCAAAGGGATTCCACGGCACGCAGTTCGTGAGGGCGATCGGGGCAGCAGCGGTACCGCACTGGACCACACCCTGGCTGTTCAGGAACGACGGGCCCACAGCCGCGCGGACGCCCGGAATGTAGAAGTTGCCGTTGTTGACGGTCGTCTGCTCGTTGTCCGTGTACATGTAGCCCACGTCCCAGTCGAAGAAACGTTCGCCGATTTCGAACGAGCCTTCCAGCGCAGCCGTGAAGCGCCAGGTGGTGACGGTGGTGTCGGTCGTGCGCGGCTCTTCCCAGCCGCGACGGCGCCATTCAACTGCAGTGCCCGGCACCGGGTTGAAATAGCTGTCGGGCGACATGTTCGCGCCGATGGCGCCCGACTGGGTGGGGTAGCCCGCGATCTGGCGCCCGGACTCGCGACGCATGTAGCCGAGGTCGGTGGTGAAGCGGACGTCGTCCGTCAGATCGAAGTTGCCGTTGACGTAGAGCGAGCGGCGCTCGAGCGGCGTCAGCAGATGCATCTGGTCGTTGGAACGGCTTTGGTCGTCGGCGGTCTGGGGATGGAAATCATCCGCACCGATCGCGTCGCTGCCGCGATTGGGGGCGAACCACGGCGCGCTCGATGCCGAGCCCACGGGACGCCAGTTACCCCACTGACCGACGGGGGTCAGGCTCGCTGCCGGGAAGCCCGGCGCGGTGTCGCGCGAGTACCAGCGGTCGCGCGCCCACACTTCCTCTTCCTTGTGGTAGTCGGCGCCGACCGTCAGGGAGCCGCGGTCGCCCGAGAAGCCCATCATGAAGTCGAGGCTCTGCTTGGCGCCGTCGCCCGCGCTGAACTGGCCGTAGTACGCGTTCGCCTGCGCACCTTCGAAGTTCTTGCGGGTGATGATGTTGACCACGCCGGCCATGGCGTCCGAGCCGTAGACGGCAGACGCGCCGTCCTTGAGGATCTCCATGCGCTCGACCATCACCATCGGGATCGCGGAGATGTCCTGGTAGCCGTTGGGGCTGATGCCCAGGCGCTTGCCGTTCACCAGCACCAGGGTGCGCTGTGCGCCCAGGTTACGCATGTTGATGTACTGGCCACCGGCTTCCTGGTTGGCGGTCAGGGGCGAGGCGCGGCTGAAGGTCGGCGAACCGGCTGCGGAGATGTTCTGCAGGACGTCAGCAATCGTGCTGAAGCCCTGGGCTTCGAGCTCCTGGCGGGAAATGGCGAGGACCGGCTGGGCGGTCTCGATATCGACCTGACGGATGCGCGAACCGGTGACTTCGACGCGGTCGAGCGTCGTTGCTTGGGGCGAGCTCTGAGCGAATGCGGTACCCGCAAACGTCGTGGTGCTGGCGATGATGGCGAGGCCGATGGCATCGCGCAGCTTGGTGGACTTCAGGATCATTCTTCTCTCTCTCCGAGTGTGTTCGGGATATCCCCCGCGAGCCCGGCCGCGCGGCGCCAAGTCAGACGCCAAGAACGGCAAGGTGGGTCGATACTAACCGCGTCAATCCACAAATTAAAGTCTCGTTAAGAAAAAGATTGCGTGGCGTGAAGAAGGGGCCGGCGCTCGCTTCATCGCCACTCAACATGAATAGACGCCGCCTACGGCGCCCTCGTGACCGCAGTCGCTGGTGGTCGTCTAACCTCGCCACCCCCAACAGCGGCAGCTCCGCTGGACCGCTGGTGCCACCGCTACGGCGCCGTGGCAGTTGCAGTTGCGGTTGCAGTTGCAGTTGCAGTTGCGGTTGCCGGTTCGGGCGCGAAAAGGCGCCGACGAGGGGCGCTTCTCTGCGCGTGCGGCGCATACCGTGGCCAACTCTCCATGTCGCTTCGGGGTGCACTCGCGTCGGCACGAGCGTCGGTCCCAGGCGCAGGCCCGCCAAAAAAAAGACGGCCCCTTGCGGGGCCGTCTTGCAACGCAGGTGTGCGATCAGAAGCGCTGTACGTATTCCATGTACATGTAACGGCTGTCGGGGATGTCGTACTGGTAGTCGAACGAGTTGGCGAAGGCCTGAGTCGCGAACGGCGGATCCTTCTTGAACACGTTGTTCGCACCCAGCTTGACGGTGCCATTCCACGGCAGTTGGTAGCGCACCTGCACGTCGTGGTACGTCGTCGCGCCGAGGCGGTTGCGTGGCGCCGGGCCTTCCGCCGTGCGGCGGTCTTCATCGGTGCACAGGCCCCTGCCCGGAAACGCACAGGCTTCGTTGAGTCCGGACATGTAACGGGTCATCCAGCTGGCCGAGAAGTCGCCGTAGCTCCAGTCGAGCGATGCGTTGGCCCGCAGACGCCAGTTCGGATCGCTCTCGTAGTAGTTGCCGACCGCGCTGGACACTTCCGACTCCGGGGTGAACTGCGAATCCCACTTCGACACATAGGACGTGTCGAGGGCGAAGCCGAAGTTGCCGAAGTTGGTCTCGGGCATCGTGTAGCTGACGTTGACATCCCAGCCTTCGACCTCGGTGACGCTGAGGTTCTGCGGGGCCAGCAACATGAAGTCGATCTGGTTGTCCGCAGCGCGACGGCTGAACAGGTCGCACCAGGCCTGATCACCCTGTGCGTAGCACTGATCGAGGATGTAGGCGGCGCTCGGCGTGGAGAGCGCGTTCTCGATCTTGATGTTCCACCAGTCGACGGTGATGTTCAGGCTCTCGATGAAGGACGGGCTGTAGACGAAGCCGGCGGTCTTGGAGATGGAGGTTTCCGGGCCTGCGTTGGGATTGCCGCCGATGGAGAACGGGAAGATCGTCTGGCCGAAGTAACCCAGTCCCGTGTTGGTGCGCTGGATGAAGTCGGCCGGCACGCCGTCGGCAAGGCAGTTCGCGGCGATGGTGCCCGTGCGGCCCTCATAGTCGGCCGAACAGATGTCGCCGAACTGGGTGTACGAGTCTGCAAGACCCCGGAACAGCGTCGAGATCGGAGGCGCGCGGAACCCCTCCGACCAGTTGCCGCGGATCAGCAGGTCGTCGATGGGCTTCCACTTGAAGCCGGCCTTGCTGTTGGTTGTATCACCGAAGTTGCTGTAGTCGGAATACCGGCTGGCCAGGCTGAGTTCAAGCAGCTGCGCACCGGTGACATCGGACAGCAGGGGGAGGAGGACCTCGGCATAGATTTCGTCGAGGTCGTACGAGCCCGCGGTGGGCTTCCGCCCGTTGCCCGAGGTCAGGCCGGCCGCAACGAACGCATCGGGAGAATCGAAACCGCTTTCCCTGCGCGATTCGATACCCACGGCGAAACCGGCGGTGCCGCCCGGCATCGTGAACATGTCGCCCGACATGTTGGCGGTGAAGCTTTCGGTGCGGTTCTGGTACACGTCCTGCGCAGTGAACAGGATGTAATCGAGCATTTCCTGGCTCACCCCGCCGGCGGGCGAGAGCGGGTTGAACGGTACGCATCCATCGATGATGTCGCCGCCCGGGCCGGTGACACAGACCACGCGGCCATCGCGAAGCTCGGACGGACCGACGCCTGCGGCCACGTTGAGCATGTTCGCGTCGCCGATCTGGCGATCCGTCTGGTCGGACTTGTTGAAGTTGTAGCCGACGTCCCAGCTGAAGAAGCGATCGGCGAAATCGAAGGTGCCTTCGAGGCCGACATAGGTGTGGAAGGTCTTGACGTTCTGATCGTAGACGCGCGCCTGCTCGGTCAGACGATGGCTCCATTCCACCGCGCGTCCGTCTCCACCGTACGCAGGGTTGTAGGGATTGAAGTAGCTGTCGGGGCTCATCGCCGCGTCGGGATCGCCGAAGCCGGCGCCGCCTGTCAACGGGAAGCCGGCCAGCTGCTGCTGGGAGCGACGCTCGTTGTACAACGCTTCGGCGCGCACCGCGATGGTGTCGGTCAGGTCGTAGCGAGCCTTGGTATAGGCGGAGGTACGGGTCTGCGGAGTGAGGAGATAGTTGTCCTTGGCATAGTTGTAGGCGTAGGACGCGGCGCTCCAGGGCACGGTCTGGTCAAGCCCGTAGCGCTGCTGTCCCGCCGGACCGATACCGGTGGCGTTGGGCGGGACGATCAGATATTCGCTCCAGCCGTCGTCGCCGTCGTCGAGCGGGCCGGCGTTCCAGATCTTGCCGTTGGACGAATAGCCGCTGTACTGGGACGCGCCCAGGCCACGGACCGGGTCGCGAGAGAACGCGCGATCGCCGGCCATGACAGCCTCCTCTTCCACGCGGGACAGGCTGAAGACCACATTGCCGCGTTCGCCGTTCGACCCGATGGTCAGTTCGACCGACTTGCGCTCGCCGTCGCCCTGGCTGAACTGACCGTAGTGGGTACGCAATTCCGCACCTTGATAGTTCTCGCGGGTGATGATGTTGACGACGCCCGCGATCGCGTCGGAGCCGTAGATGGACGAGGCGCCGTCCTTGAGCACTTCGATCCGCTCGATGATCGCAGCGGGGATCGTGTTGAGATCCACCGAGCCGCCGAGCGTCGACACCCAGCGCCGGCCATCCACCAGTACCAGCGTGCGCGCCGAGCCCAGGTTGCGGAGCGAGACTTCGGACGAGCCATCGCCGCCGTTGTTGAACGTGCGATTGAGGGCGGCGCCGTTGGAAGAGATGCGCTGCAGTACCTCGGCCACCGAGGTCAGGCCTTGCTTTTCGATCGTCGCCCTGTCGATCACCTGGACCGGCTGGGAGGTTTCCGCATCCACCGAGCGGATGCGAGAACCTGTGACTTCCACACGATCGAGGGTTGTCGCCTGCGGCTCGCTCTGTGCCAGCGCGGTGCCGGTGCTCGCCGCCAGGGTGGCGGTCGTGAACAGTGCGAGCGTGACAGCGTCACGCAGCTTGGTGGTTCTGAGCATCATCGTTCTCTCCAGAGTCGGGGATGTCACTTGAACCGTCACGGCAAGTTGACTTGCCAGATTCAGCAAAGTGCCGCCCGATACTAGCGAGGGGATGAGAGAAATTAAAGCGGCGTTAAGCGTGTTTATGGACCAAACCCTATTCAGTCTCTGCCGGATCCTCCGGCCCCTCCATGGCTTGTCCAGCAGCGGCCTGCGGTAGCCGCTAACCCACCCTCGGACGTCCGGCCGAGGCGCAAAAAAAAAGCCGCGGGGTCCGCGGCTTTTTCGGAAGTGCTTGCGGGCTCAGAGATCCTGCTGATACCGGATATACGGCACCGCGCCTTCGTCATCCGCGTTCTCGGTCATCTTCGAGAAGGGATTCTTGCCACGCGTGATCACATTGTCGGCGCCCACGGTGAGCTGTCCGCTCCACGGCGTCCGCCAGCTCACGCCGAGGCCCACGCCTTCCCATTTCGGCAGGCCCGGGGTATCGACCACTTGGCCGACGATATTCGCGCTGAACCGTCCGATGCCGCCGCCGACACTGAGACTGCGGCTTGTCCACTGATCGCTGAGGGTGGCGGGGGCGGCCGCGGTGGGGATCAGCGTGGCCTTGGCAAGCGTGCCTGCCAGCGAGACGTAAGCATCGTCACCGACATCCTTCTTCGCGAAGACGGTCAGATCATGCAATTCGACATTGCCGGCCGACCCGGCCCGAGAGGGGCTCAGCCAGCTCGGAAGTGCCTCCCGGCCCTCGCCCAGCGTCATGCCGACGGCGCCGCCGGGGCGGCTCATGCTCGCGGTCGCAGTGGCACGGCGGCCCTGCGTGTCGGCGACGGAAGCAAGCTGACAATTGCGGGCGAGATTGCTGACGGCGCCGGTGAAGCTGCTGCCGGGACTGCACAGCAGGGCGAGCGAACTCCCGGCCTGGAGGCCGAAGGCCGCATCGAACTGGTTCTCGCCCATGCGCCAGCGCCGGCTGGACTGGTTAGCGCTGGTGGGCTCAAGCACGAGAAATGCTTCGACCTTGCCCGAGCTGTCCAGAACGGGGAGAACCGTCTGGTTGCGATTGTCCTGGGCAGCCGCACCCGAGGCCGCGGTTAACGCGAGACCAAAGGCGAGACAGAGGCGTGAGACAGGCAATCGCATGAGCCGTGTGACCGGGGGTAAGCCGGGAAGTTCCCCATTCGTTCGTTTTTGGACTCTAGAACATTTATGTTTCTTTAACAATCTCGTCGGCAACTACGCTGCCTACTGCAGCAGGCCCGGCGGCTCCACGTCGGCGACCGGTCGGTCAAGCAAGTGTTCGACCTCGCCGGCGGTGAAGACGTAAACGCGACCACAGAACTCGCAGGTCACCCGCGCCTCGCCGTCCACCACCGCAGCGCGCGCCTCCTCGGCCCCCAGCGATGCCAGCATGCCCTCCACCCGTGCCCGCGAGCATGAGCATCCGAACACGAGCGGGCGTTCGCCGAGCAGCTGCGGTGCATCCTCAGGGAAGAGCCGGGCCAGCAGGACATCGGTAGGCCATCCGAGCAGTTCTTCGGTGGAGAGCGTGTCAAAGAGGAGGCTGATCCGATTCCAGCCGTCGTCGTCGCCGGTGTCGCCCGGAAGCTTCTGGACCATCAGCCCGGCGGCTTCATCCCCGTCAACGGCAAGCAGGACCCGGGTAGGAAGTTGCTCGGACTGGCGGAAATAGTCCTCGAACGCGCCCGACAGCGACTCGGAAGTCAGGCCAACCAGGCCCTGGTAACGGTTGGGCTCGCCGTGGGGCGAGGGGTTCTCGATCGTGATCGCCAGCAGGGCATCATCGCCGAGCGCGCGCAGGTCGCGCGAGACGCCAGTGCCGTCACCCTCGTAGCGCGCAATACCGCGGATCGTGCCCGATGCGGTGCATTCGGCGAACAGGGTCCGCAGCGGGCCGGACGCACGCAGCTGCACCGACAGCCGGCCGTCCACCTTGGCATGGCCTGTAAACAGCGCCGATGCGACGCAGGCCTCGCCGAGCAGCTCCTCGATCGCGGGCGGATACGGACCGTTCGCACGCACTGCGCGCCATGCGTCGCGCAGATGCACACGGACACCGCGCACACCGGCGGTCTGCAGCAGGAATCGGGACAGGCGATCGCTGTCGTGCAAGGCGGGGTCGGTCATAGGGCTCACTGGGAATTCGATTGGCGGTATCGGGGACGACCGATAGAGTGGCCGCATGGAAGATCAAGCCAACCGAAATGGGGACGGCATCGTCGCCCCGCAAGCACGCCCCTCGTTCGCACGCCGATGGGGACGTCGGCTGGCGTGGCTGATGGTACTGGCCGTGGCGGTGTCGGTGCTGCAGGTTGTGGTGCTGCGCTTCGTGGACCCGCCGCTGTCGACGTTCATGGCCATCCGCCAGGTCCAGGCGTGGACAGGGGGAGAGCGCGACTTCCGGCTGCAGTACGAGTGGCGCGACCTCGATCGCATCGCGCCTTCGCTGCCGATCTCGGTGATCGCGGCCGAGGACCAGAACTTCGCCTCCCACCGGGGATTCGATCTGGAGGCGATCGAACAGGCACGCGCGCACAACGCACGGGGCGGACGCACGCGCGGCGCGAGCACGATCAGCCAGCAGACGGCCAAGAACCTGTTCCTCTGGAGCGGGCGCAGCTGGATTCGCAAGGGCATCGAGGCCTGGTACACGGTATTGATCGAGGCGTTGTGGCCCAAGACACGCATCCTCGAGGTTTACGTGAACATCGCCGAGTTCGGCGACGGCATTTACGGCGCGCAGGCTGCGGCGCGCCGGAATTTCGGCAAGGATGCAGCGCAACTGAGTGCCGGCGAAAGCGCGCGGCTGGCTGCCGTGCTCCCAAGCCCGCGTCGCTACAGCGCATCGCATCCCGGGCCTTACGTCCAGCGCAGGGCGCAATGGATCCAGCGCAATGCGCGCCAGATCGGCGGCGAAGCCTATCTGGAGTCGCTCGAATGACGGCCGAAATCGCTCATGTGCACCTGACGATCGTCGTGGCGGCATTCGACGAGGCGCGTGCATTGCCGGTCCTGCACCCACGGATTGCAGCGGTGATGGATGTGCTGGCCGCCGACGGCATCGTGCCGCGCGTTCTCTACGTCGACGATGGCAGTGGCGATGCGACCTGGCAGGTGCTGCAGGGCATCGCGGCCGCGGATGCGCGCGTGGCGCTGCTGCGGCTGTCGCGCAATTTCGGCAAGGAGATCGCGCTGACGGCGGGCCTCGACCAGGTCGCCTCCGGCGCGGCGATGATTCTCGATGCCGACGGCCAGGATCCGCCGGAGCTGATCCCGCAGTTCGTCGCGCGCTGGCGCGAGGGCTATGACGATGTGCATGGCACGCGCCTGAGCCGGGAAGGCGAAAGCTGGCTCAAGCGCTCCACTGCCCATGTGTTCTATCGCGTGATCCAGCGCCTGGCCAAGACGCCGGTGCCTGCCGATACGGGTGACTACCGGCTGCTCTCCGAGCGCGCCCTGGCCGCGCTGCGGCAGCTGCGCGAACGCCATCGCTTCATGAAGGGATTGTTCGGCTGGATCGGCTTCAACCGCGTCGCGGTGCCGTATGCGCGGGAACGTCGTATCGCCGGGCGCACCAAGTTCGGCTTCTGGCGCCTGTGGAATTTCGCCATCGACGGTGTGACCAGTTTTTCGACGGCGCCGCTGCGGCTGGCGACCTACGTCGGGGTATTCACCGCATGCGGCGCCTTCGCTTTCGCGCTCTACGTGATCGGCAAGGCGCTGATGTACGGCGATCGCGTGGCGGGCTGGCCGACGATGATGGCGGTGATCCTGTTCCTGGGCGGCGTGCAGCTGGTGGCGCTGGGCGTTATCGGCGAGTACCTCGGGCGCCTGTACGAGGAATCCAAGCAACGGCCCCTGTATCTGGTCAGCGCACGACATCCCGCGCCCGGGCCGGGTGCGGGCCCGCTGTCGGGCGCGGACTGATCCTTACTTCGCGTACGAACCACCGCAGTCGCTGTCCTCGCCGCCGCCAAGTTCGAGCGTGGCCAGCAGGGCGGCCGGCGGCGCAATGGAACCGAGCGCCAGGGCCAATGCGCCGCGCAGCCCGAGGCGGGCGAAGTCGGGGCGGAAGCTCGGCTGCGAGAAGCTTCCGCCGATCGTGAGGGGCGTGCGCAGTGCGAGGAAGCTGCGGTCCTTCGGACGGGGGCGCAGCAGCAGGTCGAGCCGCTCCTCGCCGAGGTCGATCGTGCCTTCGCCGATGATGATGGTATCGGTGGTATCGAACGCCAGGGCGCGGGTTTCCATGACCCCGTTCTGCACGCCGAAATCGGCGAACGCGCACCGCACGGGGATCTGCTGGTCCTTGCCGATCAGGTATTTGAGCGCTTCATAGATGTCGATGCCGGCCAACTCCACCAGCAGGTTGCTGACCCGCCCGGCGCCCATGCCCACCGCGACATCGCCATCGGCGCTGCCGAGCATGGCCGCGACCGAATTACCGGTGCCGACGAGGTTGAACGCGCCGCCGATGCGCCCGACGGCGTCGCCGGCGAGCGTGTCGGGTTTGAACAGGCCGCCGAGGTCGATCCGCCGCACGGTCGCCTGCAGTCGGGTCTGGATCGTGTCCTTGCGGGCGTCGAGGCGAATCGTCGAGCGGATATCGCCGCCGGCGACGCCGAAGTTGAGGGGGTCCAGTCGCGCCAGGCCCGCTTCGAGCAGCAGGTGCGCGTCCATGTCGTTGAGCGGCAGGTCCGGTGCATTGATGCGCTGCGCGCGCAGTCGCACGTCCGCATCCATGGAGCGCAGCTTGCCCAGGTCGTAGGGCGTATCGGGAATCACGCGCCCGCTTGCGGCGAGCCGACGCTCGCGCTCGACCAGCTCGGGGTCGAGCGCGTCGCCGTCCTCGTGGTCCGGTGCGCCGCCGACAAAACCGGCCAGGTCGTCGAAATCAAGCCGCTTGGAGACCAGGTCGGCCTTGAGGAACGGACGCTCGCGGCCCAGCGTCACCGCCGCCGAACCGCCCAGATCGCTCTGGCCGACCTTGCCGGTGAAACCGTCGTAGTGCCACGTGTCGACGTCGCGGGTGAGTCGGCCATCCAGTGCGTAGGGCGGGGTGTCCGGCATCGCGATGCCGATCAACGGATAGAGATGCGCGAGGTTGCGGCCCGACAGGGCGAACTGGACATCGAAATCCTGCAACTGCAGCGGTGCCACGAGGCTGCCGCGGACATGCGCGCGCGTGGCGCCGGCACGTGCCCGCAGATCGATGCGATACGGCTTGTCGGTGTCCTGCAGCGCAAGCAGCGACTCGACAACACCTTCGAGCGTGAACTCGTTGCCTGTCCAGTTACCGCCGCCTTCGATGGTGATCGCCGGTGCGCGTCCCGCCTCGGCCGATTCGCGGCTGCTCAGGCGCACGTCCAGGTCGGTGCGTCCAGGCACGTCGAGGTAGCGCAGATGGCCCGCGTCGACCCACAGACCGCGCACCTGGGCCGGCGTGCCGCCTTCCTTCTCGTCCCCGAAGTCGATGTCCCAGTTGGCGGCGCCGCCCTCGGGATTTGTCTCAAGCAGCAGGATCGGCTTCACCAGGCGGATCTCGGGCACGCGCACTTCGCGCTTGAACAGCAGCGGGAAGATCTCGATCCGGATCTCCGCCCGGTCGGCCGAGGCCATCGTCTCCGATTCGGACCAGTCCGCGTTCGCGAAGCGCAGCGCATCGGCGCGCACCGTGGTGGTGCGGCCGAGGTCCACGTCCAGATCCCCGCCGATCACGAGCGCGCGCCCGGTACGGGCTTCGACCAGCCGCTCGACCGGTCCCTTGAACCAGTTCCAGTCCCACATCACGACCAGCAGCACGATCGCGACGAAAACGACCAGCGCGGTGATGCGCAGGGGACGCGATGCGGTCAGCTGCCCGAATCGGCGGCGCGGGGAGAGTTTCTGTGGGGGCGTCGACGTCATGTGGTGGTCCTGTGCGGGCATCCACAGTCGACGCGGACCGGTCTACTGCGGGTGAACGCGCTCACGCTCGACTCAGCCCGGCGGATCACCCGGGGGCAGCTCGCCGGCCGTGCAGCGGACGGTACGACCGCCTTCCTGGGACAGCTCGGCGCCGGCCTGGTCGGTCATGAAGCGCAGGCCGACCTCGGACCATACCGGCGGTTGACTGCCCTGGATCACGCCGAGATTGACGATGCGTCCGTCGATCATCCGCACCCGGGCGAAGCGGCCCTCGCGGATGATCTCGACGATACCGACGGTGGGGCAGTCGTAACGCGCTGTCACCGTTTCCGGTAACGGCTCGGCGACAGGGGCTGGCGGCTGCGATTCCGGAGGCGCCGGCGCGTCGGGCGAGCAGGCGGCCAGTCCGCAGGCGGCAATGGCGACAATGGCGATTGGGCGGAGCGGATGCATGGCGAACCTCCGTCGGGGCGACGTGGCCATGATAGCGGGGCAGCCCCTTCGCCCCGCGTCAACGCGCCGGCACGACCTGGGCGAGCACTGCGACGTAGTGGCAGACGCTGCCGCCGATGCAGAACAGGTGCCAGATGGCATGCGCATAGGGAATCGATTCGCGCATGTAGAAGTAGGTCCCCAGCGTATAGAACACGCCGCCGGCGATGAGCCAGCTCAGCGTCCAGGTGTCCAGGGCGGCGGCGACCGGAACGATCGCGACGACCACCAGCCAGCCCATCGCGACGTAGATCGCCGTCGACAGGCCGCGGAAGCGCCCGGTATAGAACAGCTTGAACACGACGCCGGCGATTGCCAGGGTCCAGATGATGCCGAACAGCCACCAGCCGAGCGTGCCGCGCAGGCCGATCAGGGTGAATGGCGTGTAGGTGCCTGCGATCAGCAGATAGATCGCGCAGTGGTCGAAGACCTTGAGCCGGCCCTTGACCACGGGGTGCTCGACTGCGTGGTACAGCGTGGACGCCAGATACAGCAGCAGCAACGACACGCCGAACACGATCGATGCGCCCAGCTGCCAGGCGTTGCCGTAGAGCGCGGCCAGGGTGATCAGTACCGCGCCACCCGCCAGCGCGGCGGTGGCGCCGAGGCCGTGGGTCAGCGCGCTGGCGAGTTCTTCGCGCCGGCGGCGAAGCGACAGGGTGGATTCGTTCATGACGTCCGATGGGGGAGGGACCACTCCCCCGATTATGCCTTGCACCGGTGTAGGCCCAAGCGTGAGGTCAGTCTGCCGAAACCGCGTGCGCGTGCTCGCGCGTGGCCAGGAACTCGACGCCCGGGGCACGTTCCTGCGCCAGCTGCAGGTTGACCCGCGTCGGCGCCAGATAGACCAGCTGGCCGGCGGCATCGATCGCGAGGTTCATCGCATGCTTGTCGCGGAACTCCTCGAGCTTGCGGTCGTCGCTGCAGCGGATCCAGCGCGCGGTGCTCACCTGTACCGGCTCGAAGCTCGCGTCCACGCCATACTCGTCCTTGAGCCGATAGGCGACGACATCGAACTGCAGCACGCCGACTGCGCCGAGAATCAGGTCGTTGCTCATCAGCGGCTTGAAGAACTGCGTGGCGCCTTCCTCCGAAAGCTGCGCCAGCCCCTTCTGCAGTTGCTTGAGCTTGAGCGGGTCGCGCAGCCGCGCGCGACGGAACAGCTCCGGGGCGAAGTTCGGAATGCCGGTGAACGCGATGTTCTCGCCTTCGGTGAAGGTGTCGCCGATCGAGATCGTGCCGTGGTTGTGAATGCCGATCACATCGCCCGGATATGCCTCGGCGGCGATCTCGCGGTCGCTCGCCATGAAGGTCAGGGCATTGGCCAGCTTGAGCGGCTTGCCGGTACGCGGATGGAAGGCCTTCATGCCGGCTTCGAACCGTCCCGAGCACACGCGCATGAAGGCCACGCGGTCGCGGTGCATCGGGTCCATGTTCGCCTGGATCTTGAACACGAAGCCGGTGAGCTTGTCTTCCTGCGGCGCCACTTCACGCGTGGTGGTCTGGCGCGGTTGCGGCGGCGGTGCATGTTCGACGAAGAAATCCAGCAACGGCTGAACGCCGAAGTTGTTGACGCCCGAGCCGAAGAAGACCGGTGTCTGGCGTCCGTCGCGGTAGGCCTCCAGATCGAAGGCGTGGCTGGCGCCCTGCACCAGCTCGAGTTCGTCGCGCAGGTCGGCGAGCATCTTGTCGCCGATCTTCTCGGCGAGTCCGGGCGCATCGATCGACGGGAAGATCGTCGAGTCCTGGCGGGTGAAGTTGCGACCCTGCTCGTACAGGTGCACTTCGCCGGTGATCAGATGCACCACGCCCTTGAGGCGCTGGCCCATGCCGATCGGCCAGGTCACCGGCGCGCACTGGATGCCGAGCACGGTTTCGACCTCGTCGAGCAGGTCGATCGGGTCCTTGCCCTCGCGGTCGAGCTTGTTGATGAAGGTCATGATCGGCGTGTCCCGCAGCCGGCAGACCTCCATCAGCTTGATCGTGCGTTCCTCGACGCCCTTGGCCACGTCGATGACCATCAAGGCGCTGTCGACCGCGGTCAGCACCCGGTAGGTGTCCTCGCCGAAGTCGGCGTGGCCCGGCGTATCGAGCAGGTTGACGATGCGGCCTTCGTAGGGGAACTGCATCACCGAGCTGGTCACGGAGATGCCGCGCTCCTTCTCCAGCGCCATCCAGTCGGAGGTCGCATGGCGGGCGGCCTTGCGGCCCTTCACCGAGCCGGCCATCTGGATTGCGCCGCCGAACAGCAGCAGCTTTTCGGTCAGCGTGGTCTTGCCGGCGTCGGGGTGCGAGATGATCGCGAACGTGCGGCGGCGGGAACTTTCGGTGGCGACGTCAGGCATGCGGGCAGCGCACGCTGGGCGCGCGATCGGGAATCCGGGAAGCCGACGATTATACGCCCGCAGGCGCTCGGCTCAGGGCGCGGCAGGCTCGGCGTCCACGCCGACCCGGGCAAAACGCAGCGGGCCGTCGGGTCCCGTCATCCGGAACGGCAGCGATTCCAGGCGCATCCCGCGGTTGGCCTGTACCACGAAGTGCAGATGCGGCGCGGCGCTCAGGCCGGTATTGCCCGAAAAGCCGATGACCGTGCCGCGACGCACCCGCGTGCCCGCTCCGACGAGCACGCCGCCGGCCTGCAGGTGGGCGTAAAGCGCCATCGTGCCGTCGTCGTGGAGGATGCGGATGAAATTGCCGCGCGCGCGGTCGTCGTCGAGGTCATGGCCCAGTCGGGGGTCCAGGCGCGCGGTCGCATCGGATTCGACCTGCATCACCAGGCCGTCGCGCGCGGCCAGCACCGGCGTGCCCGGTGCCACGGCGAAGTCGACCGCATGCAGGTTCTCGGAATCGGCGTGGCTGAAACCGCCGCCATACCCCTGGCCGACATGCACGGGCGCATCGCGCAGTGGATAGACATACGTGACATCGCGCGGCCGCGCGGTCGGCAGGCCGGGCACTGCGGGCAGCCGCAGCCGCGCCCCGCCGGTGCCGGCCTTCAGACTGGCAACGATCACGCGGCCGCCGCCCGGAACGATCGCGCGCGCCGGCAGCCCCGGGTGGGTGGATGGCGGAACACCGTCGGCAACCAGCATCACTTCGACCGGCCCTGCGAGGCGGTTGACCGCGATGGCCTCGACGCCGCCGGCGTGGGGGCGCAACTCGAGGCCCACCGGCGCCAAACCCGCGCTGCGCTGCGGGGCGGGCGGCGGCGCAGCGGGCGAAGAAGCGGTGCGCATGCCCGACCACTCGCGCCACGCTGGCGTCTGCGCGTGGCCGAGCGTCGGCAAGCAGATCGCCAGCAGAACGCAGGCGATGCCCAAGCGATGCCTCGAGGAGGCGGGCTCGGCGCCGGCGGTCGGGATGGAGGCGCGGGCTCGCGGCAACGTGGCGCAGGTCGCAGGCATAGGTCGAAGTGCCGTCATCGACTGGGCACCGCGCGCCTTACGGAAAACGCCCGGCGGGCACATGCCGAGGAACCTCTGGACGCGGCAACGCACCGGGGGGCGCGACGAGCGTCAGGCGCCGAAGCGCATCAGCGGTCGGTCCGCCACCGCTGCTGGCCGGACACCAGTGGCGGGCACGCGGACGCCTGGCGGGCGTGGTCCGACAGGCGGCCAGCAGGGGGGCTGCGAAGAGGAGGGCAGGGCGCATGCCGCGAGTATGCCGGCGCGTCGCTCTGAAGCGCCGCCGATACTTGCGGCTGCAAGTATCCATCTCTGCATCCGCATGAAGCGATTGACTTGTGTCGTGGACGCAGGCAACCTGCGTCCATCCATCGAGACCGGCTGAGGGACAGGCCCTTTGAGGCCGGGGCAACCTGATGGGATCCGCGCATCGCGCGGCGTCCATCGCGGTGCCAAGTCCTGCGGGGACCTGTGTGTCCACCGGAAGATGGTGATGCCGTGCCGGCCGCATGCCGGTATTGCATTCCGCCCATTGGCGGCTTCCGGCGATCTCCGCGCGACGCGATGGCCCCGCCCATCCGGAAAACGCGTCATGAGCCTCGTCGACATCCCGCATCACCGCACCGATCCCTCATTCGAGACTGCCGGTCCTCTCGGTGTTGGCTCCACTTGCGCCGCACTGCCCGCGGCCCAGCGCGGCAGTGCGGATGTGCGTTTGCCGATGCTGCATGCCGGCAGCCGGCGCCTGAGCCTGCGCTACGAACTGCAGGGACCCGCGTCGGCGCCCGTCGTTTTCGTTGCCGGCGGCATTTCGGCGAACCGGCATCTGGCCGCGAACGCCGCCGATGGCGATGCCGGGTGGCTGGAGGGCCTGGTCGCGCCGGGCCGCACGCTCGATCCGGCGCAGCTGCGATTGCTGGCCTTCGACTTCGTCGGAGCCGAGGGCGAACTCGACGCGCCGATCGACACCGCGGATCAGGCGGACGCGATCGCGGCGCTGCTCGACGCGCTCGGCATCGCACGCCTGCATGCCTTCGTCGGCTATTCCTATGGCGCGCTGATCGGACTGCAGCTGGCGGTGCGACATGCAGCACGGCTGCAGCGGCTGGTGGCGGTCAGCGGCGCGCACCGCGCCCATCCCTATGCAGCGGCGTGGCGCGCGCTGCAGCGGCAGGCCGTGGCACTGGGCCAGCTGCAATGCGCCGACGCACAGGGACTGGCGCTGGCGCGCCAGTTCGCGATGCTGAGCTATCGCACCCCGGAAGAATTCGCCGAGCGTTTCGACGCCGCGCCGCAGCTCGTCAACGGCCGCGTCCGCGTGGCGGCGGAGGACTATCTCGATGTCGCCGGCGGCAGATTCGCTGCGCGCACCCCGGTCAATGCCTGGCTGCGCCTGTCGGAATCGATCGATCTGCATCGCGTCGATCCGCGCCAGGTCCACGTGCCGACCACGGTGATCGCGGTCGAGGGCGACCGCCTGGTGCCGCTGTCCGAGGCGGTGACCTTGCTCGAAGGTCTGGGCGGCAACGGACGCCTGCGGGTACTCCGCTCGAGCTTCGGCCACGACGCCTTTCTCAAGGAAACCGATCGCATCGACAACCTGCTCGCGGCCGCGCTGCGCGCCCCACTGCCTGGAGAATCCGCATGAGCTTCCACGTTCCGACCGGCGCCCCCTGCCATCCCGCCACCCGTGCCGTGCGCGCCGGCATCGATCGCGATCCGGCCTTCGGGGCGGTGACGCCGCCGATCGTGCTGTCGAGCAACTTCAGCTTTGCCGGCTTCGGCGAGAAGCGGCAGTACGACTACACCCGCAGCGGCAATCCCACGCGCGATCTGCTCGGCGACGCATTGAGCGAGCTCGAGGGTGGCGCGGGTGGGGTGGTCACCGCGACGGGCATGGCCGCGATCACCCTCGTGCTCAACGCGCTGCTGGAGCCCGGCGATCGCCTGGTCGTGCCGCATGATGCCTACGGCGGCAGCTGGCGCCTGTTCGATGCCCTCGCGCGCAAGGGCCATTTCAAACTGGTCACCGCGGATCTGACCGACCCGCGCGCCCTCGCCGACGCGCTCGCGACGCGGCCGAAGCTGGTGCTCATCGAGACGCCGTCCAACCCGCTGCTGCGGATCACCGACCTGCGCTTCGTCATCGAGGCAGCGCACCGCGCCGCCGCCCTGGTGGCAGTCGACAACACCTTCCTGTCGCCGGCCCTGCAGCGCCCGATCGAGTTCGGCGCCGATGTCGTCCTGCATTCGACCACCAAGTACATCAACGGCCATAGCGATGTGGTCGGCGGCGCGGTCATCGCGCGCGATGCCGACCTGCACGCGCAGCTGGCTTGGTGGGCGAATGCACTCGGCATCACCGGCTCTCCCTTCGACAGCTTCCTGACCCTGCGCGGCCTGCGCACGCTCGATGCCCGGCTGCGTGTGCACCAGGAGAACACTGCGGGCGTGGTCGCCCTGCTGGACGCGCATCCAGCCGTCGCCAGGGTGCATTACCCCGGGCTGGACGATCATCCGGGCCACACGATCGCCGCGCGCCAGCAATCGGGCTTTGGCGCGATGCTGTCGTTCGAACTGGCCCAAGCGCCCGGCGTGGCGCAGGCTGACGTGGTACGCGCCTTCGTCGAGGGGGTGGGACGGTTCACCCTGGCCGAATCGCTGGGCGGGGTGGAAAGCCTGATCGCGCATCCGGCCACGATGACCCATGCGGCGATGGCGCCGGACGCCCGCAGCGCTGCCGGAATCTCCGATGGCCTGTTGCGGTTGTCAGTTGGCATCGAGGCGCTGGACGATCTGCTGGCCGACCTGGAGAGCGGGCTGGCGCGCGCCACTGCGGTGCTGGACTCGGCCCCGCGTCCCGGCCGCGCGGGCGCTGAAGCATGAGTACGGTCGTGCCGTTGTGGCGGGAACGCGGCCCACACCCGCGCCCGGGGCACCTGGCCCTGCTCGGCACCGGCACCGTGGGTTCGGCGTTCATTGCCCGCTACAGCCGCTTGGTGGCCCAGGGCGCTGCGCTGCCCGAGATCGCCTGGTTGTGCAATTCGAGAACCCAGATCGCCGGTGGCGTCGACCTGCAGGGCGCACTCGCCCAGGCCCGCGCCGCTGCGCGCCGGCACGCGGGTTTCCCGCCGTGGGCGGAGGGCGAGAGTTCCAGGCCCGGCGACATCATCGTCGATGCGACCGCGAGCGAGACCGTTGCCGACTGGCATCCCGAATGGCTGGCGCGCGGTGTGCATGTGGTCACCGCCAACAAGCTTGGCACCGGTGGCGATCTCGGGCGCGCACTGGCCATCGACGACGCCCGCGCGTCCGGCGGCCGCTACGGCGACAGCGCCACGGTGGGCGCCGGCCTGCCATTGCTGCGCAGCCTGCGTTCGCTGATCGCCGGCGGCGACCGTATCCACGCCATCGAAGGCGTGCTTTCGGGTTCGCTGGCGTGGTTGTTCGCGCACCACGATGGCAGCCGGCCGTTCTCGGCGCTGGTCCGGCAGGCCCGCGCCTCGGGCTATACCGAACCCGACCCACGCGTGGACCTGTCCGGCGAGGACGTGCGCCGCAAGCTGCTGATCCTGGCGCGCGCTGCGGGAATCGCCTTGCCGGCGCACGAGGTCGTGGTCGAGTCGCTGGTGCCCGAAGCGCTTGCCCGCGCTGCCGGTGATGCGGTCGATGCCTGTCTGCATCTGCTCGACGCGGATCTCGAGGCAAGGCGCGTCGCGGCGGCTGCAGCGGGCGCGCGGCTATGCGTCGTCGGTCGCTTCGATGCGCAGGGCGCGTCCGTCGGACTGCGTGCGTTACCGGCGGCGCATCCGCTGTGCGCGGGCAGCGGCACCGACAACCGGGTGGCGATCCACAGCGATCGCTACAGCGCACAGCCCCTGGTGATCCAGGGGCCGGGGGCCGGGGCCGAGGTCACTGCCGCTGCGCTGCTCGATGATGTGCTCGCGATCAGCGCAGCGACGGCCTGATCCGCGCGCGGGCGTGGGTGCCGGCTATGGGGCGGACCCTAGATCGGGTGCGCCCGGATGTCGCGGGGCGCCGCGGCGCGCTGGAATGGCGTCATCCCGTCGCATACCAGGGGCATCCCGTGACCGACACCTTGAGCGTTTCCGTCTCCCTCAGCGTCAATGGCCAGTTGCCGGCTGCGCCCGGTTCCGCGAGCACCCGGCGCACTGGCGACGGTCGCGTGCAGTTCGAGAACGACAACTACCGGATCACCGCCGGCGACAACGACGAGGTGATCGTCTTCAACAAGGGCACGGGCGAGAACTACCGCATCTGGGGCGACCCGCATGTCGAGATCGACGGCAAGCATGCCTTCGATTTCTGGGGCCAGACCACGTTCCAGCTCGACGACGGCACCAAGGTGACCATCGAAACCACGCCCTGGGCCAAGGGCGGCAACGGCGCCACCGTGGCATCGGTGGTGACGATCACCGATGGCGACTATGGCGTGCAGATCAGCGGCGTGGACAGCAATGCCCGCGGCGACCTCTCGTTCCAGGAATTCGCTGGCGGCGGCCGGGTGCTCGACATGGCGGTGCGCGACGGCAACGTGCTGCTGGAAAACGAGAACGGCAGCGGCTTCATTGCCGTCGATCGCAATGGCAACATCCAGAATGTCGACCAGGCCTTCATTCACGCCACCGACGAGCTGAAGAACGGCGGGCCGGATTTCCTGGCCCATTTCGCCGAGATCTTCAGCTTCTTCACCGGCCTGATCTCGATCGGTTTCAGCGGCGGCCTCTCGCTGGGCAGCGACAACCCCCACCGCGACCCCGAACCCGTCGCCACTCCGGTGCCCTGGCAGTTCAGTCTGACGCTGTCGATCAGCGCCTGAGCGCAGCTTCGCCTACGCCCTGGGGTTGATCGGCGTACGGTGGCGTTCGAGCTGTTCCTGCTGTGCGGATATCTGCCCGGGCGCGATCTCGCGATGAAGCAACAACGCCCCGAGAGAGCGGATCAGCGCGATGGCGCCAGCATCCGCGGGGCTGCCGACGCTCGATATCGCGGCGCGGTCGCTGCGCCGGCCCTGGGCGCGAACACGGGACCGCGGGGGATCACGCCACGCCGATAATCACCAGGGCCTCGACGCGCCAGCCGACCATCGGGAGCGGCGGCTCGCCCGGCGTCACCGTCTCAGCATTCGATCACGTTGACGGCGAGGCCGCCGCGTGAGGTTTCCTTGTACTTGTCGCGCATGTCGCGGCCGGTGTCGCGCATGGTCCTGATGACCTTGTCGAGGCTGACCTTGTGCTTTCCGTCGCCGCGGAAGGCCATGCGCGAGGCGTTGATGGCCTTGACCGCGCCCATCGCATTGCGCTCGATGCAGGGAATCTGCACCAGGCCTCCGATCGGATCGCAGGTCAGGCCGAGGTTGTGTTCCATGCCGATCTCCGCCGCGTTCTCGATCTGGCCCGGCGTGCCGCCGAGCGCTGCGGTCAGGCCCGCGGCAGCCATCGAGCAGGCCACGCCCACCTCTCCCTGGCAGCCGACCTCGGCGCCGGAGATCGAGGCGTTTTCCTTGTAGAGGATGCCGACGGCGGCCGCGGTCAGCAGGAAATCGAAGATGCCCTGCTCGGTGGAGTTGGGGCAGAAGCGGTCGTAGTAGTGAAGCACCGCGGGCAGGATGCCGGCTGCGCCATTGGTCGGCGCGGTGACCACGCGCCCGCCGGCGGCGTTCTCTTCGTTGACGGCGAGGGCATAGAGGTTCACCCAGTCGAGCACGGTCAGCGGATCGCGCATGCCGGCCTCGGGCTTGGAGGACAGCTCCGCGTGCAGCGCAGGCGCCCGGCGCGTCACGTGCAGGCCGCCGGGGAGGGTGCCGGTCTGGCGGATGCCACGCGCCACGCAGGACTGCATCGCGGTCCACAGCTCGCGCAGGCCTTCGCGGATCTCGTCCTCGCTGCGCCAGACTTTCTCGTTCTCCAGCATCAGCGTGGCGATGCTCAGGCCGGTGGCATTGGCGCGCGCGATCAGTTCGTCGCCGCTCGCGAACGGGTGCGGCACATCGGTGGTGTCGGCGACGATGCGGTCCTCGGCCGCCTCGTCCTCGTTGACCACGAAGCCGCCGCCGACCGAGTAGTAGTCGCGCGTGGCGATCACGCTGCCATCGGCGGCGTAGGCGGTGAAGCGCATGCCGTTGGTATGGAACGGCAGCTTCTGGCGCTTGTTCATCACCAGGTCCGACTTCTCGTCGAAGCCGATCTCATGGCTGCCGCCCAGGCGGATGCGCTTCTCGCCTCGGATGCGCGCCAGCGCGTCGGGGATGATGTCGGGATCGATCCGGTTGGGCATGTGGCCTTCCAGGCCCATCATCACGGCCTTGTCGGTGCCGTGGCCGCGCCCGGTCAGCGCCAGCGAGCCGAACACTTCGGCGCGGATCCGCGTGACGTCGTGCAACCGTCCCGGCGCCTCGAGCCAGCGCCGCACGAAGCGCGCGCCGGCGCGCATGGGCCCGACGGTGTGGGAGGAACTCGGCCCGATGCCGATCTTGTAGAGGTCGAACGTGCTGACTGCCATGCCGTTATTCTACGGACCGCATCCCGCCCAGCGCTGACGCGCCGCCGCATGAATGCACCGAGCCTGATCCTCTACCAGCGTGACGACTGCCATCTGTGCGACCTGGCGCTGGAGGTGCTGGCGGCCGCCGGGACGCCGGATTTCGAGAGCGCCTTCATCGACGAGGACGCGGCGCTCGAGGCCCGCTACGGCGCCCGTGTGCCGGTGTTGCACGACGCCGCGAGCGGCCTCGAACTCGACTGGCCCTTCGACGCGGCCACCGCCCGCCGGTGGCTGGACGCGGGGCGGACTAGTTCGCCGGCTGCAGGTGAAGGCGGGTGCTGACCGCGATCTCGTCGGGAATCATCGCGGTGTCGGCCCATTCGCCGCCGCCGACCCCGAAGTCCAGCCGCGGCACGGTGGCCCGTCCCGACAGCAGGGGGCGCGAGCCCGGCGTCCAGGTGAAGGTCAGGGTGACCGGCTTGCGCACGCCGCGCAGCTCCAGCGTGCCGTCGGCCGCATAACGGCCATTGCCCAGATCGCGGAAACCACTCGCCGTATAGGTCGCATTGGCGAACTTCGAGACATCGAAGAACGCGCTGCCGCGCATTTCGCCGTCGTAGTCGGGGTTCTGCGTCGTCGCGGTCGCCAGCGGAATCGTGACCGCGAGCTTGCCGGCGCCGGGATCGGCGGGATCGAAGCGCAGCGTCGTGCGGAAGTCGGGGAAGGTGCCCGAGAACGTCTCGCCCTGGTATTTGCCGGCGAACGCCAGCGACGAGCCGGGGGCCTGCACGTAGTCGGCCGCGAGCGCGGGCAGGGTGGCTGCGGCGGAGAGAGCAACAGGGATGAGTATCCGGAACATGCGCATGGGGTCAGTCCTGGGAAAGAGGAGGCGGTACGGCGCGACGTCGCCAGGCGTGCGGCAACATGCGCCCGAGTGTGTCGTCACGGAGGACCAGGTGGTGGTACACGGCGGCAGACGCGTGCAGCAGCGCAACGACGACCAGTGACCAGAACAGCCACTCGTGCAGGTCGCGGGCGAGCTGGCGCAGTTCGACATCGCGCGCGACCAGCGCGGGCAGGTTGAACAGCTTGAACCACTGCAGCGGGTAGCCCGCGGCCGAGTTGAAGGTCCAGCCGCTGAGTGGAACCGCGAACAGCAACCCGTAGAGCAGCCAGTGGGTGAAAGTGGCGAAGCGGCCTTGCCAGCGCGGCGTAGCCGGTGCCGGCAGCGGCGCGCCGGCGTGCATGCGCCATGCGAGGCGCAGCGCCGCCAGGGCGAGGATGGTCAGCCCCAGGGATTTGTGCAGTGCGTAGATCTCGATCTTGGACGGACCGTTGCGCATGTCGCCCATCACCAGGCCCAAGGTCCCGGTCACAAGGATCAGCGCCACCACCAGCCAATGCAGCGACTGGCTGACCGGGCCCCAGCGCTCGTCGGTGTTGCGCAGGGTCACGGGGTCGCGGCCGCCGGCGTTGCGTCCCGCGCCGGTGGGCTGGCACCTTCGGGTGGAACGTTCTCCGGCACGCCGTTCTCGGGCGCCTCGACGTCGCTATCGCCCCCGCGGCTGCGGGTAGCCTCGACCTCCAACCGCAGCTCGACCGCATCGCCGATCATCGAACGCCATGCATCGATGCCGAAGTCTGCGCGCGACAGCGCCGCGGTCGCCGAGAAGCCGACGGTGCGGCGGAATGGCGGCAGCGGATGGCGCTTGCGCCCGTTGAGTACCACCTGCAGCGCGACCGGACGGGTTTCGCCACGCAGGGTGAGGTCGCCATGCACGATCGCGCGCTGATCATCGATCGGTTCGACGCGGGTGGAAACGAAGGTCGCGACCGGATAGCGCTCGGCGTCTAGCAGGTTCCGCGCGAGCGTGGCCTGGTTCCACTCGGCGTCGCCGAGGTCGACCCGGCCCATTGGAATCGAGGCTTCGACGCGAGACAGGGTCCAGTCGTCGGGATCGAACACGAGGGTGCCGGTGGTGCCCGACACCGTGCCGATGGCCTTGGAGAATCCGGCATGGTCGACCGCGAACTGCACGCGGGTGTGGACGGGATCGAGCGCGTACTGCGCCGGCGCTGCCGCCGCGCTCACCGCAGCCGGCAGCAGAACACATCCGAGAATGAACCGGTGCACCAATCCCATCACAGCACTCCGGTCGACAAGGCGGTTGCGCCAATTTTAGGCACGTTCCAGCCGAACGTGCCTGGGACTGGGCCATCAGTCGTCGCTTGCATCCGTAGCGCAGCGTTGCGAGCATCGTCGACAGGGAGGCGCGGCCAGCGCCAGCGTTGGGGACGCAATGCGCTTTGCATGGATTGCCTTGATCGGGCTGTGGTGGTGCGTGTGCGCGAGCCCGGCGTACGCGCGTCCGGACGCGCCGACGACCTTCAGCCTGCCGCAACCACGTCAGCTCAGCGTGATCGACGGCCTGCCTTCCAATCGCGTCAATGCGCTGGCCGAAGACCGACAGGGCTACCTGTGGATCGCCACCCGTGACGGCCTTGCCCGCTACGACGGCGTGGGCTTCCGCGTATGGCGGACCGAGGATGGCCTGCGCGACAACTTCGTATGGGCCGTGCATGTCGATGCGCAGGATCGTGTCTGGGCGGGTACGCGTCTTGGCGGCCTCTCGATGCTGGATGCCGATCGCCAGAGCTTTACCCACTACCGGCATGACACCCATGCCGAGATTGGAACCGACGACATCTGGGCGATCAGTTCGACCGCCGACGGCGCGATCTGGTTCGGGATGAGCGAGACCGGTCTCTACAGACTGGCGCCCGATGGGAGCCTGCGCCGCTTCGTCGCCGACGCTACCGATCCCGGCAGCCTGCCGTCCAATGCGGTCGGCTATCTCGCGTCCGATTCCGCCGGCATGTTGTGGGTGGGCACCAAGCACGGCGTGGCCCGCTGGATTGATGGTCGCTTCCAGCGGTTGGAGATGCCAGCTGGCCTCAGTGGCGCCCTGGTCGAAGGCCTGGTCTTCGATGCACAGGAGAATCTCTGGATCGGCGTCCATGGGCGCGGACTGGTCCGGCGTGCGGACGGCGTCACCGAGGCCATACCGCTGCGGGATCCGGTCCTGGGCATGCCCCCGCTGCACATGCTCGTCCAGGACCGGCACGGCGTGCGGTGGTTCGACACGCGCAGCGGACTGGCGCGGGAAGTGGATGGACGGCTCGTGGACGTCCCGCTGTTCAGCGTCGCAAGCCGCGGCGTGGTGCGTCCTGCGTGGGCATCTGCCCTGGAGGATCGGGAGGGTGGCCTGTGGTTCGCGAGCGGCAATGCGGGTCTGTGGTACCTGCCGGCGAACTGGCGCAATTTCACGGTCCTGCAGCGCCGGATCTCCGATCCGACGACCGTGGCGAACGCTTTCGTCGAGAGCGTTTCGCCCGCCGCCGGGGGCGGGCTCTGGCTGGTCGGCGACGGCGGGGTGCTCGATCACCTCGATCCCGCTACGGGCGCGATCACCCACCGTCTGCTCCAGGTGTGTGGTGACCAGATCAACCGCTCGGTGCACGAGACGAGCACGGGCCACGTCTGGGTCGGATGCAACTTCACCCTCGCGCGCTTCGACCCGCGCACGCGCGAAGTGAAGCGCTGGGAGCTGAGTGAGCAAGCGGCGTCGGAAGCCCATGAGATCGGCACGATCGTCGAGCAGGCCGATGGCACGCTGTGGTTCATGAGCGCGACGATGATCGAGCGGCGCACCCCGGATGGTGGCCTGCTCGAGGCCGTCCGTCCCGGTGACGGCAGAGGCGTGCCGTCGGGGGTGGCGTTCCGGCAGAGCATATTGGGTCCGGACGGCGTGGTCTGGCTTGCAACGACCGGCGGCGTCTACAGGTGGAACGCCAGTGACCGACGGTTCTCGCTCGTTCCCGGAAGTCCCCAGCAGCTCGTCAGTGCCATCACCGTGCATGGCAATGACTCGGTCTGGATCGCAGGTGCGGGAACGCTGGACGAGCTGCGGTGGAATGGGGCTGCGCTCGAGTATCGACGTGCGTTCGGTCGCGCGTCGGGGTTGCCGCAGGTCGCGCCCGGCGGGATGCGGGTCGACGACAGTGGCGCGGTGTGGATGACCACTTCCCGCGGTCTTGTGCGCTTCCAGCCGTCCAGCTCGCGCATCCGCGTCTACGGCGTGCGCGATGGCTTGCCGAGCCAGGAGTTCTCGGACCGCGAAATCGGCAGGTCGCCGGACGGACATTTCGCCATCGGCACCGCCGAGGGCCTGCTGTTGTTCCATCCCGACCAAGTGCAGCAGCGGGCCAGGACACCGCCGCTGGTGCTCGAGACCCTGGAGCTGCGCCGCGGCGAGGAGACGATCGAGCTGCCCACCGGCGAGCCGATCGAATTGCGTGATGGCGACCGGGACCTGCACGTGGTGGCCCGCCTGCTTTCGTTCACCGACTCGCATGTCCACCAGTACCGGTTCCGTCTGGAGGGCTACGAGTCCGAATGGGTCAGCGCGGACGCGGCAGCCGAGCGGGTGTTCCCCGGGCTGGAGCCGGGCCACTACACCCTGCATATCCAAGCGCGTACCGAGGACGGTGACTGGACCTCGCTGGATCCCATCGAGATCCGGCAGGCGCCGCCGTGGTGGCTGACCCGCTGGGCCCTGGCGGCAATGGTGGTCCTGGCCCTGCTGCTGCTCGCGGTGGCCGCGGCCGCGTATCGCCAGCGGCTGCGCCGGACGGCGAGCTGGCATGTGGCCGAGCACAAGCGCGAACTGGCCGAACGTGCGTCGGAAGCGAAAAGCCGTTTCCTCGCGACGCTCGGCCACGAGGTACGCACGCCGATGACGGGCGTGCTGGGCATGAGCGAGCTGTTGCTCGATACCGAGCTCGACCCCCGCCAGCGCGGCTACGCCGAATCGATCCGCCGTGCGGGCAACCATCTGATGCGGCTGGTCAACGACGCACTGGACCTGGCGCGTATCGAGGCCGGTCGTCTCGATCTCGACCCCCAGCCTTTCGAGCTGCCCCGGTTGATCCAGGAGCTCGCGCAGCACTGCGAACCGCTGGTCCGGCAGAAGTCCTTGCGCTACGACGCCGTGATCGACGATGCGGTGCCGGCCTGGGTGTACGGCGATGTCGGACGGGTGCGCCAGATCCTGCTGAATCTGCTCGGCAACGCAACCAAGTTCACCGAGCGCGGCGCTGTGGGCCTGCATGTGGGCGTCGATGCCGACGGTGCGCTGGTGTTCGAGGTCAGCGACACCGGCCCCGGACTCAGTACCGAGCAGCGCCGCCGGCTGTTCCGCCGCTTCGAGCAGGCAGAGGGCGCGCGCACGGCCTCGCGCTATGGCGGCAGCGGGCTGGGGCTGGCGATCAGCCAGGAGCTCTCCATCGCCATGGGCGGACATATCTCGGTCGACAGCAAGCCGGGAACGGGCACGTGCTTCCGTGTGGTCCTGCCACTGCCGGCGGTGACCGACTCGCCACCGTCGAGTGCCGGCGAAGTCCACGAGCGCATCACGGCCGCGATCGGTCTGGAGATCCTGCTGGTGGAGGACGACCAGACCGTGGCCGATGTCATCGCGGGCCTGCTGCAGTCGCAGGGACACGCGGTAGTCCACGTGATGCATGGCCTGGCGGCGCTTTCGGAGATCGCCACGCGGAGCTTCGATCTGGCCCTGATCGATCTCGACCTGCCCGGTGTCGATGGCCTGACCCTCGCCGGCATGATGCGCGCCCACGGCTTCGTGCAGCCGATGGTCGCGGTGACCGCGCGTGCGGACGCCGACGCCGAAG
Source organism: Luteimonas chenhongjianii (assembly GCF_002327105.1). Taxonomy (GTDB): domain Bacteria; phylum Pseudomonadota; class Gammaproteobacteria; order Xanthomonadales; family Xanthomonadaceae; genus Luteimonas; species Luteimonas chenhongjianii. The sequence continues at coordinate 2,989,094 of NZ_CP023406.1, read as the reverse complement.
TGCGCGCGCGCGCAGCCGGGTTCGACGGCTTCCTGCGCAAACCGTTGACCGGCGAAATGCTGGCAGACACGCTGGCCTCGAGCTGGCGGCCGGTCTATGCGGAAGACGACCCCGAAGCGGGCCTGTAAGTCAGGGGCGGGGGGCGGCGGCTGAATCTGCGCGGTCCATCGTCGTGGGCGTCTCGATCGCCGCGACGCCGCGGAGGCAGGCTTGGCGCGTCGTGCACAAGCCCGCCACCAGACTGCGTCGAATGCCCGTCGCCTCACAAGACCTGATCCAGCTCCGCCCGGAGGGGCTGTACTGCCCCGCCGGCGATTTCCATATCGATCCCTGGCGCCCCGTGCCACGGGCGGTGATCACGCACGGCCATGGCGACCACGCGCGGCCGGGCATGGGCGCCTACCACACTACGCGCATCGGCCTGCCGATCCTCGAATGGCGGCTGGGCGAGCAGATCTACGTGTCGCACGAGTACGGCGTCCCGTTCCGGATGGGCGACGCGACGGTGTCGCTGCATCCCGCGGGGCATGTGCTGGGCTCGGCGCAGGTGCGGGTCGAGGTCGAAGGCGAGGTCTGGGTCGCCTCGGGCGACTACAAGCGCCAGCACGACCCGACCTGCGATCCCTTCGAGGTCGTGCGCTGCGACACCTTCATCACCGAGGCTACGTTCGGGCTGCCCATCTATCGCTGGCCCGACACGCCGGAGGTGGCGCGCGACATCGTCGCCTGGCGCGACCACTGCGCCGAACGCGGCGAGGCGGCGATTCTCTACTGTTATGCCCTCGGCAAGGCCCAGCGCGTGCTCGCCGAACTCGCCGCCCATACCGATACGCCGGTGCTGCTGCACGGCGCGGTCGCCACCGGCGTGGAGGTCTATCGCCGCGCCGGCATCGCGATGGTGGAGACCATCCCGGTGGTGGAGACCGACCGGTCGGCCGACTACGCAGGCCAGCTGGTGCTGGCGCCGCCTTCGGCCGCGGGCAGCCCGTGGATCCGTCGTTTCCGCCGTGCCCAGCAGGGCTTCGCGTCCGGCTGGATGCGGCTGCGTGGCAATCGTCGGCGTCGCAATTACGACCGCGGTTTCGTCGTCTCCGACCACGCCGACTGGCCCGACCTGATGCGCACCGTGCGCGAGACGGGTGCGTCGCGGGTCATCGCGACCCACGGCAACACCGACGCGATCATTCGCGCGCTGTGCGAGGACGGAATTGCGGCCGAGGCGTTCCGGACGGATTTCGGGGGTGAGGAATGAGGGCTGGCAGCCTGGCTTCGGCTTCGGCTTCGGCTTCTGATTTTGCTTTGGCCGTTGCTTTGCTTGTGCTTCTTCCGACCCGTAAAGCGAGCCGAGTGCCGCAGGGTGGCGGGGCCGTAGAGGCGCCCATGTCTGAGCGCAGCGAGTTCGGGCTGCGGCACCGTGAAGCTGCCGATGTGCCCTCGCTGGCCGGGAAGCGCAGGGGCCCGACGCGGATCCGTCGCGACGGCTCGCGTTCGGCGAAAGGACTTTCCTGCTCCTTTTCGGTCCTCAAAAAAGGAACTCGCACGCGTAGCGGGCGAAAGCTCTGCACCTGCTCTGCTCTGCTTTCTCCGCGCCAAGGACGGCCTGTTTTTTGCAAGGCTGGTGAACATCAAACCCGGAGCTTCCACGCGCTCCGCGCGCGGCTTACTTTTGTCTTGTCAAAAGTAAGCAGAACCGTTTTCGCCGGACGCGATCCGGCCGGGCTGCGCCCGTCCGGTCTCCTGCGCGCCGCGCCTGACGCGGCACGGCGCCCAAACTCGCTGCGCGCAGACATGGGCGCCTCTACGGCCGCGTCAGGCTGCGGTGCTCGGCTCGCTCTACGGCTCGGGACGTCGATAGCAAGAGCAACAGCAGAAGCGAGCCCAGCAGAAAGAGCGCGGGCACGCGTGGAAGCGGCAGCGCACATCGCGCGCGCGGCCGTCGGGGCGACCGATGTCCGCGCCAATCGGAGCGCGAGCGCATGAAGCGCTTCGCCCAGCTCTATCGCGAACTCGACCAGAGCACCGCCACGCTCGACAAGCGCGCTGCCCTGATCCGCTATTTCAAGGAGGCCCCGCCGCGCGACGCTGCATGGGCCTTGTATCTGCTGTCCGGTGGGAAGATCGCCAGTGCGCGGCAGAAGATCGCCAACACCCGGGAACTGCGCGAGTGGATCGCAGTCGAGTCGAATACCCCGGACTGGCTGGTGGACGACAGTTACGACCAGGTCGGTGACCTGGCTGAGACCCTGGCGCTGCTGCTCGACGATCCGGTCGAGGCGGCGCCGGATATCGCGCTGGCCGACTGGATCGAGCAGCGCCTGCTGCCGATCGCCAACAAGCATGTCGACATGCGCCGCGGCGTGGTTGTCGAGGCCTGGCGCAGCCTGCGGTTCGACGAGCGCCTGTTGTTCAACAAGCTGTTGACCGGCGCGTTGCGGGTCGGCGTGTCGCAACGGCTCGTGCAGCAGGCGCTGGCCGAGCTGACCGGTATCGACATCGCGCGCCTGGCGCAACGCATGCTCGGCAGCTGGTCGCCGACGCCGGAATTCCTGCGGGATCTGCTCACCGTCGACGAACTGCCCGGCGATCGCCAGCAGCCCTATCCGTTCTTTCTCGCCTCGCCGCTGGAATCGGCGCTGCGCGTGGAGGCGGGACTGCCCGAAGAGGTGCCGGCGGCGGATGAAACGTCCGCCCCCGCCGCCGTCGCCCTCGCCAACGATCCCGGTGCCGTCGCCCGAGCGCTCGGACCGATCGACGACTGGCTGCTGGAGTGGAAGTGGGACGGTATCCGCCTGCAGCTGCTGCGCCGCGATGGCGAAGTGGCCCTGTGGTCGCGCGGCGAGGAGCGGCTGGATGGGCGGTTCCCGGAGATCGAGGCCGCGGCCGCCACGCTGCCTGATGGCACGGTGCTCGACGGCGAGCTGCTGGCCTGGCGCGCGGACGACGCCATGCCGCTGCCGTTCACTGCGCTGCAGACCCGCATCCAGCGGCTCAAGCCGGGGCCGAAGACGCTGGCCGACACGCCGGTGCGGGTGCAGGTCTACGATCTGCTGGAACTGGCCGGCGAGGACTGGCGCGATCGACCGCAGCACGAACGCCGCGCCGCATTGGAGGCGTTGATCGCCGCGCACGGCGACCCGCGCATCGTGGTCTCGCCGCGCGTCGAGGCTGCCACCTGGGCCGATGCCGCGCGCTTGCGCGAAGACGCCCGCGATCTGGGCGTCGAAGGCTTGATGCTCAAGCGTGCGCAAGCGCCCTACCAGGCCGGGCGAAGACGGGGCGACTGGTGGAAATGGAAGATCGATCCGCTGACCATCGATGCGGTACTGCTCTACGCCCAGGCCGGGCACGGCCGGCGCAGCACGCTCTACACCGACTACACCTTCGGCCTGTGGGATGGGGACATGCTGGTGCCGGTGGCAAAGGCCTATTCGGGCCTGGACGATCGCGAGATCCTCGCGCTCGACAAGTGGATTCGCGCGCATACGCTCGAGCGCTTCGGCCCGGTGCGTTCGGTCCGCGCCCATCACGTCTTCGAACTCGGATTCGAGGCGGTCAACGTCTCGAAGCGGCACAAGTCCGGCATCGCGGTGCGCTTCCCGCGGATCCTGCGCTGGCGCCACGACAAGCCGATGGCCGAAGCCGACCGGCTCGAGACCTTGAAGGCGCTGGCGCGGTGATCCGGGCGGGCTTTGCGTCGGTGCGCCTGGCCTGCGCGGCGTTGTCCCTGCTTCCGGATGACGCCCAGTACGGCGAGGCCGGTGCGCGTCGGTCGCGGACGATCCAGGGAACTGCGCGCGCAGCGCATGCGGGCGCGCCAGCCCCGCGAACGCGGCGCTCCGCAGTCGAACGCGGGCGCCTACGATGAAGGCGTCCACCAGGAAGCGCCGGCGCGGGCCCGATGCTCCGCTGCGCGCCTGGTTCGACGCGCAGGGCTGGACGCCGGCGCCATTCCAGCGCGAGGTCTGGCGCCGCTATCTCGCTGGCGAATCCGGACTGCTGCAGACGCCGACGGGGAGCGGAAAGACCCTGGCCGCGCTGGGCGGCCCGTTGCTGGAGGCGCTGGCAATCCAGGCAGCAGGCGCGCGCAAGGCGTCGAAAGCGCGGGTGGGGTCGAAGGGCGATGCCGCGGCGGCCACTTCGCCTGCAGCCACCACCAAGCGCGCGGCCACACGACTGGTAGCACCATCCGTGTCGAGCGCGGACGAGCTTTCATCGGAAGGGCGGGTCAGGCCGCCCGATGCACGCCCGCTTACCCGGCGGACGCGCGCCCGCGCCATGCCACGCGATCTTTCGCTGCTGTGGATCACGCCGCTGCGCGCGCTGGCCAGCGATACGCTGCGCGCGATGCGCACGCCGATAGAAGCGCTCGGCCTCGACTGGCAGATCGGCATGCGTACCGGTGATGCGAGTGCACGCGACAAGCGGCTCGCCCGCGAAGGCAAGCTCGATGCGCTGATCACCACGCCCGAATCGTTGTCGCTGCTGCTGTCGTATCCCGATGCCGGACCAAGGTTGTCGACACTGCGCTGCGTGATCGTCGACGAGTGGCACGAGCTGCTCGGCAATAAGCGCGGCGTACTGCTGCAGCTGGCGCTGGCCAGGCTGCGCAGGCTCAATCCGCAGCTCCGCATCTGGGGCGTCTCGGCGACGCTAGGCAATCTCGATGAAGCGCGCGATGCCTTGCTGCCGCATCTGCCCACCGCGCCCACCGTCGCCGGCGTGGCGCCGAAGGTGCTGACCATCGACACGCTGCTGCCGGCCGAGGACGAGCGCTTCCCGTGGGCCGGCCATCTCGGCCTCGCGCAGTTGCCGCGCGTGCTGGAGCGGCTGATGAGCCAGCGCACCAGTCTGCTGTTCGCCAACACGCGCTCGCAGGCCGAGCTGTGGCACCGGGCGCTGTCGGCGGTGTGGCCGGAAGCGCCGGAGACGCTGGCCCTGCACCACGGTTCGCTGGACCCGAAGTTGCGCGCCGCGGCCGAGCAGGGGCTGCGTGATGGCAGCGTGCGCTGCGTGGTCGCGACCTCCAGCCTCGATCTCGGCGTCGATTTTCCCGCCGTCGACCAGGTGCTGCAGATCGGCAGTCCCAAGGGTGTCGCGCGTCTGCTGCAACGCGCCGGCCGCGCCAAGCATCGGCCGGGCGAGGCGGGTCACGTGGTCTGCGTGCCGACCCATGCGCTCGAACTTGTCGAATATGCCGCGGCGCGCGAAGCCGTGGCCCAGGGCAGCATCGAATCGCGGCCGGCGCCACGGCTCAGCCTCGACGTGCTCGCCCAGCACTGCGTCACGCTGGCGCTCGGCGGTGGCTTCGACGGCGACGCCCTGCTGGACGAGGTGCGCGATACCCAGGCCTTCCGCGCGCTTGATGATGTCGCCTGGCGCGCGGTGCTGGACTTCATCGTCCAGGGCGGACAGGCGCTGTCGCATTACCCGGATTTCCATCGGGTCGAGCGCGACGAAGCCGGGACCTATCGCGTCACCGATCGCCGCGTGGCGCTGCGGCACCGGCTGTCGATCGGCACCATCACCAGCGACGGCGCGGTGCGGGTGCGGCTGCTGCGCGGCGGCGGGCTCGGCGCGGTCGAGGAGAGTTTCATCGGACGGATGCGCGCCGGCGACAGGTTCCAGTTCGCCGGCCGCACCCTGGAGCTGGTGCGCCTGGAAGACATGACCGCCTACGTGCGCATCGCCAAGGCCGGCACGGGTACCGTACCGAAGTGGAACGGCGGCCGGATGCCGCTGTCGAGCACCCTGGCGCACGAGGTCGAGCGCGTGTTCGACGGCACGCACCACTCGCCCGAGCTCCGCGCGATCAGGCGCCTGCTTGATCTGCAGCGACACCTCTCGGCATTGCCGGCGCCGGAACGGCTGCTGGTCGAATGGGTGCACGCACGCGGCGCGCGGCATCTGTTCGTGTTTCCCTTCGCCGGCCGCCATGTGCACGAAGGCCTGGCGGCCCTGCTGTCGCTGCGCTGGGGCAGGCGCACGCCCAACAGTTTCACCTTCGCGGTCAACGATTACGGCCTGGTGCTGTCGCCTGCGAAGGCGGTGGAGCTCGCAGCGGAGGACGTGGCTGCGCTGCTGTCGCCGGAGCACCTGCTCGAAGACCTGCGCGAGAGCCTCAACCTCGCGGAACTCGCCCGTCGCCAGTTCCGCGATATCGCCCGCGTGGCCGGCCTGCTGCCACCGTCGCTGCCGGGACGCGCGCCGCGCTCGATGCGGCAGCTGCAGGCATCCAGTGGGCTGATCTTCGACGTGCTGCGCCAGCACGACCCGGGCCACATGCTGCTGGCGCTGGCCGAGCGCGAGGTGTTCGCCGCCCAGCTCGAGGTCGTGCGCCTGCGCGAGACGCTCGAAGACTGCAGCCGCCGCCAGCTCGACCTGCATCCGCTGAAGACGTTCACCCCGCTGTCGTTTCCGCTGTGGGCGGAGTCGATGCGCGGCCAGCTCAGCACCGAGGACTGGCGTACCCGCGTGCAGCGCGCCGCGGCGCAACTCGAGAAGCGCAACCGTGGTTGAGGCGTCCGCGCCGGGCAGTCTCGCCATCGCCCTAGCCGGCGAAACGGTGGTGCTGCTGCCCGGGCGTGCATTGTGGTGGCCGCGGATGTCGCTGCTGGCGATCGCCGATCTGCATCTGGGCAAGGGCGATCACTTCCGCCGCGCCGGCATCGCGCTGCCGAGTGGCGGCACCGCCCACGATCTGAAGCAGCTCGGTCGCCTGCTCGATACGACGCGCGCGGCGCGCCTGCTCGTGCTCGGCGATCTGCTGCATGCGGCCGTGACCGACGCGCCATGGCGCGAGGCGTGGATCCACTGGCGTCGCGGCCGCGCCACGCTGTCGGTTGAACTCGTCAGCGGCAATCACGATCGGGCGCTGCACGCGCAGCCGGCGCTCGCGCAGGTGCTCGGCATCCACGTGCACGGCCCCGCGCTGCAGTTCGATCCGTTCGTGTTCGTCCACGATCCGGCGGATGCCGCGTCGCTGCCCGGCTATCGGCTCGGCGGCCATGTGCATCCCGTGGTTCGCCTGCCGGGCGTGCCCCCGCTGCCGGCGTTCCGCTTCGATGAGGTCTCGGGCGTGTTGCCTGCGTTCACTGCATTTGCCGGGGGCTGGCGCGTCGATCCGGAGGCCGGAGCGCGGCTGTTCGCCTGCGCGCCGGACGCGGTGATCGCCGTTTCCGGCGGCTGATCGGGGCCGGCTACCGCGAGTGAGGCGGCCTCGGCCACAGTGCAGGCAGGGAACCCGTGCCCGAGCTCGATCTCGACCAGCCGTCCTTCGATCTCCTCGACGCATCCGGGCGTGCCCGTCTGCAGGCGAGCGTCGACCTCTGCGTCCACGCTGCGGGCAGCACGCTGATCGCAGCGGGTCAGGCCTCGCCGCATGTGTTCCTCAACCTCAAGGGGCTGGTGCACGCGTGTGCGGCCGATGTGGACGGCGTCGATCAGCGTTTCGCCGATTACGGGCCCGGTGACGTCTTTGGCGCCTGCGCGGTCATGGCCGGTCGCGCGCGACTGCACGACCGCAGCGCCCGCGACACTCTGTACTTCCTGATCCCGGCCGACGTGTTCCGCGCGCTGATTGCCGACAACCCGCGTTTCGCGGCAAACCGAGGTCTCTGCGGCGCGCGCACGCCGTGCACGCCCGGACGTGCCGCGCAATCTCGATTTCGCCCATATCGCAGGATCGCCGGGTGTTCCCGTCCTCGATCGACACACTGCACTCCACGCCACCACCACCGCGGCGCTGTGCTGGCTGGCACTGCGCGGGGCCAGCGGCTGCCGCGCAGTGGCGTTGCGGCCGACTCAGCGCGCGCTGTAGGCGTGCACTTCGTCGACCAGCACCCCGACGTGGTCGGGGTTCATGTCCGGCGACATGCCGTGACCGAGGTTGAAGATGTGGCCGTCGCGCGAGCCGCCGTTGCCGTCGCGGTAGCTGTCGAGCGCGTGGCGGACCTGTACGCGGATCGCATCGGGCGAACCGTAGAGCGTGGTCGGATCGAGGTTGCCCTGCAGCGCGACGCGGCCCTGCGTGCGGCGCGCGGCGTCGCCGAGTTCGATCAGCCAGTCGCAGCCCAGGCCTTCGGCCCCCGAACGCGAGAGTTCATCGAGATACGCGGCATTGCCCTTGCCGAACAGGATCAACGGCGTGCGCTCCTCACCCTCGCCACGCTGCAGTTCCTGCGCGATGCGGGTCAGGTACGGCAGCGAGAATTCGCGGTACATCGCCGGTGACAGCACGCCGCCCCAGGTGTCGAACACCTGCAGTGCCTGCGCGCCAGCGGCGCGTTGCGCGGCGAGGTAGGCGATCACCGCATCGGTATTGACCGACAAAAGTGCATGCAGCGCCTTGGGATCGTTGAGCGCCATCGCCTTGATGCGGGCGAAATCCTTGCTGCCGCCGCCTTCGACCATGTAGCAGGCCAGCGTCCACGGGCTGCCGGAAAACCCGATCAGCGGCACGCGTCCGCCGAGTTCGCGGCGGATCACCCGCACCGCGTCCATGACGTAACGCAGCTCGGTCTCCATGTCCGGCACGCCGAGCCTGGCGATGCTGGCGGCGTCGCGCACCGGATTGCGGAACTTCGGGCCTTCGCCTTCGACGAAATACAGCTCCAGACCCATCGCATCGGGGATGGTCAGGATGTCGGAGAACAGGATCGCCGCGTCCAGGTCGAAGCGCGCCAGCGGCTGCAGGGTGACCTCGCAGGCGAGCTCGGGCGTCTTGGCCATCGCCAGGAAGCTGCCGGCGGCCTTGCGCGATGCGCGGTACTCGGGCAGGTAGCGGCCGGCCTGGCGCATCAGCCAGACGGGGGTGCGGTCGACGGGCTCGCGCCGCAGTGCGCGGAGGAAACGATCGTTCTGCAGGACGGCGGAGGACATCGAGGACTGGATTCCCTGGAAAAAGTGGAGGGCGCGCGGCGCCGGATCAGGCGGGCGCGTCGCTGCCGCGGGCGAACATCAGCTGGAAGCCGCGCTTGAGCTGGGCATCGCGCGCAGCCTCGAGCGCCTTGATCGCGCTGGGCTGGTCGAGGAACAGGTCGCGCCGCAGCGTGCTGCGGCCGCCGACCTGTCCGCTCTCGCGCAGCAGCGTCCAGCCGCCCAGCAGGTCGGGCTGCAGGCTCAGCTGCACGAACCGCGGGGATTCGGCACCCTGGGGGCGTTGTTGCAGGTACAGGCGCATGTCCGCGATTGTACGGCGTGCGGTGTTCAGCCCGTCTGCAGGACCGAAAGCACTGCCGCTTCGGGCACGTCGCCCAGTACTTCCGCGCGCCCCGCGCCACGCCAGAGGACGAAGCGCAGCCCGCCGGCCACGGCCTTCTTGTCGAGGCGCATGTGGGCGAGCAGGCGCCCGGCGTCGAGGCCGGGCGGCACCTCGACGGGCAACTGCAGGCGCAGCAGCAGGTCGCGCAGGCGCTGCGTGTCGGCGGCAGGGGCCAGGCCCAGCATTGCCGACAGCCGCGCGGCCAGCACCATGCCGATCGCCACCGCTTCGCCATGATTCACGCCGCCGTAGCCCTGCTCGGTCTCGATCGCATGACCGAAGGTGTGACCGAGATTGAGCAGGGCGCGCTCGCCGTGTTCGAAGGGATCGCGCGCGACGATCGCCGCCTTGTGCGCGCAGCTGCGGGCGATGGCCTCGGACAGCGTCGCATCGTCCATCGCCAGCAGTGCATCGGCGTGGGCATCGAGCCAGTCGAGGAAAGCCGCATCGCCGAGCGCGCCGTACTTCACCACTTCGGCCAGGCCGGCCCGCAACTCGCGTGCGGGCAGGGTGCGCAGCGCCGCGGTATCGGCGATCACCGCGCGCGGCGGATGGAACGCGCCGACCAGGTTCTTGCCCTGCGGCAGGTCCACCGCGGTCTTGCCGCCGACCGACGAGTCCACCATCGCCAGCAGCGTGGTGGGCAGCTGGACGCAATCGATGCCACGCATCCAGCAGGCTGCGGCGAAGCCGGCGAGATCGCCGATGACGCCGCCACCGAGCGCGAACAGCGTCGCGTCGCGGCGCATGCGCGCCTCGGCCAGCGCCGTGGTGACCTCGGCGAAGCTGGCCAGCGTCTTCGATGCCTCGCCCGCCGGCAATACATGGCGGTGGATGCGCAGGTCCGGGCGCGCGGCCTGCAGCGCGGCGGCGACGCGGTCCGCGTAGAGGGGCGCCACATGCGCGTCGCTGACGATCATCGCGTCGCGACCGCGCAGCAGCCGGGCCAGCAATGCACCGTCGTCGAGCAGATCGGGGCCGATGTGGATGGTGTAAGGCGGGTCGCCGGCGACGGCGACTTCTCGGGTGGGGTGGGTCATGGATGCGGGCAGGATGGAGGCCGATGGCGCAGGTCGCCAGGCCGGCTCATGGGACGGGGCTGGACGCGGCGCCGGCGGACGCGACGACGGAGGCGTCCGGGTCGGCGGGTGGCTGCCAGTGGGTTTCGATCAGATGGCCAAGCTGCGCCGTGGCTTCGTTGCAGGCGTGCGGCCCGGTATCGAAGCGCAGGTGCGCACACTCTGCATACAGCGGCGCACGCTCGGCTGCGAGCCGGCGCAGGACCTCTACCGGGTTGTCACCCGCGAGCAGCGGACGGGTACGGTCGCGGGCCAGACGGGTGAGCTGGGTGTCGATATCCGCATGCATGTGCACGACGAAGCCGCGGGCGCGGAGTAGGCTGCGGTTGCCGGGATCGAGCACCGCGCCGCCGCCGGTGGCGATCACCTGGCGGGAGCCGACGAGGATGTCGGCCAGCGTTGCGCGCTCGCGTGCGCGGAATCCGGCTTCGCCCTCGCACTCGAAGATCATCGAGATGCGTGCGCCGGTGCGCTGCTCGATCTCCTGGTCGATGTCGACGAACGCCAGGCCGAAGCGCGCGGCGATCCGGCGTCCGATCGAGGATTTGCCGGCGCCCATCGGTCCGACGAGCACGAGGTTGGGGGCGGAGTGCATGGCCGCATGCTAGCAGCGGGCCGTGGCTGCCGACGGCTGGAGACGCAGGCCCGGCGTCGAAGCCGTGCGACCTGCCGACTTGGTCACATGTGTGCGGGCCGGAGGAAATATGGCTGCACCAGGCCCGCGTCCTGGAGCCCACGCCCCGGCGCGCCCCCGGCGCGCCCGGCATCACTCCATGGCGAGGATCCGCCGCTGCGCATCGAGCCTGACCACGACATCGGCCGACATCGGCAGGGTCTGCAATGCCCGCCGGCTGACCCGCTCGTAGTGCTGCACGAACCGGCCGATCTGCGCCCGGTCCATGCCGCGGATGCCCGGCGCGGCTTGCTGCAGAGATCGCTCCTGTTGCCAGCGCCATTCCGGCACGACCTCGAAGCCGGGCGGCTGCAGGAAGGCCAGTGTGTCGATGGCACCCCAGAGGGGCGGATAGTCGCGGGCGAGGGCGGCATTGCACCAGCGGCGCCACACGCCTTCCGCATCCTCGTCACGCTCGAGGGCATTGAGCGGCGCGGCGAGCGCCGCGTCGTCCTGCGCCGTCGCGCCGAGGCACCAGCCTTCGAAGACCAGCAGGTCGAGCCCATGGACCCGTGGCCAGGCGCCTTCGGGCAGGCGGCGGTCGCCGAGCTTGTCGAAGCGCGGGAGCCGGGTCTGCGCGCGCCCACGCACCGCATCGATGATCGAAAGGCCGAGCGCGACCTCGTGCGTGCCGGGCGGGCCGCGGGTCGCGAGCAGGGGATGGACGTCGCGGGCCAGTGCAAGGCGCGCGCCTCGATCCAGATACAGATCGTCGAGCGACAGGACCGCGGCGCGCAGCCCGCGCGCGGCGGCGGTGCTCACGATCTGGGCGGCGAGCGTGGATTTGCCGGTGCCCTGCAGGCCGCTGATGCCGAGCACGCGCGGCGCATCGCCCGGGCGCAGCCGGGCGAGCAGCCGTCCGGCGAGGGTCTCGGGCCATGGGCCGGAAGCGGGAGCCGTGGACATGAGGGCACGATACCCGGCCCGCGGCCACGCCGTGCTGCGCCGCGGTTCGACATCGCGGCGGGCTGGGGCGATCATCGGGGGCATGAGCACCGCGACCACCACCCAGCTGTCCGAAGCCCTCGACACCTTCGCCGCCCTGTTCGACGAGGCGCGCGTCGCGGGCGAGCCCGATCGCACCGCGATGACCGTCGCGACCGCCGCCCTGGATGGGCGTCCTTCCGCGCGCACCGTGCTGCTCAAGGCCTGGGACGAACGCGGCTTCGTGTTCTACACCCATCTCGACGGTCGCAAGGGCCGCGAGTTGCAGGAGAATCCGCACGCCGCGCTGCTGTTCCACTGGCCGCGCGTGCGTGAGGGCGTGCAGGTGCGGATCGAGGGGCCGGTGGTGATCGTCGCCGACGAAGAGGCCGATGCGTATTTCGCCTCGCGTCCGCGCGGCAGCCAGATCGGCGCGTGGGCGTCGAGGCAGTCGGACGAGCTCGAAAGCCGCGAGGTTTTCAACCGGCGGCTGGAGGAAGTGGAGCGTGAGTTCGAAGGCCGCGACGTGCCCAGGCCGCCGCGCTGGTCGGGACTGCGCGTGCGCCCCGATCGCATGGAGTTCTGGTACGGCGCGCAGTACCGCCTGCACGAGCGCTGGCTCTACGATTGCGATGTTGCGGGGGACTGCCGCAAGCGGATGCTGTATCCGTGACAGCTGGCCCGCGCCGCATCGTCTGCCTGACCGAAGAACCCACCGAAGTCCTCTACGCACTCGGCGAACAGCACCGCATCGTCGGCATCAGCGGTTTCACCGTGCGTCCGCCGCAGGCACGCCGGGAAAAGCCCAAGGTCAGCGCCTTCACCAGCGCGAAGATCGACGAGATCCTCAAGCTCGAACCGGATTTCGTTGTCGGTTTCTCCGACATCCAGGCCGATATCGCCGCCGAGCTGGTCCGCCGTGGCGTGGAGGTGTGGATCAGCAACCACCGCAGCGTCGACGGCATCGTCGACTACGTGCGCCGGCTCGGCGCCCTGGTCGGCGTGGGTCCGCGCGCCGACGCCTATGCCGACACCCTGCGCCGCGGTCTGGACGCGATCGAAGCGCAAGCCGCGAAGCTGCCGTATCGGCCACGCGTCTACTTCGAGGAATGGGACGAGCCGATCATCACCGGCATCCGCTGGGTCGCCGAGCTGATCCGTATCGCCGGCGGTGACGATGTGTTTCCCGAGCTCTCCGCCCAGTCATTGGCCAGGGCGCGCATCCTCGCCAGTGGAGATCCGGTGATCGAGCGCGCGCCCGACATCATCCTGGGCTCCTGGTGCGGCAAGAAGTTCCGCCCCGAACGCGTCGCCGCGCGCCCGGGATGGGATTCGATTCCGGCCGTCCGCGACGGCGAGCTGCACGAGATCAAGTCCCCGCTGATCCTGCAGCCCGGGCCTGCCGCGCTGACCGATGGCGTGGCCGCGATCGCGGCCATCATCCGCAACTGGGCGCAGAGCCCGCGCCGCGCCGCGTAGCGCCGGCCGCAACGGTGGGTTGCACCGGCGGCCATTCGCGGTCGCAGCTTCGCGCCTAGCATGGGCCTCCCCACATCGCGGAGCTTCCCATGCAACGCATCGCCCTGATCGGCATCACCGGACGCGCGGGCTCGCGTATCGCCAGCGAACTGCTCGCGCGTGGTCATCGCGTCACCGGCATCGCCCGCAACACCGCCGACACGCCTGCCGAGGCCGGCCTGAGCCTGCATTCGGCCGACGCCTCGCGCGCTGATGCCCTTGTGCCCTTGCTGCAGGGACACGACGTCGTCGTGAGCGCCGCCCGGTTCGATGGCGGACCGACCGCCGAGGTGTTGCTCGAGGCCGTGCGCCGCGCCGGCGTACCGCGCCTGCTCGTCGTCGGCGGCGCCGGCAGCCTGGAGGTCGCGCCTGGCGTCGCGCTGATCGATACGCCCGAGTTCCCGCCGGCCTACAAGGCCGAAGCCGCGGCAGGCCGTGTGTTTCTCGACGCGCTGCGCCGCGCTGACGACATCGACTGGACCTTCGTTTCGCCGGCTGCCAGTTTCGAACCCGGCGCGCGCACCGGTGCGTTCCGCCTCGGCGGGGATGCGCTGCTTGTCGACGCTGCAGGCAACAGCGCGATCTCGATGGAGGACTACGCGATCGCCTTTGCCGACGAGATCGAACGTCCCGCGCATCCGCGCCAGCGTTTCAGCGTCGCCTACTGACGGAAGCAGCAGGGCGCCGCACAGGCCGTCACGAATGGTGCGGCGGACGTCGGCTTTCTGCGCCACGCCGGGTCGGCGCTACTGCTGCGGCTGTTCTCCGTCGCGGGTGGTCGCCGCGCTAGCCGCCCTGAATCCGTGCTCCGAAGTGGGCGAGCGGCGCCGCGACCGATTGAAACCGCTCGGGCGCAACCCGACCGGCCGCGCGCTTCAGCGCCCGATGTCGCGGCTGAAGCGCAGGTTGACCCGTTCGCCCTCGTCGGTGGCGACCCGCAGGTCCAGGCGCAGCGTGTCCGGACCTTCCACGCGTGCGGTCGCGACGTATTCGGTGGCGCCATCCACGTCCACCGCGTCGAACTCGAGGACCTGACGCACGCCGCGCAGGTCGCGGGCTTCGCCGCGGACGCGCGCGGGTGTTGCGGCGTCGCCGCGTCGGACGCTGACCAGCACGAGCGCGCGATCCCGCGCCGGTTCGATCCGGTAGCGAGTGGCCACCGGGGCGCTCAGGCCTGCGGTCGGCACCACGCTCCCCAGCACCTCCAGCTCGCCGGTCGTGGCCCGGGCCGGCATCGCTGCATTCGTCGCCGCGGCGGCGACCTCCGCCTGCGACGGCGCCTGCCCGCAGGCAGTGACCAGCAGCGCGAGCATCGCGACCGGAAGGCGCGCGCCCTCAGTCATTGGCGGCCGAGAGTTCGCCCCCGCGGCGCGCGGCGTTGTCGATCGCTTCGGCGACCAGGACGCGCAGGCCGCCCGCCTCGAAGGTTTCGACCGCCGCATGGGTGGTGCCGCCCGGCGAGGTGACCTGGCGACGCAGTTCGGCGGGCGCTTGCCCGGATTCGACCAGCATCCGCGCGGCACCCAGTACGGTCTGCAGTACCAGCGTGCGCGCATCGGCAGCTGGCAGGCCCTGCGCAACCGCCGCGTCTTCCATCGCCTCGGCGAGGAGGAACACATAGGCCGGTCCGCTGCCGGACACGGCGGTCACCGCGTCCATGCGTGCTTCGTCGTCGATCCATACGGTGGTTCCGGCGCTTTCGAGCAGCGCCTGGGCGCGGGCGCGCCCGGCCTCGTCGACGCGCGCATTCGCATACAACCCGGTCACGCCGGCGCCCAGCAGGGCCGGCGTGTTGGGCATCGTGCGCACGACGGCCGCATTGCCCCCCAGCCAACGGTCGAGCTGGTCGGAGGTGATGCCGGCCGCGACCGACATCACCAGCGGGCGGCTCGCACGCGCCTGATCGGCCAGGCTCTCGCAGACGCTGCGCATGACCTGGGGTTTGGTCGCCAGCACCCAGGTACCGGCCCCGGCCACTGCATCGGCCGCGTCGGCATAGGTCGCCACGCCGAAGTCGCGGGCCAGCGCCTCGCGTGTGTCGGGGTTCGGATCGACGACGCGCACCGAAGCGGCATCGCCGCCACGCGCGACCAGGCCACCGATCAGGCTGCGCGCCATGTTGCCGCCACCGATGAAGACGATGGGCGCATCGGAAGGAGCAATGGTCTGGGTCATGGCGGTACCGGAGAAGAAGCTGCGTCGATGGTAGCCGACGCATCCGCGACGCTCAGCGCGATAGGCGCGCACCGAACAGCGCAGTCCCGACGCGGACCATCGTCGCGCCTTCGGCGATCGCCAGCTCCAGGTCGTCGCTCATGCCCATCGACAGTGTGTCGATGGCGGGATCCTGTCCGGCCACCGTGTCGAACAGGCGGCGCATGCGCGCGAACGCCTCGCGCCGGCGCGACGGTTCGGCGTGAGGCGCGGGAATCGCCATCAGGCCGCGCAGGCGCAGGCCGGGCGCGGCGCGGATCGCCGCCACCAGCGTCGGCACTTCGGTCGGCGCGCATCCGTGTTTGCTCGACTCGTCATCGATGTTGACCTGCACCAGCACGTTCAGAGCGTCGCGCGCGGCCGGCCGGTGCGCGGACAGTGCGTCGACCAGTTTCATCCTGTCGACGGTCTGCACCCAGTCGAACAGCGCGGCCGCCTGCTTCGCCTTGTTCGACTGCAGGTGGCCGATCAGGTGCCATTCCAGATCCAGTCCGGCCAGGGCTTCGATCTTGCCGGCGGCCTCCTGGACATAGTTCTCGCCGAATGCGCGCTGGCCCGCGGCCGCGAGCGCGGCGATGGCTTCGGCTGGGTGCCGCTTGCCGACAGCGAGCAGGCGCGGGGGCTGCGGCCGCGACGCGTCGGCCGCCGCTTTCCGCAGGCGCGCGAGCACCGCGTCGAGTGCGTTGCGGGCGGGGAGTGTCGACACGGGCAGGGCACCTCGATGGTGTCTTCGGACGGGGGCGGCGCGCACTGGTTATGGCCGGCGCGTCCGGGTCTATACTGCCGCCGGGGACAGGGGCGGCGCCAGTCGGACGGCGGATCCGTATCCTGCGCGGATCATTATCAAGGGGTGCTGCATGGATATCGCCGAACTGTTGGCGTTTTCGGTCAAGAACAAGGCGTCGGACCTGCATCTGTCCGCGGGATTGCCGCCGATGATCCGCGTCGATGGCGATGTGCGCCGTATCAACATCCCCGCGCTCGAGCACAAGCAGGTGCATGCGCTGATCTACGACATCATGTCGGACAAGCAGCGCCGCGACTTCGAAGAGTTCCTCGAGGTCGACTTCTCGTTCGAGATCCCCGGCCTGGCCCGCTTCCGCGTCAACGCCTTCAACCAGAACCGTGGCGCCGGCGCGGTATTCCGCACCATTCCCTCCGAAGTGCTGACGCTCGAGGACCTGAACTGTCCGCCGATCTTCCGCCAGCTGATCGACCAGCCGCAGGGCCTGATCCTGGTGACCGGCCCGACCGGTTCGGGCAAGTCGACCACGCTCGCGGCGATGATCGACCACATCAACAAGAACGAATACGCGCACATCCTCTCGGTCGAGGATCCGATCGAATTCGTGCACACCTCGCAGAAGTGCCTGATCAACCAGCGCGAGGTGCATCGCGATACGCACGGCTTCAACGAGGCGTTGCGCTCGGCGCTGCGCGAGGATCCCGACTACATCCTGGTCGGCGAGTTGCGAGATCTGGAAACCATCCGCCTGGCGCTCACGGCCGCGGAAACCGGCCACCTGGTCTTCGGCACGCTGCACACCTCGAGCGCGGCCAAGACCATCGACCGCATCATCGACGTCTTCCCCTCGGGAGAGAAGCCGATGGTGCGCTCGATGCTGTCCGAATCGCTGCGCGCGGTGATCTCGCAGTCGCTGCTCAAGAAGGTCGGCGGCGGACGTACCGCAGCCTGGGAAATCATGGTCGGCATGCCTGCGATCCGGAACCTGATCCGCGAGGACAAGGTCGCGCAGATGTATTCGGCCATCCAGACCGGCCAGCAGTACGGCATGCAGACGCTGGACCAGCATCTGCAGGACTTGGTGAAGCGCGGCCTGATCACGCGTCCGTCCGCCAGGGAATACGCCAAGGACAAGCGCCTGTTCGACTGAGCGGACGCGAATATTGATGCGCCGCCGACCGCTTGCGGTCGCGGCGCGAGACGGGATCCCGGAGGATCGTCATGAGCAGCATCGATTTCACCTCGTTCCTCAAGCTGATGGCCCATCAGAAGGCCTCGGACCTGTTCATCACGGCCGGCATGCCGCCGTCGATCAAGGTCCACGGCAAGATCTCGCCGATCACCCAGAACCCGCTCACCCCGCAGCAGGCGCGCGATCTGGTGCTCAACGTGATGACCCCGCCGCAGCGCGAGGAGTTCGAGAAGACCCACGAGTGCAACTTCGCGATCGGCGTCTCGGGCGTCGGCCGCTTCCGCATCTCGTGCTTCTACCAGCGCAACCAGGTCGGCATGGTGCTGCGCCGGATCGAGACGCACATCCCCAGTATCGAAGAGCTGAACCTGCCGCCGATCATCAAGACGCTGGCGATGACCAAGCGCGGCATCGTGATCTTCGTCGGCGCCACCGGCACCGGCAAGTCGACCTCGCTGGCGGCGATGATCGGCTATCGCAACCAGAACTCGACCGGTCACATCATCACGATCGAGGACCCGATCGAATTCGTGCACAAGCACGCCGGCTGCATCATCACCCAGCGCGAGGTGGGCATCGACACCGACAGCTGGGAGAACGCGCTCAAGAACACCCTGCGCCAGGCGCCTGACGTGATCATGATCGGCGAGGTGCGCACGCGCGAGGGCATGGATCACGCCATCGCCTTCGCCGAGACCGGCCACCTGGTGCTGTGCACGCTGCATGCGAACAACGCCAACCAGGCGATGGACCGCATCATCAACTTCTTCCCCGAAGACCGACGCAGCCAGCTGCTGATGGATCTTTCGCTCAACCTCAAGGGCGTCGTCGCACAGCAGCTTATCCCCACGCCCGACGGCAAGGGCCGTCGCGTGGCGATGGAGGTCATGCTGGGTACGCCGCTGGTGCAGGACTACATCCGCGATGGCGAGATCCACAAGCTGAAAGAGGTGATGAAGGAGTCGACCAACCTCGGCATGAAGACCTTCGACCAGGCCCTGTTCGAGCTCTACCAGGCTGGCGAGATTTCCTACGAGGACGCACTGCGCTACGCCGACTCCGCCAACGAGGTGCGTCTGCGCATCAAGCTCGCCCAGGGCGGAGATGCGCGCACCCTGTCGCAGGGACTCGACGGGGTGGAAGTGGCCGAAGTGCGCTGATCCTGCCTCAGACGGAATCACGGACGCCCCGCCCAGTGCGGGGCGTTCGCGTTGTGGGCCTGGCGCAACGCAGTGTCGACTGCGTCGTTCGCACTGCCCCGGTATCGTGGGCGCGGTGTTGTCGCCAACTTGACCCCCGCCGGGGGACAATGGCGCGCATTCATTCCCCAAGGAGATCGATGATGGCCTACACCCTTCCCGAGCTGGGCTACGCGTACGACGCGCTCGAGCCGCATATCGATGCCAAGACGATGGAAATCCATCACACCAAGCATCACCAGACCTACATCAACAACGCCAACGCCGCGCTCGAAGGCACGCAGTGGGCGGACGTCCCGGTCGAGACGCTGATCGCCGATCTCGACGCGCTGCCGGAAGACAAGCGTGGCCCGCTGCGCAACAACGCCGGTGGCCATGCCAACCATTCGCTGTTCTGGACGGTCATGTCGCCCAACGGCGGCGGCAACCCGGTCGGCGAGGTTGCCAAGCGCATCGACAGCGATCTGGGTGGCTTCGACGCATTCAAGGAAGCCTTCACCAAGGCGGCGCTGACCCGCTTCGGCAGCGGCTGGGCCTGGCTGTCGGTCGACACCTCCGGCGCGCTGAAGGTCGAAAGCAGCGCCAACCAAGACAATCCGTTGATGAAGGGCATCGGCTCGGGCAATACACCGATCCTCGGCCTGGACGTCTGGGAACATGCGTACTACCTCAAGTACCAGAACCGTCGTCCTGATTACATCGCCGCCTTCTACAACGTGGTCGACTGGAACGAAGTCGAGCGCCGCTACCAGGAAGCGGTCAAGGGCTGATCCCTGACGTTTCCGAGGTATCCCGTTCCGGCCGCGCAAGCGGCCGGAATGCTGTGGGAGCCGTGGAACGCGCCGCAGTCGAAGGTCGACACGAGGTTTTCGTGGATGTCGGCGTGGGCTGCGTGCCGCGCGCCGGATGGCCCGGCCATGCGAACGGCCGGTCGGGCGTCAGACGTTCCGCTTCACGCGTGCGATGTCCTGCATTACCGGACAGTCCGCGCGGTGCGCGCCCGGCAAGTACCCCAGGCTCATCAGGAACTCGCCGGTGATCTCGCCACCGGTGAAGCGGAATGTCCGCTTGAACAGCTTGACCCACGAGGCCTTGTCACGCGGCGTGCCGTAGTCGCGTGCATGCGCATCGAGCCAGTCCGCGAAGCCGCCATGGCTGTCGCGCAGGCTGCGGATCACCTGTGCGTTGTGGATCGCCGCGTCGACCTTGAGCCGGTTGCGGATGATCGCGGCGTCGCCGAGCAGTCGCGCGCGGTCCGCTTCGCCGTAATCGGCGACCGCATCGACATCGAACCCATCGTAGGCGGCGCGGAAGCCAGCGCGCTTGCGCAGGATGGTCTCCCAGCTCAACCCGGCCTGGTTGATCTCGAGCAACAGCCGCTCGAACAGCACTGCCTCCTCGCGCTGCGGAAAGCCGTACTCCGTCGCGTGGTAGGACGCATGGACGGGATGTCCGGGGGCGATGTCGCAATAGCCGCTCATCGCCCCAGCATAGGGTGCGCCGCGCGGGTCTGCCACCGACGACCGGGCCGGTTGCGCCCGTGACGCTGGTCGCGCCAACATGCGGCACCGCCCTGCATGGATCCGTCGATGGAAATCGCCCACCGCCGCGTTGCCACCGTGCACTTCACCCTTTCCGACGATGCCGGCCGGCAGCTGGTGACCACGCGAGGCCATGATCCGCTGGTGTACATGCACGGCAGCGGTTCGATCATCGTCGGGCTCGAAGCTGCGCTCGAAGGCCGCAGCGCCGGCGATACCTTCACCGTCGACATTCCGCCCGAGCGCGGCTTCGGGCCTCGCCACGACAGCCTCGTGCAGACCTTGCCGCGCTCGATCTTCACCGGCAGCAATACGCCCTCCGTTGGCGAGAAGCTGCGGGCGCAGACGGAGAAGGGGCCGCTCGATGTCCTGGTCACCGCGCTGAGCGATGACGCGATCACGGTGGACGGCAACAATCCGCTTGCCGGGCGCGTCCTGCGCGCGGATGTGGAGGTGATGGCGGTGCGCGTGGCAACGCCGCAGGAGATCCAGTTCGGTCTCTAGCTGGCGGGGAGTCGTCGGGCGAGGGTCTGGGCGTCGAACGGCGCATGCACCTTGGCATCGTTGTCGAAATAGCAATAGACATCGCGGCCTTCGTGCGCGCGTGGTGCCCGCGGTGCGCTGCGTTGCGCGTCTCGCGGCTCACCGCCCGCAGCCCAGCGACGGATCCGTTGCGCCCAGTGGTCCAGCGCGGCGTCGCCATAACCGCTGGTGTAGAGCTCGGTATCGCCATGCAGGCGGATGTAGATGAAGTCGGCGGTGACATCCTCGGTCACCGGATGCCGGCCGGCACTGTCGGAGACCACCAGACCCACGCCGTGTTCGCGGAGCAGTCCCATGAACTCCGGCGTCTGGAAGCTGGCATGGCGGACTTCGATCGCGTGCCGGATGGGGCGCCGCGGCAGTTGCGGCAGGGCGCTGCGCCCCTTCATGCGGGCGGCCTCGCGGCGACGCGCCAGCGACAACGCGGCGGTGGTGTCGCGCGGCAGCAACGACAGGAAGGCCGCCATGCGCGCAGGGTCGAAGGCCAGGTTCGGCGGCAGCTGCCAGAGCAGGGGGCCAAGGCGATCATCCAGCGCAAGCACGCCGGATGCGAAGAAATTGGCCAGCGGCATTTCGATGTCCTGCAGACGTTTCATGTGGGTGATGAAACGTGGCCCTTTGACCGCGAACACGAAGCCGTCGGGCACCGCGTCGCGCCATGCGCGCCAGCTCGCCGGCGACTGCAGTGAATAGAACGAGCCGTTGATCTCGATCGACGGGAACAGGCCGGCTGCATACGCAAGCTCGCTGCGCTGGGGCAGCGCCCCGGGATAGAACACGCCACGCCAGGGCGCGTAGCGCCAGCCGGAAATGCCGATGCGGATCGTCATGCGCCGCACCGTGGCCGCAGACGGTTCGAATCCGCGTGAAGCCGGGCGAGCTGTTTCGATCGCGAATGCGGGCCATTTACGCAGCGTCGTGAAGGCCGCCGCTAGAATGTCGACATGTCGTTCTTCGCCAACCACATGCTGGTCGCGCTGCCCGGGCTGCAGGACCAGAATTTCTCGCGCACGGTCGCGCTGATCTGCCAGCACGACGGCGACGGCGCGATGGGCGTGGTCGTCAATCGCCCGTCCGAATTCACGTTCGGCGATCTGGTCGACCAGATGGGGATCGCCTTGCGCGACGACACTTTGCGCGACCAGCGCGTGCTCGCCGGCGGCCCGGTGCACCCCGAGCGGGGTTTCGTGTTGCACGACGGCGAAGGCGGCTGGGATTCCAGCCTCAAGATCGCGGAGGGGCTGCATGTCACCACCTCGCGCGACGTGCTCGAGGCGATGGCGGCCGGCGACGGCCCGCAGCATGCCGCCGTCGCGCTGGGCTGCGCTGGCTGGGGCAGGGGGCAGCTGGAACTCGAACTGACCCAGCACAGCTGGCTGACCGTACCTGCCGATCCGAGCGTTATTTTCGACACGCCGCTCGACGCGCGCTGGCAGGCGGCGGCGGGCCGCATCGGCGTCGACATGATGCATGTCGCCGGCCACAGCGGCCGCGCATGAACGATGCCGCGCCCGCCCGCATCCGCCGCGATGGCACCGTGCTGGGCTTCGATGTGGGGTCGCGGCGGATCGGCGTAGCGGTGGGCAGCGCCTTCGGTCATGGCGCGCGCGCGTTGGCGGTCATCGACGTGCATGGTGAGCAGATCGACTGGCAGGCGGTCGATCGCCTGCACAAGGAATGGCGCCCCGACGGCATGATCGTCGGGGATCCGATGACGCTCGACGGCGGCGACCAGCCCGCACGTGTGCGGGCCCATGCGTTCGCGCGTGAGCTGCGGGGACGCTACCGGGTGCCTGTGGTGCTGGTGGACGAACGCGCGAGCTCGATCGAGGCCGCGCAGCGTTTCGCCCTCGACCGGGCCGAGGGCCGGCGCAAGCGCCGCGACGCGGCCGCGCTCGACGCGGTGGCGGCCGCAGTGATCGTCGAGCGCTGGCTGGCCGCGCCGGAAGACGGCCAGCCGGTCTGATCCACTTCGCACTCGCCGCATGCTTGCGGCTGCGGGACAATGGCAGGCCCCGCCGCTGCCCGAGCCCGCGATGACCGTGCAAGAACCCTGTGTCGCTTCCGACGTCCAGCTCGGTGACGACGGCCGCCTGCGTCACCTGCTCACCCTCGACGGGCTGCCGCGTCCGGTGCTCGAGGCACTCCTCGATCGCGCCCAGGAAATGGCCGATTCCGGCGAGATCAATGCGCGCCTGTCGGGGACTGCGGTCTGCACGCTGTTCTTCGAACCCTCCACCCGCACGCGGCTGAGTTTCCAGCGCGCAAGCCAGCGACTCGGCGCCGATGTGCTCGCATTCGACGCCTCCACTTCCTCGACGACCAAGGGTGAGACGGCGCTCGACACCTTTCGCACCATCGAGGCGATGGGTGTGCGCGGCTTCGTGATGCGTCATGCCTGCGACGGCGCAGTGGCCGAGCTGGCCGCCGTGGCGGGGCCCGGCACCGCCCTGGTCAACGCCGGTGACGGTCGCAGCGCGCATCCCACCCAGGGCCTGCTGGACATGCTGACCCTGCGCCAGGCCAAGGGCCGCGACTTCAGCGGGCTGAAGGTTGCGATCGTCGGCGACGTCCGCCATTCGCGGGTCGCACGCAGCGACCTGCATGCGCTGCGGATCCTCGGCGCCGGCGAGATCCGCGTCTGCGGCCCGGCCGCACTGCTGCCGGACGACGCGACGCTGGCCGGGTGCACGGTCACCCACGACCTCGACGCCGCGCTCGACGGCGTCGATGCGGTGATGATGCTGCGCCTGCAGCGCGAACGCATGGCCGAAGGCCTGGTCGGGTCGCTCGAGGACTACCACCTCCACTACGGACTCGACATGCGACGCCTGCGCCGCGCCGCCAACGACGTCGTGGTCCTGCATCCCGGTCCGATGAATCGCGGCGTCGAGATCGATGACGCCGTCGCTGACGGCCCCAGCTCGCTGATCCTGCGTCAGGTCGGCAACGGCGTGGTCGCACGCATGGCGGTGCTGGAGGCCCTGCTGGGTTGAGCGTCGGGCGTCGCCTGCGCGCGAATCCGGTATCGTGCGCCACGCCCCGCCACCCGACTGCCGAGCCATGTCCTCCAACGATCCCCATGTCCCGCCGCCCGCGCAGGTGGCATCCGCGCCCGCGCACGCATTGACGCCGCGCCAGCTGGTGATGATGGGCCTCGGCAGTGCGATCGGCGCCGGCCTGTTCCTGGGGTCGGGCGTCGGTGTGCAGACCGCGGGTCCGGCCGTGCTGGTCTCCTACCTGATCGCCGGCGCACTGGTGATCGTGGTGATGCATGCGCTCGGCGAAATGGCGGCAGCCAAGCCGGCCAGTGGTGCGTTCTCGGTGTATGCGGCCGACGCGATGGGACCGGTTGCCGGCGCGACGGTGGGGTGGCTGTGGTGGCTGCAGGTGGTGATCGTGATCGCCGCCGAAGCGGTAGGCGCGGCAGGACTGCTGGCTTCGATCTGGCCATCGCTGTCCGTACCCGGGCTGGCGCTGTGTTTCATGGCCGTGTTCACCGCGATCAACCTGCTGGGCGTGCGCCGGTTCGGCGAGTTCGAGTTCTGGTTCGCGATCCTCAAGGTGATCGCGATCCTGGGGTTCATCGCCATCGGTATCGCACTGATCGCCGGATGGCTGCCCGACGTGGCCTCGCCGGGCCTGTCCAACGTGCTGGGACCGGACGGCTTCGCGCCGCGCGGCTGGGCCGGTATCGGCGCGGCGCTGCTGGTCGTGGTGTTTGCTTTCGGAGGGACGGAGATCGTGGCGATCGCCGCGGCCGAGACGAATGATCCCGCGGGCAGCCTGGCGCGCGCGATCCGCACCGTCGCCTGGCGCATCCTGGTGTTCTATCTGGGTTCGATCGCGGTGATCGTGGTCGTGGTCCCCTGGGACAGTCCGGCGCTTTCCTCGCCATTCGCCGCCGTGCTGCAGACGGCGCGGATCCCGGGCGCAGCCACCGCGATCACCCTGGTCGCGGCGATCGCACTGCTGTCGGCGCTCAACGCCAATCTCTATGGCGCCTCGCGGATGATCTGGTCACTCGGGCGGCGCGGCGATGCGCCGTCCCTGCTCGGCCGCAGCGATCGGCGCAACGTGCCGGTGGCTGCGGTACTGGCGAGCGTGGCGTTCGGCTTCGCCGCTGCCGCGCTGGAGCTGATGTTCCCGCAGCGAGTGCTGCCGTTTCTGCTCAACATCGTCGGTGCGACCTGCCTGCTGGTGTGGACGATCGCGCTGGTTTCGCAGTTCATCCTGCGCCGCCGCGCGGATCGCGCCGGCCGCGCATTGCCGTTCCGGATGCGCGCCTTCCCGTTGCCGACGATCGTCGCGCTTGGTGTGCTCGGGGCGATCTTCGCGATGCTCGTGGCCTCTCCCGATACCCGTGCGCAGTTCCTGTCGATGGCTGTGCTGACGGTGGCGATTGCCGGCCTCAATGCACTTGCGCAGCGCATGCAGCGGGCGCGTCCGTCACGCTGACGCGCGTCAACGCTGCTGCGCGAACAGCCAGGGCCACAACGCTTCGGTGCGGTAGGCCGCATCCCAGCTGTTGTGGTTGGCGTCGGGGAATTCGGTGTAGCGCACGTCCGCGCCGACCGCGCGCAGCGCGGCATGCATGCGTCGCGACTGCTCGGGCGGCACCACGTCGTCGCGCGCGCCATGGAAGATCCAGCTGGGAATGTGGCGCAGCTGCCGGGCGGTCTCGGAGAACGGGTCCGCAGCCGCGTGCGTGGATTCGACCTGGAGCGAAGCGAGGTCGGGCCGGGTGCCGGGCGGGGTGATCCCGCCGCAGACCGGCACCAGCGCGGCGAAGCGGGCAGGCTCGCGCAGCGCCAGCGACCACGTGCCGTAGCCGCCGCGGGACATTCCGGTCAGCGAGGTGCGTGCGCGATCGCCCTGGAATTCCTCCGTGGCCGCATCCAGCGCCGCGAGCGCCATCGTCGCGGTATCACCTTCCCAGGATTCGCCCTCGGGTGACTGCGGGAACACCACCAGCGCCGGGAAGTCGCCCCCTCGGCCGCGCAGGTATGGCCCCAGACCCGCCTGGGTCTGCTTCTCGCCGTCGTCGCCGCGCTCGCCCGAGCCGTGAAGGAACAGCACGACCGGAAGCGGCCGCGGCAGTCGCGCTGCCGGTACGAACACCTGGAAGGCGGAGCTTCGTGCGCCGGCGCGCACTTCCCGGCGCACGAAGCCACCCGCGGTGTCGCGGTCCGTCAAAGCAGTGGCGCATCCGCCCAGCACCGTCGACGCTCCGGCAATTGCGAGGCCCTGCAGCAGGCGGCGGCGGGCAGTGGATTGAAGAGGCATGGACAGGACTCGAGATGACAGGGCAGGCGAAATCCACGTAACCGCCGGCGGATGCGCGACGACCTTCGCGGAGCAGGCCATACGTTACGTCGTCCTGGATCTCGTGTGCGCAGCACGGAGCTGCCATGCAAAAGCGCCGCAGAAACTGCGAGCAACTCCCTTGGTCATACGCCGGGGCTGCCGTGAGCGTGGCGCACGGCGAATTCCTCGGCTCCGGGGTGGCGACCACCCCCGGCCATTCTTCCGAAGCTCCCCGGGGAGGCAATGTCTACGAACGAAACCGCCTGCATGCGGATGCTGCCGCTAGCGACGAAGCGGCAGAGCGATGCGCGGGTACTAGACGGCCAGCGGCTTGAGATCCTTGCGCATGCGGAAGGCCAGGGCGACTTGCAGGGCGCCGTAGACCAGGGCGCCGGCTGCAATCCAGATCAGGACCGTCAGCATGCCCACGCCAGGCATCGCCAGGAACAGCACGCCCAGCACGATCGCCAATACGCCGCTGAGCGCCAGCATCCATTCACCGCTGACCTCCTTGCGGACTCGGATCGCCATCACGATGCGCGCGACGCCGGCAATCACCAGCCATATGGCCAGCACCCAGAACATCGCTTCGGCCATGCCCAGCGGCTGCGCGATCGCCAACACCCCGAAGAGGATCGAAGTCAGCGAGTAGACAATCAGCAACCAGCGCGGCAGGGAGATGTCGCGCCGGAAGGCGCTGATCAGGGTGACAATGCCGTCGGCCAACGACAGGATGCCGAAGCTCCACACCAGTGCCAGCACCGATGCGATCGGCCAGAACATGCACGCCACGCCAAACGCGATCGCGATCAGGCCGTAGAGCAGGAACAGCCACCAGCTACGGCCCACGTCACCAAGAACTGCGGCCATCGTCCTGCTCCATGTGTGCCAGCGGCTGCCGGCTTTTTTGGAACTTACGCCGGTTGCGTGCAGGGGGCGTGAGCGTTTGCCGACGGCCTGGGCGGTGGGCTGGACGTGCCTCGTGCCGGCTCGTTCGCGAGCCCGCCGGGCCCTGCGAGGACGGCAGTGCGCGCTCGATCGAGGCGCGGACCGGTGATTGATTGGCGACATTCGCCGGAGCGTTTGCCGGTGCCCATCCGAGCGTCGGCACGCCACGCATCCAAGCCAGGCCGGAGTTGCTTTCGGGGCTTCGGTGTCCGAAGCAGGCCACGTCCGCAGGCGCGAAACTTCCCGGGTTCTGTCGTCCTGCTAGCCTCGCGCAACGCCCATTTTTTCCGAGCATGCCCATGCGCGATTGCGAATCCCTCCCTGCCGGCGCGACAGCGATGGCGCTGGCCATCGCGTTTGCCGCGGCCTCCTGTGCGAGCCCGCATGTGGCGCATCCGGAAGTCAGCCGCGATGTCGCCATCGAGGGCACCGTCGTGGCCATCGACACCCGGCCGTGGGCGTACGACGGACACGCGGTGGTCGAGGTCGATGTCGATGGCGGCGGGCGCGTGGCGCTGCAACTGCCCGCGCGCTGGAACCTCTGCGAGGCTGCGCCGGTAGACCTTGAGGCCCTGGCGCCGGGGGTGCGCGTGCAGGCGGTGGGGGCTGCGGAAAGCGAGGGTCGGCTGACGGTCTGCAACGATGCCGGACACCGGCTGGTGACGCTCGCTCCCCTGGGCGGTCCCACCCGCGGCGGCGACGGGTCGGAGAGCATGCTCTCGCCGCTGTCGCTGCAGGAGATCGAGGGTGCGGCGCTGGCCGGTGAGCTCGGCTGCAGCTTCGCCGGCACCGCCGGAAAGGCGCCGCTGCTGCTAGCGATGGGTGACGTCGCATCAAACGCGCCGGCACGCGGCGTGGTCAAGGTGGGTGACTACCTGGAGCAGGTGGCAGCCCCCGGCGGCTTCGATGGAATGCTGCGCGGCGCGCGGTTCGCCGGTGCCGGCAAGACCATCGATATCGAAGTAACCGGCGCTGCGGTAGGTGGTGGCGAATCGCCGCCGGTAGCGGCCACCCTGACCTATCACCGTGCCGATGGCGCGCAACGCCAGTGGGTCGGCCGGTGGCAGTGCGGGCCATGAGCCGGGCAGGCGTCGGCTAGCGGCACGAGCAACGGGACAGGGAGCACGGCGCCCGCATGCGATCGGCAGCCGGTGTCGCTGTCGGTCTCGCCTGCGGCTGTGTCGATCCTTGTCGCGGCGCAGAGACGGCCTGGGGTTTTCACCGCGGCCAAACGGCGGCACTGCTACCTGCAGTCCATGCTGTCCTGGGCGGGCGGCGGGCACGGAGGTGCCAGGTGTGCAGCACGTCGGTCACGCCAGCCACCCGCGATCCGCGACCCGTGTTGCGCGTCTCCATCGTGGCTACGCGGCCCCCCACGGACGATGTCGTGGCCCAGGCGGCCAGGCACGCCTTGCGCGCAGGTCACGTGCGCAGTGGGCGCTCCGTGCATCTGCGGCGTCCGCGCCGTGTGAGGCCCGGCCGAATCGGTCCGGACCCGCAGACCGGCAAGCCCGCCATCGGTGCGCGCGACGGGCCCGCAGTACGCGATGTCATCCCCCCTGTCCGTCGACGCAGGTCCAGCCGGCCAGATCATCCTGGCAGCGGATGCGCGGGCCGTGAGCCATCGCATGCCGGCTGCTGCCAGCGGACCCCACTGGAGAACCGCCATGGTTGAGCGCAGGGACGTCCTTCGCCTGGGGCTCACCGGGCTGGCGCTATCGGTGCCGGTACTGTCCGGATGCGGGCGCGGTCCGACGCGCGGGCATACCCTCCGCTTCGATACCGAAGCTTTCGAAGAACTGACCGACACCATCGCCACCGCCGGCGGCGACCGCTCCGTGACCTACCGGTTCTACCGGGCCATCCCGTATGTGGCCAAGCCCGTCGATGTCGCCTGCCAGAGCCTCAACATATCCGTCCCGGTGGCGATCGATGCGGTCCCGGTGGACGCATCGCGGGCGCCGATCCTGTTTGCCAATTCGGTGGGGGGCTACCTGCCGTCGAGCACCGTGAAAGCGACAGGCGTGGGCGCCGGCGGCATGACCGGCATGCCCGGCATGGGCGCGATGCCGCCGGGCGATCCACCGCCAGACGCAATGGCCCAGGTCGGCAGCGGCGGCAATGCGATGATCTCGCGGGCCGGCAGGATGGTGAACAATGCCCGGCTGGCGCTGGCGGCCGGCAACGTCGTCGTGGAACCGGGCGCGCGCGGACGCACGCTGCGCAATGACGAGGGGGCCTATTACGGGGTGGCCCCGGCGGCCATCGTCGACCTCAAGGCGGCGGTGCGCTACCTGCGCGCCAACAGGCACAAGGTGCCCGGCAATATGGATCGGATCGTGTCTTCGGGCACCAGCGCCGGCGGCGCGCTGTCCGCCCTGCTCGGGGCGTCGGCGGACGACACCCTCTATGACGAAGCGCTGGCGGCGGTCGGTGCCGCCGATGCCAGTGACGCCGTCTTCGCCGCAGCTGCGTGGTGCCCGATCACCGACCTCGATCATGCCGACATGGCCTACGAGTGGAACTGGGGCGACAACCCGCTCGCCACGGGCGGCCTTGTCGACCCGCTGGAGTCCGCGCAACTGGCCGGTGCGTTCGCGGGCTACCAGGCCAGCCTGGGGCTCCATGGCGAAGGGGTAGCTGCGTTGACCGCGGAGACGCTTGGCCCGTACCTCGTGGAGAGCTATCTGCAGCCGGCCGCAGATCGTTATCTGGCGTCGCTGCCTGCTGCCGAGCGCGCGACCTATCTCTTCACCCACTCCTTCATCCGCTATGTCGACCGCCGCTCGGGCTTCTCCTGGGCCGACTTCAGGGCCCATGTCGGAGCGCGCAGGAAGTCGCTTCCGGCCTTCGACGCCTTCGATCTGTCAGCCCCCGAAAACAACCTGTTCGGGCTGGGGAAAACCAAAGCCCGGCACTTCACCACCTACAGCCTTCGCAAGGCCAGCGGTGATCCCACCGCCGTACTGGATGCCGACCTGCCGCGTACGCTCGAGCAGATGAACCCGATGCCGTTCCTCCTCGAGGGCAACCGCGCAAGGGCGAAGCACTGGTGGCTGCGGGTCGGTACCCGCGATACCGACACGTCGCTATCGGTACTCGCCAATCTCGCTGCTGTGGCGGCCGCCCGCGGCGACGATGTGGACGCGGCGATGTACTGGGATGCAGGACATGGCGCCAACGAGGACGCCGACGACTTCATCGCCTGGATCAGTCGCATCGCCGACGCCTAGGGCTGCATGGCGTAGCACGCCATGCAGGGCGTTCCTTCAGCGCAGCATGATCACCGTGGCCAGGCCCAGGAAGCTGAAGAAGCCCATGATGTCGGTCACGGCCGTGACCACCACGGTACCCGCGACTGCGGGATCGACGCGCATGCGCTTGAGCAGCAGCGGCAGCAGTACGCCCGCCAGCGCCGCGGAGCAGAAGTTGATCACCAGGGCGGCGAAGATCACCAGCGACAGCACCCAGTCGCCGAACCAGACCAGCGCCACCAGCCCCACCAGGCTGCCGATCAGCAGGCCGTTGATCAGCGCGACGCGCGCTTCCTTCCACAGGAGGATGCGTGCATTGCTGGCGCCGACCTGGCCGAGTGCAAGGCCTCGGACCATCAGCGTCAACACCTGCACCGCAGCGTTGCCGCCGATTCCGGCGACGATCGGCATCAGTACCGCGAGCGCGACGACCTGTTCGAGGGTCGCCTCGAAGCGGCCGATCACGAACGCCGCCATGAACGCGGTCAACAGGTTGATGCCCAGCCACACCACGCGACCACGCACCGCGCGCTTGATCGGGGAGAAGAGATCCTCGTCCTCGTCGAGACCGGCAGCCGACAGGGCCTGGTGCTCGGCCTGCTCGCGGATGATGTCGATCACGTCGTCGACCGTGATGCGGCCGAGCAGGACGTTGCCGTCATCGACGACCGGCGCCGAGACCCAGTCGTTGTCGGAGAACTGACGGGCGACGTGTTCGGCGGAATCGGCCACGTGGATCGAATCGAGCTCGTCGTCGATCAGCTTGTTGATCGGCGTAGCGGGCTCGCGCGTCACCAGATCCTGCAGAGCGACCCAGCCCATCAGCTGGTGGCGCCGGTTGACGACGTAGAGGTGGTCGGTGTGCTCGGGCAGTTCGCCGCGCAGGCGCAGGAAGCGCAGCACCACGTCGACGGTGGTGTCGGCGCGTACCGTCACCACATCGGGATTCATCAGGCGGCCGGCGGTGTCTTCCGGATACGAGAGCACCTGCTCCAGGCGTTCGCGGTTCTCGCGGTCCATTGCCCGCAGCACTTCGTCGATGACGGCATCGGGAAGGTCTTCGACGAGATCGGCCAGATCGTCGATGTCGAGATCTTCGACAGCGGCCACCAGCTCGTCGGCGTCCATGTCCGCGATCAGGCTCTCTCGCACCTCATCGCCGACGTGGACCAGGACCTCGCCATCGTCCTCGGGGTCGACGAGGCCCCAGACGACCATGCGCTTGTCGTGCGGCAGCGATTCGAGAAGATTGCCGATCTCGGCCGGCGCCAGCGTATGCACCAGCCGACGCACCGGCCCCAGTCGGCCGCTGTCGAGTGCATGGGACAGCAGGCGCAGCTGTCGCGCGGTCTTGTCGTGGCGGACGGCTTCGGCCATGGATCGCTCCGCTGCGCGTCGCGACGGGCTGGCGCGACTGGTCGGGTTTGTCTATCCGCCCATTATCGGGAAAGCGATGGCCTTGCGCCATCGGCGCGCCAAGATGTCGGAGCGAAGGCCGCGTTGGATACCCGGTGGGGATACCGAGCGCGGACGCGCGCAGGGCATTTGCCCAGGGATGCGCAGCCTGTCATGCACTCGACAGCGCAGTGTCGCCATCGGGTGCCGACCCGGAAGACAGCACGAAGGTGCTGGGCGACGCTCAGCCCGGGAGATGCACCGGCTGCGCCGAGTCGAGCCAGCGCTCGATGCCCGCACGATCGCGCGCGCGCAGCAGTGCGGGCGCACGGGCACGCAGCTGGCCGAGGTCAAGCGCCCGGATCGCGCGGCGCACTTCGAGCATCGGCGAGGGATGCAGGCTCAGTTCCTCGAGACCGAGGGCGAGCAGCAGCGGGGTGAAGCGGGCGTCGCCGGCGATCTCGCCGCACACCGATGCCGGCATGCCGCGGGCGCGCGCGATGCGCACCACGCTGTGCACCAGGCGCAACACGGCCGGGTGCAGGGGTGAATACAGCTCGCCAAGCGCATCGTTGTTGCGGTCCGCGGCCAGCAGGTATTGCACCAGATCGTTGGTGCCGATCGAAACGAAGTCGAGATCGCGGGCGAAAACGGGCAGGGCGATCGCGGCCGATGGCACCTCGATCATCGCGCCCAGCGCGATCCGCTCGGCCGTCTCGAATCCCTCGCGGGCGATGTCCTGCTGCACACGCACCAGGAGGCGACGTACCGCGACGATTTCCTCGCGGCCGCTGACCATCGGCACCAGGATGCGCACCGGGCCGTAGCCCGACGCGCGCACGATCGCGCGCAACTGGGTCTCCAGCAGGCCGGTGCGCGCCATCGACAGCCGCACGCCGCGCAGGCCCAGTGCCGGATTGGGTTCGTAGCGCAGCGCAAGGCCGGTTTCGTCGGCCTTGTCGGCACCGATGTCGAGGGTGCGGATCGTGACCGTGCGGCCGGTCATGCCGAGCACGAGATCGCGATAGGCGCGGAACTGCGCCTCCTCGTCGGGAATCTCGCGGCCCTGCAGGAACAGGAACTCGGTGCGGTAGAGGCCGATGCCGGCAGCGCCGATCGAATGCGCCTCGGCGACGTCCTCGCGCGACTCGGCGTTCGCGTACAGGCGGATGTCGACGCCGTCGAGCGTCTTGCTCGGCTCGCGTCGCAGGCGGCGCAGCTGCTTGCGTTCGCGTTTTTCCTCGCGAAGACGCGTGCGATACGCCCGCAGGTCGTCCGCGTTCGGCTCGATCACGATCTCGCCGGTGCTGCCGTCGATCACCAGTACGTCGCCGTCGTTGACCATGCCCAGCGCCTGCGGCGCATTGACGATCAGCGGCAGGTGCAGGCTGCGGGCGAGGATCGACGCGTGCGACAGCGCGCTGCCGCCGCAGGTCACGATGCCGAGGACGCCCTGTGCCTGCAGTCGTCCGATTTCCGATGGAGAGATCGCATCGGTGACCAGGATCTCGCCGGCCACGCCCTGGAGTTCGGCTTCGTGCGCATGCAACGCCGCATGGACGCGGCCGATGACGTGGTCGATGTCCTCGATGCGGCTGCGGAAGTAGGCATCGTCCATGCTTTCGAAGACCGCGGCCAGACGGTCGCGCTGCAGGCGCAGGGCGTAGTCCGCGCCGTACAGGTCGTTGCGCACGAGTGCGTCGAGCCCATGCAGCAGCTCGGGGTCCTCGAGCAGAAGCGTGTGCAGGTCGAGGAACTCGCCGACCTCGTGGGCGAGCGCGCCATGCAGCTGGTCGCGCATCGCGCGGATCTCGCTGCGCACCTGCTCGATGGCGGCGTGCAGGCGGGCCAGCTCCGCCTCGACTTCGTGCGGCCCGATGCGGGCTTCGGCGACTTCCAGAGCGTGCGGCTCGCGCACGCGTGCCCGTCCCAGCGCATTGCCGCGCGACGCGCCCTGCCCGGGGACAGCCTTGCGCATCAGCTCTCCTCGTCGAACCTGCGCTCGAACAGCGCGGCGGCGGCCTCGGCGGCGGCCGCCTCGTCCTCGCCATCGAGCCGCAGCACGACCTGGGTGCCATGGCCCGCGGCGAGCAGCATCACGCCCATGATGCTCTTGGCATTGACCTCGCGCCCCTTGGCGACGAGCGTCGCGTTGCAGCGGAAGCCGGAAAGCACCTGGACGAGTCTTGCGGTCGCGCGCGCGTGCAGGCCGAGCTTGTTGGCGACGAGCAGTTCGCGTTCGATCATCGTGGGGTCCTGGGGGATGCTTTGCGTGGAAGGAGTCAGGCGTCGTCGAGCAGCACGCCGTTGCGGGCGCCCGCCGCGGCGGTGGCCGGCATCGCATCGAGGGCCTGCTCAGGATAATTCATGACCCGCAGCAACATCGGCAGGCTCAGCCCGGCGACGCGCCTGGCGGGCGTGCCGAGCCGCGCGAGTTCCGCGGCCAGGTTGCTGGGGCTGGCGCCGTAGAGATCGGTGAGCACGAGCACGCCATCGCCATCATCGACGCGCCGCATCGCCGCGCTTGCACGCGGCAGCGCGGTTTCAGGATCCTCGTCGAATGCGAGTTCGAACACCGCGGTCTTGAGCGGCAGCTGCCGCATCAGACGCGTCGCCACCGCGAACATCGCGGAACCGATCCCTTCGTGGGTCAACAGGAGTACGCCTACGGCCATCGGTGGACGTTAGCAGAGCGGGGTGACCGGCCGGAAGCACCACGCATGGTGCAATGTGTCGCAAACCACACCGAATGCCGCGCGCGCGGCCCCAGGCGGCTCAGTCGAGTTCGCGGTGATAGGTCGCCACGTCGCGCCATCCCTGCTCGCGCGCGTGACGGGCCAGGGCTTCCGCGAGGTAGACCGAGCGGTGCCGGCCGCCGCTGCATCCGAACGCGACCGTCACGTAGCTGCGCGTGTCGCTGCGCAGCCGCGGCAGCCAGTTGTCGAGGAACTGTGCGACCTGGCCCATGAAGTCACCCACGTCCGCCTGGCCTTCGAACCAGGTGCGCACGTCCGCGTCGCGCCCTGACAGCGGTCGCAGCCGCGGATCCCAGTGCGGGTTGGGCAGGCCGCGTGCGTCGAAGACGAAATCGGCGTCCGCCGGCACGCCGCGCCGGTAGGCGAAGGATTCGAACAGCAGCGACACCGACTCGTCCTGGGACAGGTTGAGCTCGGTGACGATGCGCCTGCGCAGCTGATGGACATTGAGGTCGCTGGTGTCGATGACGGTGTCGGCGAGGCTGCGCAGCGGTCGCAGCAGGTTGCGCTCGAGCGCGATCGCATCGGCCAGAGAAAGCCCTACGCGGCTCAGCGGATGCCTGCGACGGGTGTCGGCGAAGCGCCGCAGCAGCACCTCGTTCCCGGTTTCGAAGAACACCAGTCGCGGGTCGAGCCCCAGCGCGCCCACGCCGGCCAGCCAGCCGGGTACCTTCGACAGATCGGTGTGGCGGTTGCGCACGTCGATGCCCACGGCGAGCCGGCGCGGCGGCTCGTCGGCGCGGGTCACGCTGGCGACGAAGTCGGCGAGCATCGCCGCCGGCAGGTTGTCGACGCAGTAGAAGTCCAGGTCTTCGAATGTGCGCAGCGCAACGGACTTGCCGCTGCCCGACAGACCGCTCACGACATAGAAGAGGGGCGGGGTGCTTTCTTTCATGGGGCGCCCCGTTCCAGGAACTGTGAATGACGGGCGAGGAACGCCGCGGCGGGATCGAGCCCCTTGGTTCGCAGGTTGTGGATGCGCGTTGCCGCTTCGGCGAGCACCGCCAGATTGCGGCCGGGCATCACCGGCAGGGTGATCAATGGCACATCGAGGTCGAGGAGCCGACGCACGCCCAGATCGCCGGTCAGGCGCACCATGCCGTCGCCATCACCGGCCATCGTGTCGGCGTTGGGACGGCTGAGATGGATGATCAGGCGCAGGTACTTGTTCCGCTTCACCGCGGTATCGCCGAACATCTCGCGGATGTTCAGAACCCCCAGGCCGCGCAGTTCCAGCAGGTCCTGCAGCAGTTCGGGGCAGGTGCCGTCGAGCACGTCGGGCGCGATCTGGGTGAACTCCGGCGCGTCGTCGGCGACCAGCCGATGGCCACGGGTGATCAGCTCCAGCGCGAGTTCGCTCTTGCCCGAGCCGGACTCGCCGGTGATCAGCACGCCGATCGAATACACCTCCATGAAGACGCCATGCAGGGTGATGCGCGGCGCGAGCTGCCGGGCGAGGTGGTACTGCAACAGGTTGAGCAGTTCGTGGCCGCGGTTGGGCGAGCTCCACAGCGGCGTCTGCGATTCATCCGCCGCCTCGCGCAGGTCCTCGGGGCAGGGCTGATCCTTGCTGATGACGATCGCCAGCGGCCGGTACTGGATGACGCGTTCGATGGTCTCCCAGCGCAGCCGCGAATCCAGGCCGTCTAGCCATGCCAGCTCCTCGGTCCCGAGGATCTGCACCTTGTTGGGATAGATGATGTTGAGATAGCCGGCGAGCGAAGGGCGGCGGGCAATGGTCTCGACCGACTCGAGCACCTTGTGCCCGCCATGCTGGCCGGCCAGCCAGCGCAGGCCCAGACGCTCGTGCAGCTGCGCGAAGAGCTCCTGCGCCTGGATACTTGCGTTCATGGCGCCGCCCCCGCGGCTGGCGCCGCAGGATCGAGCAACAGCCCGCGCAGCTGCGACAGGTCGCGCGCATGACGCACGGCATCGCGGAATCCGGCGTCGGCGAAGCGCTCCACCAGGCCCGCCAGCGTCTGCAGATGTTGTTCGACCTGCTGGTCAGGCACGCACATCGCGAACACCAGATCCACCGGCTGGCCATCGGCCCCGTTGAAGTCGACCGGATGCGACAGGCGCAGGAATGCCGCCCGTGGTTCGCGGAATGCGGTGCTGCGCGCATGCGGAATCGCAACCCCGTGTCCGATCCCGGTGCTGCCCAGCTGCTCGCGGTCACGCAAGGCGTGGGCGAGCAGCGGGGTCAGCGTGGGCGAATTGCCCGCAAGCAGGCGCGCTGCGGAGTCCAGGACGACATCGCGGGAACCGGGCGCCACCACCATGACGATGCGGTCGGCCGAAAGCAGATCGGAAAAGGGCATGCCGCGAAGCCCGGAGGCGTGTACCTGGGGAGCCGCAGCCTAGCCGAAAGTACCGTCGCGTGCAGGGTTCTCCCCGCGGTGGTGGTCGACGACCTTCTTGCGGTGCTTGACCAGCAGGCGATCGAGCTTGTCGGCGAGCTGGTCGATGGCGACATACATGTCTGCCGCGCTGGCATCGGCGTGGAGGGCCTTGCCGGCGATCCGCATGGTGGCCTCGGCCTTGTGGTGCGGTTTGTCGACGCGCAACTGGGTGCGCACGTCCAGCGGTCTGTCGAAGTGTCTGGCGAGCTTCTGGAATTTGGTTTCCACGTGTTCGCGCAGCGCGGGCGTCACCTCGAGCTGGTGGCCATGGGTTTCGACTTGCATCGGCAAACTCCTTCTACGGTTCGGGAAGGACCCGCCCGCGATCGCGGGCGATCGGCCCCAGAGTAGCGCGGCAGGGGCCGGGTGCAAGCGCTGCCGACCGGATGCATGGGTCCCGGTCAGGCGGGTGCACATTCAGGCGATGCGTACCCGCTCGTGCGACGACGCGATATGCAGCGCTTCGCGGTATTTCGCCACCGTGCGGCGCGCCACCGGTACGCCGGCGGCCTTGAGCAGTTCGGCCAGCCGGGCGTCCGACAGCGGCTTGCGCGGGTTCTCGGCCTCGACCAGGCTGCGGATCATCTGCTGGATCGCGGTGCTCGACGCCTCGCCGCCGCCTTCGGTGCCGACGCCGGAGTCGAAGAACTCCTTCAGCGACAGGGTGCCGCGCGGCGTATGGACGTACTTGCGCGCGACGGCGCGCGAGACCGTGGATTCGTGCATGCCGATCTCTTCGGCAACTTCACGCAGCGTCAGCGGCCGCAGGGCCCGCTTGCCGAACTCGAGGAAACCCGACTGCTGGCGCACCAGGCAGCGCATGACCTTGAGCAGGGTCTCGCCGCGCGCCTCGATGTTCTTCAGCAGCCAGCGCGCCTCCTGCAGACGGCCCTTCAGATAGCCCGCATCGCTCGCGCCGCAGTGCTGGATCATCTGCTCGTAGCCGCGGTGGATGGTCAGGCGCGGCGCGTGCGAACCGGCCAGCAC
This sequence comes from Luteimonas chenhongjianii, assembly GCF_002327105.1. GTDB lineage: Bacteria > Pseudomonadota > Gammaproteobacteria > Xanthomonadales > Xanthomonadaceae > Luteimonas > Luteimonas chenhongjianii. The sequence goes on along the minus strand of NZ_CP023406.1, from coordinate 2,951,158 downwards.
GACCCGCCAGACGCCGTTCTGGCGCGTGATCACGCAATCCGGCGTGACGTAGTTGTCGTGCGGCACGTTGCCGATCTGCGCGCCGGGCCTGGGGTCGAGACTGCGCAGCAGTTGCAGTGCGGATGCAGCTTCCTCGACCGTGCAGCCCAGGGCATCGGCGAGCCCTGAAGTGCCCAGCTTGGGCAGCCGCTCGATCTGCTCGCGCGCCGCACGCCGGGCCAGCTCGAGGCTGGGCGTCGCGGCGGGCAAGGTGTCGAGCTGCAGGCACAGGCATTCGCTCAGGCTGCGCGCGCCTACTCCCGCAGGATCGAAGCGCTGTACGCGACACAGTACGGCGGCGATCTCCGCGGCGTTCGCGCTGGTTTCGGGCAGCAGCGCCGCGGCGATGTCGTCAAGCGATTCGCGCAGGTATCCGTCATCGTCGATCGCGTCGATCAGCGCAATGCCGATATTGCGGTCGCGCGCCGACATCGTGCTCAGGTGCAGCTGCCAGAACAGATGGTCCTGCAGGCTTTCGGTCTGGACCATGCGGTCGGCAGGGTCGCTGTCGCCATCGCGGTCGCCACTGTGGCCGCCGCTCGCGCCGCGCTCGGGCCAGCGTTCGTCGCCATCGCCCTCCCAGGACTGCGCGGCCTCGCGCTCCCCGGAATCGGGGGCGTTCGAATCGTCCGTGTCCCGGGTGCGCTCGGATACCGGCTGGGTCGAGATCGGTGCCATCTCATCCCAGTCGAGCAGGGGATTGCTCTCGACCGCCGCGGCGATTTCCGACTCCAGTTCCACCGACGACAACTGAAGCAGATGCAGTGCCTGACGCAACTGTGGCGTCATGACCAGATGCTGCCCCAGCGATGTCTGCAGTCTTGGCTTCATCATCCCCGGCACTCCCCTGGCCGGATGCGGCGCCGACTACAGGCGGAAGGATTCCCCCAGGTAGACGCGACGCACATCCGGATTGGCCAGCAGCGCGTCCGGAGCTCCCTGTGCGAGGACGGCGCCGTCGCTGAGGATATACGCCCGGTCACAGATACCCAAGGTCTCACGGACATTGTGGTCGGTGATCAGTACGCCGATGCCGCGCGCCTTGAGATGGGTGACGATGCGCTGGATCTCGCCGACGGAAATCGGATCGACACCGGCGAAGGGTTCGTCGAGCAGCATCATCCGCGGGTTCGCGGCAAGTGCACGGGCGATCTCCACGCGTCTGCGTTCGCCGCCCGAGAGGCTGGCACCGGCCTGGTCGGCGACATGGGTGATCTGCAATTCGTCCATAAGGTCTGCAAGCGCCTTCTGGCGGCCGGCCTTGTCGAGATCTTCGCGCAGCTCCAGCACCAGCATGATGTTGTCCGCGACGCTGAGCTTGCGGAACACCGACGGCTCCTGCGGCAGATAACCGACGCCGAGCTTGGCGCGCATGTACATGGGCTCGGCAGTGATGTCGTGGCCGTCGAGCACGATGCGTCCGGCGTCGGCCGGCACCAGGCCGACGATCATGTAGAAACAGGTGGTCTTGCCGGCGCCGTTGGGCCCGAGCAGGCCGACGACCTCGCCCGGCTCCAGCGTCAGTCCGAATTCCCTGACGACTTCGCGCTGCTTGTAGCGTTTGCGCAGACCTTCGGCGACGAGCATCAGCGGCCGCCCTGCGCCGCAGGCTGCGCGGGTTGCGGGGTGCGCGGCTGGAACTGCATGCGCACGCGGCCCTGGCCTTCGCCGCCGCCCTGCACGCGGCCGGTCGACATGTTGTAGACGATGCGCTGGCCTTCGATCTTGCCCTGGCCGGGCTGGTTCACGACGGCGTTGCCGGTAAGCACGACGGTGTCGCTCGGCATGTTGTAGTCGGCTTGCGCCGCGGTCGCGTCGACCCAGCCGCCATCATCCATCTGCTGCTTCATCTTCACCGGGCTGCCGTTGAGGATCACGCGCTGGAATTCGCCATTGCTGCGGCGCAGATCGGCACGGGTCGCCTGGATTTCGAGGGTGCCCTGGGTGATCGTCACGCCACTGGTGAGCAGGCACGGCAGGCGCTCATCGCTGACCGAGCAATCGCTTGTGCCCGCATCGACATCGATCGGCTGGTTGCGGTCGGACGACTTCGCGGCCGCGCCCATCGGCACGGCAAGGGCTGCAAGCAGCAGCAGGCTAACGGCGGGAGTTCGGTTCATTGCGGAGTTTCACCTCGGAGAGAAGCTCGATCCGTCCCGAATCGAGGTCGGCACGCATGCCCGTGCCCTGCATTGTAAAACCGGGCTGGACGACATCCACGAGGACATCGGACGTGGCGTGGTTGCGCTGCGGAAAGACGTTCAGCGCTTCGGTGCGCATGCGGGTCGGACGCGGATAGCCTTCGGGGCTGTCGGCAACGACTTCGCCGCGCAGACGGACTTCGTCGTTGCTCTCCGACACCCAGCCCGTCTTTGCGCGCACGGTCCAGCGCCCCTCGCCATCGGATTCCGGGATCAGGAACAGCGGTGTCACCAGCTCCAGGGTGCGTGCGCCCGGGGTCTGCTGCAGCTCGGGTGCCTGCAGCGAAAAGGCTTCGCGACCTTCATTGTTGAGGGCGACGATGTCGAAATCGCGCAGCAGGTAGTCGGTCCTGCCGTCGGCCGCATCCTCCGGGATGATGCTGTCGTTCTGCCGCCAGACCGACCAGCCGGACACCAGTGCCCCCAGCAACAACACCACGGTGAGGGTCAGCCGCCAGTTCACGAGATCCGTCCGTCGGCGTGGATGCCGGCAAGCCGTCCCTGCGCATGCAGGATCAGATCGCACAGTTCGCGCCCGGCGCCGCGACCGCCGCCGGCGCGGGTGCGCCAGTGGGCGCTGTCGCCGGCGCAGGCATGGGCATCGGCAGGCGCCACCGCCAGGCCGACCGCGCGCATCGCGCCCACGTCGGCGAGGTCATCGCCCATGAAGGCCGCCTCGTCCAGGCCGATACCGAGCGCCGCGCACAGCGATTCGACCCGCGCGCGCTTGTCGGCTACATGCACATGCGCCTCCACACCCAGATCCGCGGCGCGGCGCTCGACGATGCCGCCCTTGCGCGCGGTCACCAGCGCGACTCCGATGCCTGCCTTGCGCAGCAGCACCAGGCCCTGGCCATCGTGGACATGGAAGGTCTTGATCTCTCGACCATCGCTGTCGAAGGCAAGATCGCCATTGGTCAGCGTGCCGTCGACGTCGAAACAGGCCAGGCGCACGCGCGCGGCGCGGGCAAGGATCGCGCCGGGAACATCGGCGAACGGCGGGCTGGCTGGCATGGGGGCGGGTTGGTCCGGCATCTTCTGAACAGGGCCTCGGTTACACCACGCGGGCGCGCAACAGGTCCTGAACATTGAGTGCGCCGACCACACGGCGCGCCTCGTCGACGACCGGCAGCATGGTGATCTTGCGGGTTTCCATCAGCCGCGCGGCCTCGACCGCGAGCGCATCCGCGCCGATCGCGATCGGGTCGCGGGTCATGACGTCGGCAATGCGCGCATCGCGCACGTCGATCGCCGGGTCGGTCAGGGTGCGACGCAGGTCGCCGTCGGTATACAGGCCGATCAATCGCTGGGCTTCATCGACGACGACGGTCATGCCCAGTCGCTTGCGGCTCATCTCCATCAGCGCATCGGCCAGCGAGGCGTCTGCGGTCACCGCCGGAATCTCGCCTCCTCCGTGCATGACGTCGCGGATGTGCAGCAACAGGCGGCGCCCGAGCGCCCCGGCAGGGTGCGAACGGGCGAAATCGTCGGCCGTGAAGCCGCGTGCTTCCAGCATCGCCACCGCCAGTGCGTCGCCCATCGCCAGCGAGGCGGTGGTGCTCGACGTCGGCGCAAGCGCAAGCGGACAGGCCTCGGCCGGCACGCTGATGTCGAGATGGATGTCCGCGGCGCGGGCCATCGTCGAGTTCGCGCGACCAGTCATCGCGATCAGCGGGTTGCCCTGACGCTTGAGCACCGGCAGCAGCATCAGGATCTCGTCGGACTCGCCCGAATAGGACAGGGCCAGCACGACATCGGCATCGGTGATCATGCCGAGATCGCCGTGGCCGGCCTCGCCCGGGTGGACATAGAACGCCGGCGTGCCGGTGGAGGCCAGGGTGGCGGCGATCTTGCGCGCCACGTGACCGGACTTGCCCATGCCTGTGCAGACCACGCGTCCGCGGCAGGCCAGCATGCGTGCGCAGGCCTCGGTGAATTCCCCGTCCAGACGCGCCGCGACCGCCTGCAGCCCCTGCACCTCGATCTCGAAGACGCGGCGTCCGCTGGCGGCGAAACCGGCCCCCCGGGCGGGGGCGTTTCGGGCGCTTTCGACCATATCCGGCACAGGGCTTTTCCGTTAGGCTAAGCCATTCATTTTATGCGCTACGCCGCGTGAATGCTCCGCGACAGGCAGCGTCGGTGCTGACGGCTCATGCGCGCTTCACCCGGCGCAGCGACGATCACGGCACGCTGCGCCGCTACAGGACCCGATTCTTGGATACCCAGACCATCACCGACCTCATCCTCAAGGGGATGCCCGATGCCGTGGCGAACGTGCAGGGGGACGACGGCGTGCACTTCGAGGCACTGATCGTCTCGCCCGCCTTCGCCGGCAAGCTGCCGCTCGCCCGCCACCGCATGGTCTACGCGACCCTCGGCCCGCTGATGGGCCGCGAGATCCACGCGCTCGCACTCGTGACCCGGACCCCGGACGAACACGCGGCAGCCACCGGCGCGGGGCAGGGCTGATGGACCGGATCGTTGTCACCGGCGGAGCCACGCTGCAGGGTGAGGTGCGCATTTCCGGCGCCAAGAACGCCGTGCTGCCGATCCTCTGCGCGACCCTGCTGGCGGATTCCCCGGTCGAGGTCACCAACGTCCCGCACCTGCACGACGTGCTGACCACGGCCAAGCTGCTGTCGGGGCTCGGCGCGGGCGTCGAGCACGATGTCGAGTCCGGGCGGGTGACCGTCGATCCCCGCAGCGTCAGCAGCCACGTGGCGCCCTACGAGCTGGTGCGCACGATGCGTGCATCGGTGCTGGTGCTCGGGCCGCTCCTCGCGCGCCATGGCGCGGCCGAGGTCTCCCTGCCGGGCGGCTGCGCGATCGGCGCCCGTCCGGTGGATCTGCATATCAAGGCGCTCGAAGCGCTGGGTGCGCGGATCACCGTCGAACACGGCTTCATCCGGGCCAGTGCCGAGCGCCTGCGCGGCGGGCACGTGGTGTTCGAGACCATCAGTGTCGGCGCGACCGAAAACGTGTTGATGGCGGCGACGCTCGCCGATGGCGTCACTTTGATCGACAACGCCGCGCGCGAGCCCGAGATCGTCGATCTGGCCGAGTGCCTGATCGCGATGGGCGCAGACATCCGCGGCGCCGGTACCTCGCGCATCGAAGTGCGCGGCGTCGAGCGGCTGCACGGCGCGAGCCATGCGGTCATCGCCGACCGGATCGAGACCGGCACCTTCCTCGTCGCCGCGGCAATGACGCGCGGTCGTGTCACCGCAGTCGGCGCGCGCCCCGACACGCTCGGCGCGGTGGTCGAGCGGCTGCGCCATGCCGGTGCGTCCGTGGAGATCGACGGCGACCGGATCACCGTCGACATGCAGGGACGGCGGCCGCGCGCGATCGATATCGTCACCGCGCCGCATCCGGGCTTCCCGACCGATATGCAGGCGCAGTTCATGGCCATGAACTGCATCGCCGAAGGAACGGGCACGATCGACGAGACGATCTTCGAGAACCGCTTCATGCACGTCAGCGAGCTGATGCGGCTGGGCGCGGTGATCGACATCGACGGCCCGCGCGCCAGCGTCCGCGGCGTCGAGCGCCTGAGCGGGGCCCCGGTGATGGCGACCGACCTGCGCGCGTCGGCTTCGCTGATCCTGGCAGGGCTCGTGGCCGAGGGCGAAACCCTGATCGACCGCATCTACCATCTGGACCGTGGCTACGAACACATCGAGCGCAAGCTCTCCGGCCTCGGCGCGCAGATCCGGCGGGTGCGCTGACGGTGGCGTTCAACGCGCGGATCACGAAACGTCGCATGGCCCTGTTCGTAACGATCGCGGCCGTGCTGTTGGGTCTGGGCTGGATGAGCTACACGGGCGCCGCCGCGCTCAGCGGCATGGCGTTCCGGGACATGGACTGGAACGAGGACGGCGAGCTGACCCGCCGCGAGATCCTGCAGGGGTTCTTCTCGGTGAAGGCGGTCCGCAGCACGGAAGGCCAGCGCAGCTGCGTCGACTATCGCTGGCGCGACAGCGACGAGTCGATCCGACTGGAATGCCGGACCGAGGCCGCGCCCTGAGCGTCACCGCTTCCGCAGGGGCGCAGCCACCCATGAACGAAAAGGCCCCGCATCGCGGGGCCTTTTCGCATTGCGCGGGGGGCGCGGGGGTCAGTTCACTGCCTGCAACCGCATGTCGATCTGGTCCTTGCCGTCGCGGCGCTGCAGCAGCCGCGCGGGTACCGGCATGCCGTCGACGACCCAGGCGATGATCTGGCGACGCCCGTCGGTGCGCACCACCTTGGTCGCATCGAGCGTCCGTCCACCCACCGTGACCTGCTCGGTGCCTTCGCGCTCGAACACCTGGCGCTTGGCGCGCCCGTCCTCGACCAGGCGATAGCGCAGCGGCGACTTGCCGGCCTGCACGTCGCGTACCAGCACGAGGTTCATCAGCATGCCGTCCAGATCGCCCGGCTGGAGTTTCACCGGCCCGGCCTGGCCCTCGCGGACATCGCCACTGAAGCGCGCTTCTCCCGCGTTCCAGTCGTAGGCGGTGTTCAATTCCCGGTTCTTCAACAGCATGGCCGCGATGCCGGATTCGCCGCGCTGGGAATCGCTGCTCGACACGGGACGCCACTGCTCGCCGTTGGCTTCGAAGGTGGTGACCTGTTCCAGGCGCGCGCCGGCGCCGGTGACTTCGAGCCCGTACTTCCAGCGGTTGTCGGACTCCTGGGCGAGGGTCATCTTCGCCTGGGCGCGCATGCCCATGTAGTTGGCCTGGTAGGTCGCGTTGAACGGCTCGATCGCCAGCGCGGGCAGCGTGGCGATGGCGAGCACAGCCGCGCCGGTCGCAGCGATCAGGCGTGACATGGGCTTGTTGCACTTCATCATGGAGCTCCTTGGTATTCGACCAGGCGCAGGTCGACTGCGTCCTCGCCGTCTTCACGTTGCAGGATGCGGATCGGCGTCGGTACGCCTGCCGCGACCCAGATGATCATCTCGTCATTGCCACCATTGGTCCGTGAAACGCGCAGCGCCGAATAGCTCATCTCGCCGACCGGAAGGATCTCGGGCTCCGCCGCCGCCTGATAGGCGTAGTCGCGCACCCGGCCGCCATCGACGAAGCGGTAGTTCAGCGCCGCGCCCGGGGCCGCATCTCGCATGACCGCCAGATTGATCAGCAACGCGCTCATGTCCCCGGGCTGCAGCGGCACGGGATCGCGCCGGCGCTTGCTCAGATCGCCGGTCCAGCGGGCGACACCCCGACTCCAGTCGTAGATGCCCTCGATTTTGCGGTTGAAGAACACGGCGGCCTTGCGCGTCGTGGTCTGGCGCAGCGGCCGGTAGATGCCCGCGGCCACATCGAACAGGGTGTCCTGTTGAAGGTTCAGGCCGAGGATGCCGGCGAAGCCGCGGTTGCCGCGGATTCCAAGATCGATCCGCCACTGGGCGCCCTCGGGCTGCAGTCGCATGGTCGCGGTGCCGGCCTGTTTGCCTTGGTACCAGGCGTCGTAGGTAGCCACGAAAGGCTGCAGATCGTCCGCATGCGAAACCGCCGGCGCAAGGGCCAGCATCAGGGATGTCAGCAGCAGGGGCAGGGAGGCGCGCATCGGTGCGCCATCATGCGAACCGGTCTGTGGCTGCCAGCTGAAGCGGCGCAGTGGCCATTCTGCCGTCGACATGCACCCCGTCGGCCTGCCAGCGCACCCGTCCCGCGGCGATCCAGCGCAGCGTTTCCAGCAGCAACGGGTGCTCGCGCGCGAGCACGCGCGCGGCCAGCCGCGCCGCGTCGTCGTCCGCCAGCACCGGGACCCGGGCCTGTGCGATCACCGGCCCGCCATCGAGTTCGGCGGTGACGAAGTGCACGCTGCCGCCGTGTTCGGCGACGCCGGCCTCGAGCGCGCGCTGATGGGTGTGCAGACCCTTGAATGCAGGCAGCAGGGAAGGGTGGATGTTGATCAGGCGGCCTGCCCGCGATGCCAGGACGTGGGCGCCGATCAGGCGCATGTAACCGGCGCAGACGATCAGGTCCGGGTCGTCGGCGTCGATCGCATCGAACATCGCGCTGTCATGGCTGGGGCGGTCCGCGAAATCGCGCGGGCGCATCGCCCGGGCGGGAATGCCTGCGCCGCGCGCGCGTGCCAGGGCCTGGGCATCGCCACGGTCCGACCAGACGCCGGTCACTTCCGCGTCCAGCGTGCCCGCGTCGATCGCGTCGACGATCGCCTGCAGGTTGCTGCCGCGCCCGGAGGCCAGTACCGCGATTCGCAACGGCATCTCAGGCGACCTCGCTACCGCGCCTGGTCCACGCCGGCGCGGCGACCATCAATCGCTGCGCGACGAGGATTGACGCCAAGGCAGTGACGATAGTGCGGGAAAAACGTGCAGCCGCGTCTGCGGTGAGGCGCCCGCCTGTCATGCCGGTCAAAGCGCCGGATGGACGGCCGGTCGCAATGCGCGCCGGCCAGTCGGGCTGGCGAGGAGGGCGGGGGGGAATCGGCAGCAGGTGCAGGGGCTCGTCGTCGAGGGCCTGCGCCGGGGCGGCCTCAGCCGATGCGGACACGTTCGCCGTCGCCGGCCGTGACCACTTCGCCGATCCGCCAGTGCGCCAGGCCCAGGCCATCGAGCGCGGCGCCGAATGTGGCCACGGCCTCTGCCGGAACCACCAGCACGAAGCCGATGCCGCAGTTGAACGTGCGCCACATTTCGTGGTCGGCAACCGCGCCCTCGCGCTGCAGCCACTCGAACACCGGCGGCTGCGGCCAGGACGATGCGTCGATGGTCAGGCCAAGGCCGTCGGGAATCACGCGGATGATGTTCTCGGTCAGGCCGCCGCCGGTGACGTGGGCCATCGCATGCAGCTGCGGGCCGAGCTCGGAGCGCAGCAGTTCGAGCACCGGCTTCACGTACAGCGTGGTCGGCGCCATCAGCGCATCGACCAGATTCACGCCGCCGACCTCGATATCGTCCGGGCGGCCGGCACGTTCGAAGATGCGCCGGATCAGCGAGTAGCCGTTGGAATGCGGCCCGCTCGACGCGATGCCGATCAGCGCGTCGCCGGCGCGGACCTTGCCACCGTCGCGCAGTTCGGACTTCTCGACCGCGCCCACGGTGAAGCCGGCCAGGTCGTATTCGCCGATCGCGTACATGTCCGGCATCTCGGCGGTCTCGCCGCCGATCAACGCGCAGCCCGAGAGCTCGCAGCCGCGCGCGATGCCGCCGATGACGGCCGCGGTGGTATCGATGTCGAGCTTGCCGGTGGCGAAGTAGTCGAGGAAGAACAGTGGCTCGGCGCCCTGCACCAGCACGTCGTTGACGCACATCGCGACCAGATCGATGCCGATCGTGTCGTGGCGGCCGAACTGCTGGGCGAGCTTGAGCTTGGTGCCCACGCCGTCGGTGCCCGAGACCAGTACCGGCTCGCGGTACTTGCCCGACAGGTCGAACAGCGCGCCGAAACCGCCCAGGCCACCCATCACCTCGGGGCGGAAGCTGCGCTTGACCAGCGGCTTGATGCGTTCGACGAGTTCATTGCCGGCATCGATGTCGACGCCGGCGTCGCGGTAGGTCAGGGGAGTGGGAGCGGTCACGGCAGCCGTCATCTGGCGGGAAGACCGCGGATTTTAGCAGCCGCCCGCGCCACAGTCGCGGTTTCCTGCCGCGCGGGCGCCACGGACCCTCCGCGCGGTTTGTGGCACCATCGCGCCTCGATTCCGCCCCGATCCAGGACCCACCGGATGCACTGCCCGAAGCGTTTGTTGAGAATGTCGACATGGCTGCTGGCGGCGCTGCTCGGCCTCTCCATGGCATCTGGCGCGGTGTTCGCCCAGCGCATGGAAGGCGACCGCGCCGCGGCGATCGGCCTGTATGCGGCGGAAATCCCGGTGCGCAGCCAGAGCGAGAGCGAACGCGAGGCCGGGTTCGCGCGTGGCCTGGCGCAGGTGCTCGGCAAGCTGTCGGGCGACCGCAATGCGGCGCAGCGTCCGGGCGTCGCGCAGGAACTGCGCCGCGCCGGCCAGTACGTCGAGGGCTACGACTACCGCCAGGACGAAGGTGTCTCGTCGCGCGGCTCGCCGACTTTCACCACCACCCTCGTCGTGCGCTTCCGCCAGGACGATGTCGATGGCGTTGCCGCGGCGCTCGGCCTCCCGGTGTGGCCCGACCCGCGTCCCAAGCCGGTGATGTGGCTGGCGATCGATGACGGCTCCGGCCCGCGCCTGGTCGCCCTGCAGCAGAACAACGTCGCCCGGCCCGCGCTGCAGCGTGCGATCGAGCGTGGATATCGCCTCGGATTGCCGACGGGAAATGCCGCCGAACAGGCCGCGGTCGGTGCGATCTGGCGCGGCGACGTTGGCGCCATCGCGCGTATCTCGGCCCGCTACAACCCGCCGATGCAGCTGATCGGCAAGCTCTATCGCAATGGCGAAGGCGGCGGCTGGAAGGCCGACTGGATCTTCGTCGACAACGGCCGCGTGCTCGCGCGCTGGAGCGAGACCGGCGACGACGCGCGCCGCACGCTGGCCACCGGCGCGGACGGCGCCGCCGATGCCCTGACCAAGCGCTATGCGCGCAGCAGCCCGGCCGGCGCGCCGTCGACCGAGTCCATCGTCTTCTCCGGCATCAACAGCAGCGCCGACTACATCCGTCTGTCCTCGTTGCTGCAGCGCATGTCGGTCGTGCGCGGCATCCGCCCGGTGCGGGCGACCCCGATGGGCCTGGAACTGCAACTGGATCTGCTGACCGGCCTGACCGGTTTCCGGCACATGGCCGACAGCAACGTCCTCGTCGAAGCCGACGGCAACATCGACGGCGAGCCCCCCGTGTTCCATCTGCGCTGACCCGGCGGAACCGTCCATGATTCCGACCGCCGAATCCGCCAACGCCGACATCGCGCGTTTCCTCAAGCGTCTGCAATGGGGGCTGGTGTTCCTTGCCGCCGGCTGGGTGATCTGGCTGCTCGGACCGATCCTGACCCCGTTCGTGCTCGCGTTGCTGCTCGGCTGGCTTGGCGACCCGCTGGTCGACCGGATCGAGCGCCGCGGACGGTCTCGCGCGGTCGCGGTCACACTGGTGTTCCTGTTGATGACCCTGGTGCTGGCCCTGGTGCTGATCATCCTGGTGCCGATGGTCGAGCGACAGATCGTGACCCTGATCGACAGCTTGCCGGCCTACCGCGACTGGGTGCTCGGCACCGCGTTGCCGTGGATCGAGCAGCGGACCGGTTACGAGGTCGTCTCGTGGCTCGATACCGACCGCCTGATCGAGCTGATCCGCGGCCACTGGCAACAGGCCGGCGGGATCGCGGCGACGGTGCTGGCCTACGTGTCGCGCTCGGGATTCGCGATCCTCGCGCTGGTCCTCAACCTGGTGCTGGTGCCGATCCTCGCGTTCTATTTCATGCGCGACTGGGATCTGCTGGTCGAGCGTGTCGCGGCCCTGATTCCACGCGATCACATCGACACCGCGACCCGTCTCGCACACGAGACCAGCGAATCGCTGGGTGGCTTCCTGCGCGGGCAGTTCCTCGTGATGCTGGGGCAGGGCGCGATCTATGCGGTGGGCATGTCGCTGGTCGGCCTGCGGCTGGGCCTGCTGATCGGCATGATCGCCGGACTGATCAGCTTCATTCCGTATCTGGGCGCGACGGTCGGGATCGCGCTGGCCGTGATCGCGGCGATCGTGCAGGCACAGGGCTTCGACTGGCAGCTGCTGATCCTGATCGGCGTGGTGTTCACGATCGGCCAGCTGGTCGAAAGCTACGTGCTCACCCCGCGCCTGGTCGGTGACCGCATCGGCCTGCATCCGGTCGCGGTGATCTTCGCGGTGCTTGCCGGCGGGCAGCTGTTCGGCTTCCTGGGCATGCTGCTGGCGCTGCCTGTGGCCGCGGTCGCCAACGTCATGCTGCGCTACGCACACGAGCGCTATACCCACAGCCGTCTCTACGCCGGCGACGGGCCGGAGATCGAGATCGCCGGCGCGGGCGCGCCGCGCGTGGTGATCGTCGCGGTCGACGGTCCGGGTCAGGGGCAGGCCTGAGTCCGGCATGAGCACATCGTCTCCCCAGCTGCCGCTGGCCCTCCGGTATCCGCCGGACCAGCGGCTGGAAACCTTCGTCTCTCCCGATCCGGCGCTGCTGCCGCAGCTGCGCGATTTCGCGCTGGCCGGCGTGCGGCGCGGGCTGTTCGTCGAGGGCGCGTCCGGTACCGGCAAGACCCATCTGGCGATCGCCCTGTGCGCCGAAGCCGACAAGCTTGGTCGGCGCGCGGTGTACCTGCCGCTGCGCGGCATTGCCGGGCGCCTGCGCGATGCCGCGGAGGGGCTGGATGGACACGATCTGGTCGCGATCGATGATGTCGAAGCCATCGTCGGCGACCGCGATGCGGAAGTCGCGCTGTTCGACCTGCACAATCGCCTGCACGACGCCGGCCGCGCCGTGTTCTACACCGCCCCGGCCGCGCCCGATCAGCTCGACATCGGCCTGCCCGACCTGCGTTCGCGGCTCGGCCAGTGCGTACGTGTGCCGCTGCCGGCGCTCGACGACGCGGGGCGGCACGATCTGCTGCGGCTGCGCGCCGAGCGCCGCGGGCTGCAGGTCGACGCGGCGACGATCGACTGGCTGCTGCGGCGTGTGGACCGCGACCTGCTCGCGCTGACCGCGCTGCTCGACCGTCTCGACCACGCCTCGCTCGCCTCGCAGCGGCGCTTGACCGTGCCCTTCGTGCGGCAGGTGCTGGCGAAGGACTGATCAGGCGCCAGCCGGGGGATGGCGGAATGCCCGCCCCAGCGGTCGGCATCGAGCGTGGTGATGCCTAGTTCGATGTCGGGATTGGCGTCCTGCGCGGCAGGCGCGGCGTCGGGCCCGTCACGCCGATGGGCGGCTGCAGCCCCGTCGCCGTAACTTCCCGCCCCGTCAGTCGGGAGTGGCAGTCAGTGCCTCGTCCAGCTGCGCGAGTCGCTCCGGGGTCCCGACATCGGTCCAGCGTCCGGGATGGTGTTCGCCGCTGACGCCACCGCGCGCCATCGACGCGCGCAGCAGCGGCGCAAGCTTGAAGCGCGGTGGCGTGGCATCGGCACCGGGCACGTCCCCGATGGTTGCGCGCCAGTGGCGCAGCAGCGCCGGGCGATAGACGCCGATACCGGAGAACGTGAGGCGGGATGGACCTTCGCTGCGCACCCGTCCTCCCTCGAGCGCGAAGTCGCCGGCGGGGTTGTGCCCGGGATTGTCGACCAGCACCAGATGCGCATCTCCGTCGGGTTCGGCGGGCAGGCGTCCGAGGTCGAAGTCGCTCCAGATGTCACCGTTGATCGCGATGAACGGCGCATCGTCGAGCAGGCGCAGGGCATGCAGCATGCCGCCGCCGGTCTCCAGTGGCGGCGCGCCCTCGTTCGAGTAATGCAGCCGCAGGCCCCAATGGCCGCCGTCCCCGAGCGTGGGAGCGAAGGCATCGGCGAGCCACGAGACATTGACCACCACGTCGCGTACCCCACACGCGGCGAGCCTTTCCAGGTGCCAGACGATCAGCGGCTTGCCGCCCGCGACCAGCAGCGGTTTGGGCGTGGTGTCGGTCAACGGGCGCATGCGCTCGCCCAGGCCCGCAGCGAAGATCAGGGCCTGTCGGGGTCCGGGAGACGATGGCGACATGGCGACGGGATTCCTGCGCAGGCGGGCGCGACAGCGTACCCGCCCGGCCGGCAACCGGCGACCGGCCTGCGTTGGTAGCCGTCACCGCGGCCTACGGTGCCGAGCGCATGCTTGAAGCGCTCTCCGCCACCTATGCCGCAGGAGTTCCCATGACCAGCTTTACCCGTTCCAATACCGGCCTTGCCGTGGCCGCGCTGGCCGTCGCCATGCTCGCCGGCTGCGCCTCCACGCCGCGCATGAGCGATGCCGAGAAGTACGCGCTCTATGAAGCCCATGCCGGCGCACCGGTCAGCAGTTTCCGCTACTACGGCTCGCTCAACGGCTTCACGCCGCTCGGCGACAGTGCGCTGGTGATCTGGACGCGGCCCCGCGAGGCCTGGCTGCTGGACCTGTCGGGCAGTTGCCCGGATCTGCCCTACACCAACGCGATCGGCCTGACGAGTTCGATGAGTCGCGTCAGCGCGCGCTTCGACAAGGTGCTGGTGCGCAGTTTCGGGTCGATCAACATCCCCTGCCAGATCCGGGAGATCCGCCCGCTCGACGTCAAGGCGATCCGTGCGGCGGAGAAGCAGAACGCTACCGACGCGCCGGCGATGGATCAGCCGTCGGACGTGGGCACGTAACCGGCGACACTGCCGGTCTGGCGCTCGAACAGGTACTTGCGCATCTGGTCCTCGAGGAAGGCGCGATGCTTGGGATCGAGGGGCGAAAGCCGGTTCTCGTTGATCAGCATGGTCTGGTGCGCAAGCCAGCGCGCCCAGGCCGGTTTGCCGATGCTCGCGAACACCTGCTTGCCGAGTTCGCCCGGCCAGGGAATGAAATCCAGGCCCTCGGTTTCGATCTGGTCGTGAACGCAGAAGACGCGTCGGCTCATGTTCAATCCTCCTGGGCGACGCGCGGCGCGAGCAGCAGCGTGCGGATCGGGGCGGGGATGCCGAGGGTCGCGAGTTCGTCGCGGGCCACCCAGCGCAGTCGGTCATTGTCGCGCACGTGATGGCGCGCGGCGAGGCCGGACCAGTGCAGCGGCTGCAGGCGAAGACGGAAATGGGTGAACCCGTGCTGGACCGGCTGCAGGCGGCTCGGCGAATCGACATCCACCGGATCGACGATTCCGGGTGACTGCGCGGCCAGCCAGTCCAGCGCCTGTGCCTCGTCGGCGGCCTGCGGCAAGGACCACAGCGATGCCCAGACTCCCGTCGGCGGGCGCTTTTCGAGCAGCACGCGACCCTGGCCGTCCTCGAGCAGCAGCACGCTGGCCTCCCGTTCGGGCAGCGCCTTCGCAGGACGCGGGGTCGGCAGCTCGTCGACCCGGCCCTGGAGGAACGCGGCGCAATCGGCGTTGACCGGACACAGCAGGCAGGCGGGGTTGTGCCGCGTGCACAGGGTGGCGCCGAAATCCATCTGCGCCTGGGTGTAGTCGGCAAGGCGGTTCGCAGGCAGCAGGCCTTCGGCGATCGCCCACAACCGTGTCTCGACCTTCGGCTGGCCAGGCCAACCCTCGACCGCGTGGCGCCGCGCGAGCACCCGCTTGACGTTGCCGTCGAGGATCGCGAACGGATCCCCCCAGGCCTGCGACAGGATCGCGCCGGCGGTGCTGCGGCCGATGCCTGGCAGTTCCAGCAGGGCGACGGGATCGCGTGGCAGGTCACCGCCGTGCATGTCGACGCAGCGCTGCGCGGCCGCGTGCAGATTGCGCGCCCGCGCGTAGTAACCGAGTCCGGACCACAGCGCGAGCACGGTGTCCTGGGGCGCGCTGGCCAGCGCCTGCACATCGGGCAGCGCGGCGACGAAACGCTCGAAGTACGGAATCACCACCCGCACCTGGGTCTGCTGCAGCATGATTTCCGACAGCCACACCCGGTAGGGCGTGCGCGGGTGCTGCCAGGGCAGGTCGTGACGGCCGTGCACGTCGAACCAGGCGAGCAGACGGGTCGCGTAGTCGGCGTGCGCGTTCATGGGGCGAGATTTCCGCTGCCGTCGTCGATCGTGATCTCCACGCCCTCGAGCACAGCGCCACCGAGCTCCACGCGATCGGCGGTGAGGCGACCCTGCAGCGGCGGCAGCGGGCTGCCGCCCGTCGGCGCGGCGAGCCAGTCGAGCATCGCGGCGATGCGGACCTGGCCGACGAAGCCGGCACGGGGATGTTCCAGGCGCAGGGATATCGGCGCCGATGCATCCCGCGGGCCGGCGTAGCGCAACGCGAACGGCAGGGGCGCCACGTCGTCCGACAGCGGCGAAGGCAGCGCCGGCCACGCCTCGGGCCAGCGTTCCAGGCGGCCGTCCAGGGCGACGTCGAGCAGCTCGCCGAGCGCGATATGGCCGCCCGCAATCACCTCGGGCACCACGCCGGCACCGCGCAGCACGATCCCCAGCGGCGCCAGGCGCACTGCGTCGTCACCGCCGCCGGCATGCAGGTCGCCATGCAGACCGAGAACGAAGGGCAGGGGATCGGCATCGCCGTCGGGTTGCCAGCGGGCATCCAGCGCCAGGCGCAGTGGCGCCAGCACGAGGCCGGGTTTGGCGGGGTCGAGGCTGCGCGCCGCATCCAGCTGCAGGATGCTGTCGAGGCGTCCGCTGGGATGGAGCAGGGCCAGGCTGCCGAGGGCGTTCAAGGCGCGCGCATCGACCGCGCGATCGGCGCGTACCCGCAGGCCGAACAAGGCCTGCAAGGTGTCGACGTGGGCCGTGCCCGAGACCCGGGCGTCGATCGCGCGTTCCGCATGCAGCGCAGGCAGATCGAGCGTGAGCGCGTCGACATGCCAGCTGCCGCCCTCGAGGCGTCCGTCGCGAATGTGCACGCCGTCGCTGATCGTCGGCACCTTGCCGTCGCCCGGTGGCCGAGCGTCGAGCCAGCGCAGCAGCGTGGGCAGGTGCAGACGCGGGCTGTCGAGTTCGACGCGGGTGAGATCGAACTGCGCGCCGCGGCTGCGGATGGTCGACCAGGGCAGGGACAGCAATGCCCGCTCGGCCACCAGCATCGGCTCGCTGTCGTCGCCGGGAGCAAGCACCGTGACATTGCGCACGACCAGCTGCGGCGTGCCGCGCAGCCGGTATTCGACATCGCCGTCGAAGCCGACCCGCAGGCCCAGGGTCGGCTCCATGCGAGCCAGCAGCAGGCGCAGTGCGCGCTCGGGCGGCAGCATGATCTGCACCAGCAGCGCGAGCGCGATCAACAGCAGCAGTAGCCCCAGGAGGACGCGCAGCCAGCGCTGGCGCCGCGGCGCCGGAGTGGCCGGCGCCGGCGCTGCGGCACTCACGCCCCCAGCGTCTCCGGCAGCATCGCGTCGACGAAGGCTTCGGCGTCGAATACCCGCAGGTCTTCGGGACGCTCGCCGATTCCGGCGAAGCGGATCGGGATGCCGAACTCACGGGCCAGGGCGAACACCACGCCGCCCTTGGCGGTGCCGTCGAGCTTGGTGACGACCAGGCCGGTGACCTGCACCGCCGCATTGAACTGGCGCAGTTGCGACAGCGCGTTCTGGCCGGTCGTGCCGTCGATGACCATCAGGACTTCGTGCGGCGCGCCGGCGTCGATCTTGGCGAGTACCCGGCGGATCTTGCCGAGTTCGGCCATCAGGCCCTGCTGGGTATGCAGGCGGCCGGCGGTGTCGGCGATCAGCACGTCGGTGCCGCGCGATTTCGCCGCCTGCAGCGCGTCGAAGGCGACCGCGGCCGGGTCGGCGTCCTGGCCCTGGGCGACGACGCTCACGCCATTGCGTTCGCCCCAGGCCTTGAGCTGGGCGACGGCCGCCGCGCGGAAGGTGTCGCCTGCGGCCAGCATCAGTCCGTGGCCCTCGTCCTTGTAGCGCTTGGCGAGCTTGCCGATCGTGGTGGTCTTGCCGACGCCGTTGACCCCGACGGTCAGGATCACGAAAGGCCGCGCCGAGGCGTCGATCTCGAGCGGCTTGGCAACCGGCTTGAGCATGGCGACGAGGTCGGCGCGCAGTGCCTGCAGCAATGCATTCGCATCGACGAACGCCCGCGCCTTCATGCGCTTGCGCAGCGATTCGACGAGTTCGGTGCTCGCCGCGACGCCGACATCGGCGGTCAGCAGCGCGGTCTCGATCTCGTCGAGCAGATCGTCGTCGAGCTTGGGGTTGCGCGAGAACAGACCGCCGAAGCTGCGCGCAAGGGTGCTGCCGCCGAGGCGCTCGCGCCAGCCGGACTTGCCCGGCGCGGCGGCCGGCATCGTGCTGGCGAAGACATAGTCGGCCAGCGCTGCTGCCGGATCGACGAATGCCGGCGGAGCCGGCGCTGCAGGCGGCGGCGTGGTTTCGACCGCCGGCGTGAGGCCTGCGGGTGCATCGGCAGCCACCCCGTCCTCGCGCTGCGGCGCATCGGCGACCGGTGCGTCGACGCCCTCATCGGTGCCTGCCGGCGGTGATGTCGGCGGGTCCGCGACCGGCGGCTTCGGCACCGGCGGCGCAGGCGCGGGAGCGGTCGGCGGCGCGAACGCTGCAGCGATCTCTTCCGCACTGAGGCGGCGTCGGCCACCGTCGGTGACGGGCGTATCCGGGGTTTTTTCGCGCTTGAACCAGCTGACCATGCGGCGGTCGGGACGGGGATGGAGGAGAATGGCGCGCATGGTAGCACCCGCCTTTCAGCCGCCCCGTGTGGGCGCATCCGCTTGAACACGCCGCGCAACCGGCCGTCGAACACCGACCGGAACACCGGTCCGGGCAGCGTGCGGATCGTCGGTGGACGCTGGCGCGGCACGCGTCTGGATGTCCCCGCGGTCGTCGGCCTGCGCCCGACCTCCGACCGCGTGCGCGAGACCCTGTTCAACTGGTTGCAGCCGGCGTTGCCGGGCGCACGGGTACTCGATCTCTTCGCCGGTACCGGCGCGCTGGGGCTGGAAGCGGTCTCCCGTGGCGCGGCGCACGCCCTGCTGGTCGAACGCGACGCGGGACTTGTCGCAGCGCTCATTGCCACGGCGGCGCGCCTGCCCGGCGGTGATGCGGTCACGGTTCGTCGCGGCGACGCGCTGCAGATCGCAGCGGGCCTGCCTGCCGGCTCCGTCGACCTCGCCTTCGTCGATCCGCCGTTCGCCGCCGATCTGTGGCGGCCCGCACTCGAAGCGCTGGCACCGGCGATGGCGGCCGACGCCTGGCTCTACGTGGAATCGTCCAGCGCGCAGCCGGCATTCCCCGGCGGAGCATGGCGCCTGCATCGCGAGCTGCAGACCCGCGAGGCGCACTGCGCGCTGTACCGGCGCGACGGCTGATGCGCGCGGGCGGCGCTGCTACACTTGCGGCCCGCGCACCGACGCCCCCGAATCCGACAGCGAACGCAAGCCATGAGTGCGAGCCGCAACCGCATCGCCGTCTATCCCGGGACCTTCGATCCGATCACCAACGGCCACGTCGACCTCGTCGACCGGGCCGCGCCGTTGTTCGAGACGCTGATCATCGGCGTGGCCGAAAGTCCGGCCAAGCGGCCGGCGATGACGATGGACGAGCGGGTGGAGCTTGCGCGCGAGGCGCTCGCGCACCACGCCAATATCCGGGTCCTCGGCTTCGATTCGCTGCTCGCACATTTCGTGCACAAGGTCGGAGCCGGCGTGCTGCTGCGCGGCCTGCGCGCGGTTTCGGATTTCGAGTACGAGTTCCAGCTCGCCAGCATGAACCGCCATCTGATCCCCGACGTCGAGACCCTGTTCCTGACGCCCGCCGAGCAGTACGGCTTCATCTCCTCCACGCTGGTGCGCGAGATCTCGCGCCTCGGCGGCGACGTGTCGGGCTTCGTGCCCGCCGCGGTCGATCGCGCTTTGCGCAAACAAACGCAACGCTGACGTTGCCCACCTGAAACGCTACAGAAAAGAGGGAAATCCCATGAAGTCCATTACCCGTGCGCTGCTGATCGCCTGCCTGGTCCTGCCGGTGATCGCCTGTGGCAAGAAGGAGGAAACGCAGGAGGTCGAAGTCGTGGCGGTCGCGGTGCCGACCACCGAAGACAAGGTCGCCTGGAACGCCTATCTCAACGACGTGGCCGGCCGCCACATGGAAGGCATCAACAACTCGCCCTATGTCTATCTGGTGCCGCCGCCGGCCGCGGCCGCGACCGATGCCCCGCCTGCGGACGTCACGACCACCGATGCTGATCCGACCCTGTCGACGCCGGTAGACGGCGCCTACGAGCGCCTGCTCGAGAAGGCCCAGCAGGACGTTGCCCGCGGCATCACCCGCGGCAACCTGCTGATCTTCGCGGGTCTGGATTCGGCCCGTACCGCCGATCTCGTCGTCGCGTCCTTTGCCCAGGTCGGCGCCGGCACGATGAACGGCGTGCGCGTGCTGTTCATCGGCAACGCGGCTGACAGCGACCGGGTCAAGGCCGTCGTCGAGCCCACCGGTTCGGAATACGTGTTCATCGACACCGCGGGCTGATCGCGCTCGCGGCGGCCGCCTTCGCGCCCGCCGTTTGATCCACAACGCCACCGTGCCCAGGCACGGTGGCGTTTTCGTGTCCGCGCCCACAACAGGGGCGGAGCGCGTTCCACAACTGGAACACCAGTTGCGCAGGTGGCCCGTACAATGCGCACATGTCTCTGAAGATCAACGAGCTCTGCGTCAATTGCGACGTCTGCGAGCCCGCCTGCCCGAACCAGGCCATCGCCCAGGGCGAGACCATCTACGTGATCGATCCGGCGCGCTGTACCGAATGCGTCGGCCATTTCGACGAGCCGCAATGCGTGGTCGTCTGCCCGGTCGAATGCATCGACCCCGATCCCGATATCCCCGAAACCCAGGTGCAGTTGCTCGCCAAGCTGGCGCGCCTGCGGCAGGAGGCGTCATGACGCGTGCCCGTATTCCGTTAGCCGGGATGCCGGCATTGCTGCTGTCGTTGTTGCTGCTGGCGGTCGCGCCGTCGTGCGCGCGCGACGTCCGCGCGCCGGACGTTCCCGCTCCGGTCACATCGGTCGCTCCGGCGACGCCGCCGGGCAATGCGGTCGCCTCGGCGCATGCGCTGGCGACCGAAGCCGGCCTGCAGATCATGCGCGAAGGCGGCAACGCCTTCGATGCCGCGATCGCGACGTCCGCAGTGCTGTCGGTGGTCGAGCCGATCTCGTCGGGGCTGGGCGGCGGCGGCTTCTTCCTGCTGCACGATGCGAAGACCGGCCGCGACATCTTCATCGACGCGCGCGAGACCGCGCCGGCCAGCGCGCATGCCGACCGCTACCGTGACGTGAACGGCGAGTTCGATCGCGACCGGGCCGAGAACGGCCCGTGGTCTGCGGGAATTCCGGGCCTTCCGGCCGCGTTCGTGCATGTCGCCGAACGTTATGGCGCCCTGCCGCTGTCGCAGTCACTGGCGCCGGCGATCCGCATCGCCGAGGACGGCTTCCCGGTCTATGGCCGTCTCGCCCGCGGTTACCAGTCGCGGCGCGCGGTGATGGAACGCTACCCCGGCACCCGCGCGGTGTTCCTCGCCGACGGTCGTGCCCCGCAGGAGGGCGACACGTTCCGCCAGCCCGATCTGGCGCGGACGCTGCGCCTGCTGGCCGAGCGCGGTTTCGACGGCTTCTACCGCGGCGAGACCGGCGGCAAGCTCGTCGCTGGCGTGAATGCCGAGGGTGGCCAGTGGACCGCGGAGGACCTCGCCGCCTACAAGGTGATCGAACGTGAGCCGATCCGCTTCCGGTACCGCGGCTGGACCGTGACCACCGCGCCGCCACCGTCTTCGGGTGGCATCGCCATGGCGCAGATGCTGCAGATCCTCGAACCCTATGATCTGCCGGCCATGGACGATGCCGCGCGTGCGCATCTGGTGGTCGAATCGATGCGCCGCGCCTTCCGCGACCGCACCTTCTATCTGGGCGACCCCGATTTCGTCGACATTCCGCAGCGCACCCTGCTCAGCCGCGACTATGCCGGCGGCTTGCGCGCGACGATCAACCCCGACAGGGCGACGCCGAGCGAGCTGTTGTCGGGCAAGCCGACACCGCTGGAAGACGAGGAGACCACGCACTTCTCGATCGTCGACGCCGCCGGCAACCGGGCGGCCGTCACGCAGACGGTGAACCTGCTGTTTGGCAGCGGCCTGGTCGCGCCGGGCACCGGCGTGCTGCTCAACAACGAGATGGACGATTTCGCGCTGCAGCCCGGCGTGCCGAACGCGTTCGGCGTGATGGGTTTCGATGCCAACGCGCCCGCGCCGGGCAAGCGTCCGCTGAGTTCGATGACGCCGACGTTCCTCGAATCGGACGAGCGGGTGGCCGTGCTCGGCACGCCCGGCGGCAGCCGCATCATCACGATGGTGCTGCTGGGCATCCTCGGCTACGACGCCGGCCTCGGCGCGCAGGCGGTCGCGGCGCTGCCGCGCTACCACCACCAGTGGCTGCCGGACAGCATCTCGGCCGAGTCCGACACGTTCTCAGCCGACACCGCCGCGAAGCTGCGCGCTCTCGGTCATGCCGTCGATCTGCCGGGTGACCGCGCTGCGGGTGGACGCGGGTCGAGCCATGTCTGGGGCAACCTGCAGACGATCGAGTGGAACCGCGCCGAAGGCAGCCTCAGTGGCGGCAGCGACCCGCGCAATCCGGTCGGCGCCGCGAAGGTGGAGGCGGTCGCGCGCTGATGCCCGGCCTACAATCGCTGCAGGATCCGGCGGGGAGGGGCGCATGAAACTGTGGTCGATCGAAGGTAATTCGCAGAAGCTCGACGGCGGTTCGATGTTCGGCAACGCGCCGCGCGCGATGTGGACGAAGTGGGCCACGCCCGACGATCTCAACCGTATTCCGCTGGCGACGCGCGGGCTGCTGGCCACACCACTCAACGGCAAGACCGTGCTGTTCGAGACGGGCATCGGCGCGTTCTTCGAGCCCAAGCTGCGCGAGCGCTTCGGCGTGCAGGAAGACCGGCACGTGCTGCTGGATTCGCTGCGCGCCGCCGGTTTCGAGCACACCGACATCGATGTCGTCGTGCTCAGCCACCTGCACTTCGACCACGCCGGCGGCCTGCTGGCGCCGTGGGAGGAAGGGCGGGCGCCCGAGTTGCTGTTCCCCAATGCGACCTTCGTGCTCTCGACGCCGCACTGGCTGCGGGCGCAGCGCCCGCATCCTCGCGACCGCGCGAGCTTCATTCCCGGGCTCTGTGAACTGCTGGAGGCGACGGGGCGGCTGGAGTTCGTCGAAGGCGCGCGCGCGCCGTCGCTGGGCGATGCGGTGCGCTTCCATCACAGCGATGGGCATACGCCTGGAATGATGCTGGCCGAGATCCTGGGCCCCCGCATGCAGGACGACGGTCTGGCCCACGGCGGGGTGGTGTTCTGCGCCGATCTCGTGCCCGGGCTGCCCTGGGTGCACGTGCCGATCACCATGGGCTACGACCGCTACCCGGAACTGATCATCGACGAGAAGCTGGGCTTTCTCGCCGACATGGCCGCGCGCGAGGTGCGCCTGTTCCTGACCCATGATCCCGGTACCGCGCTCGCGCAGGTGGTGCGGGGCGACGACGGGCGCTTCTCGGCCACCCGTACCAGCGCGACGCTGATCGCGCGGGAGCTGCATGCGGAGGCCTCGTCATGACGCCGCGCATCTCCCTGTTGATCGCATCGCTGCACGTGCTGCTCTATCTGGCGCTGACGCTGCGCGTGATCCTGCACCGCAGGGCGCACGCGATAGGCCTGGGCACGGGCGGCGACGCGGTGCTGACCCGCAAGGTGCGCGTGCACGGCAACTTCAGCGAATACGTGCCGCTGGGGCTGCTGATGCTGGCGCTGCTGGAACTGGCGGCGACGCCGATTCCACTGCTCTGGGCGTTCGGGATCGCCCTGCTGCTCGCGCGCGTGCTGCACGCGATCGGGCTCGGTGGTTCTGCCGGCTACTCGTTCGGGCGCTTCAGCGGCGCCCTGCTGACCTTCGCCACCCTGGTCGCCATGGCACTGCTGGGCGTCTGGCGCTTCGCCGCGGGTGCCATGCTCGTGGCCTGAGAACGTCCTGAAACCGACGGCATGCCGCGTCGTGGAGCTGCTTGTCGGGGTGCTGCCAAGTGCGTGTAGATAAAGCGCGATGCTGCAGGCGCGCGAACGGCGCGGCGGCAGCGCGAGCGCGGGCATGCACCGTCGACGCAGATGCGGAGCGACCGCTCCGGGCCCGCGCCGCATCCTGCGGGCCTTCTGACCGCCCGGCAGCGGAGTTTCTAGCGGGCTTCAGACAGCGCCGACAGTTCGAGCCGCCCGTCGGCGTGCGCCCGCAATACCGACCCCTGCTCGAACCAGTCGCCGAGCACGATGCGCCGACAGTCCCGGTCGCCGACACGCAGCGTATGGATCGCCGGCCGGTGGGTGTGGCCGTGGATCATCGTGTCGATGCCGTAACGCACGAACCACTCGTAGACCGTGGCCGGTGCGACGTCGGTGACGCTTTCCATCGTGCCGGCGCCGCGCAGTGCAGCCGCGCGGGCCTGGCTGGCGTCGCGCGCCTGCTGGGCGAAGGCCAGGCGCACCGGCAGCGGTTGCGCGAGCATCTGCGCCTGCCATTGCGGGTTGCGCACCTGCGTGCGCACGGCCTGGTACTCGACATCGCCCGTGCACAGCAGGTCGCCATGGGTTAGCAGCACCGGGCGGCCGTAGAGATCGATCACCGCCGGGTCCGGCAGCAGGGTCATGCCGGCGCGGCGCGCGTACTCATGGCCGACGAGGAAGTCGCGGTTGCCGTGCATGAAGACGACCGGCACGCCTGCGGCCTTCAGCGCGGCCAGGTGCCGGGCGACCGCGGCCCCGGCTTCCGACGGATCGTCGTCCCCGACCCAGGATTCGAACAGGTCGCCGAGGATGTACAGCGCATCGGCCTCGCGGGCCTCGCCGTCCAGCAACGCCAGGAACAGGGCGGTGATCTCCGGCCGCGCAGGATCCAGGTGCAGGTCGGAGATGAAGAGCGTGGTCATGGCGACATTGTAATCCGGCCGCCGGGGCCGACCGGGTGCGCCGGTTAGAATGCGCACTGTTCCCGCACCGAGCTTCGCGCATGTCCTGCCGCACCCGTTTCGCCCCCAGCCCCACCGGTTACCTGCACATCGGCGGCGCACGCACCGCGCTGTACTGCTGGCTGGAGGCCCGCAGGCGCGGCGGTCAGTTCGTGCTCCGCATCGAGGACACCGATGCCGCGCGCAGCACCCAGGCGGCGATCGACGCCATCCTCGAGGCGATGGGCTGGCTGGGCCTGGACTACGATGAGGGTCCGATCTACCAGACCCACCGGTTGGACCGCTATGCCGAGGTCGCCGAGCAGCTGGTGGCCGCCGGCAAGGCCTACTACGCCTACGAATCGAAAGCCGAGCTCGATGAGATGCGCGAGGCGGCGATGGCCGCCGGCGAGAAGCCCCGTTACAACGGCGCCTATCGCGATCGCAACGAAGCCAAACGCGACGATCCCAACCGGGTGATCCGGCTGAAGAATCCGCTCGAGGGCACGGTGGCCTGGGAGGACAAGGTCAAGGGCCGCATCGAGATCGCCAACAGCGAGCTCGACGATCTGGTGATCTTCCGTCCCGACGGCTATGCCACCTACAACTTCGCGGTGGTGGTCGACGATCTGGACATGGGCATCACCGATGTCGTGCGCGGCGACGATCATGTCAACAACACGCCGCGCCAGATCAACATCTACCGCGCGCTCGGCGCGGATGTGCCGGCGTTCTCGCACCTGCCGATGATCCTCGACGAGCAGGGCGCCAAGCTGTCCAAGCGCACCGGCGCCGCCGATGTCATGCAGTACCGCGATGCCGGCTATCTGCCGCATGCCCTGCTCAACTATCTGGTGCGGCTGGGCTGGTCGCATGGCGACCAGGAGATCTTCTCCATTACCGAGATGCAGCAGCTGTTCGACCTCAAGGACGTCAACGCCAAGGCGGCGCGGCTGGACATGGCCAAACTCGGCTGGCTCAACCAGCAGTACCTGAAATCCGACGATCCGGCCGAAGTTGCAGCGCACCTGGAATGGCATCTGCGCAAGGACGGCTACGATCTCGCCAGCGGCCCGGCGCCGGTCGATGTGGTGCTGGCCCTGCGTGACCGCGTGCAGACGCTCAAGGACATGTCCGAACGCGCGGCGGTCTGGTACCGCCCGCTCAGGACCTATGACGACAAGGCCGTCGCCAAGCACCTGAAGGCCGAATCCCGCGCACCGCTGGTGGATGTGCGCGCGCGTTTCGCAGCCTTGCCGGCCTGGAACGTCGAGGCCATCGACGCGGCATTCCGCGAGACGGTCGAGACGCTGGGGCTGGGCATGGGCAAGGTCGCGCAGCCGCTGCGCGTGGCCATTACCGGCACGCAGGTGAGCCCCGACATCGGCCACACGGTGTATCTGGCCGGGCGCGATCAGGCGCTGGCGCGCATCGACGCGGCGATCGCGATGCTGCCGCAGGGGGACGCGGCCTGAGCCGAGGCTGCGCTAGCCGCTGAGTCTGTCGTGCGGCGCAAGTCCTTTGGAGCTGCGCCGCGACAACACTGCCAGTGCCTGGCTTGTCTGGCCCCGAGTTGCGCAGACCCGCGGGCGCCTGACGGTCTGCGGGCAATCGCTGTCCGCGGCCAACGCGACGGCCGCCCGTGGGTGAGACCAGGATTCCGCTGGAAGCCGCACGCCAGGCGTCGGCGGCGGCGTTCAGGCGCGCTTGAGTCCCCGCCGCCCCGCACTCATCATGGATGCATGGCCACGCACGCCCACCCCTGCACCGATCCGCATCATCACGTCGACGACGCCGCCGGTTTCATCGGCGCGGTGGAGCGTGCCTGCGGCGAACGCGGGCTGCGGCTGACGCCGATCCGGGCGTATGTGCTGGGCCTGATCGCAAGGGCGGGGCGGCCGCTGAAGGCCTACGACCTGCTGGACCAGGTGCGCGAGGGCGATGGCCCTGGCGCCGCGGCGCCGCCGACGGTCTATCGCGCGCTGGATTTCCTGCTGGCCAATGGCTTCATCCACAAGCTGCAGTCGGTCAACGCCTTCGTGGCCTGCCACCACCCGAGCACGGCCCAGCACTCGGTGCCGTTCCTGATCTGCGACCGCTGCCACAGCGCGGTCGAACTCGAGGACGAGGTGGTCGTCGGCGCGCTGGACGCGCGTGCGCGCGCGCTCGGCTTCGTTCCTCAGGCGCAGACGCTGGAAGTGCACGGCCTGTGCGCGCAATGCGCGGACGCCGCAAGCGCCTGACCCGACTTCGGGCGCAGCAGGCGGTGCATATGCCGAGCGGCGATCGGCCCATCGCCTGACGGGCCGCGAATCTCATCAACGCCCGTGGCGGGACAGCACGCGTGCCTGCGCGCTGGGGCATGCCCCCAACGACGCCGCGTACCGAAATGAAAAAGCCCCGCTGCCGGAGGCCGGAGCGGGGCGGAGACGACACAGGTCAAGGGCGAGCGATCTGGACCGCCGGGGGTTCCCGGGTCAGAAGAACACGCGGACCCCGCCGGCGACCATGCGCCCCGGCAGCGGCGCGAAATCGCGCAGCAGCGAGGTGTGCGGGCGGGCTTCGCGATCCGTCAGGTTGCGACCGTCGAGGAACAGTTCCCACTGGGTGCCGTCGGCCTGGCCCAGGCGCCAGGCGATACCGGCATTGACCAGGGTGTAGCCGGGGCTCGGATCTTCCAGCGCCGCAACGCGGTCCTGCTTCTGGTAGCGCACCGCGCCGGCGTGCGCCCGCAGGCCTCCGAGCGTCCAGTTGATGTCGGCGCCGAAGCGCGACGGTGCGATCCGCGGGAGATTGCCGCCCATCTCGATGTCGGCATGGTAGTGGTGGCCGTGGTCGCCATGCGGCACATCGAAATGCACGTGACGCGTGCCGCTGCCGTCGAGTTGCGCGCGCACGATGTCGCCGAACACCCGCAGGTCGAAATCGCCAGCCTCCGACTCGACGAGGTGGAACTTCGCTTCGGCTTCCGCGCCGCGGAAGGTCGCATCACCCTGGGTCCACAGCCGCACCGGGAACCCGTCTTCGGCCACGCCGGTGTCGGCGAGGTAGGTGTAGCGCTTGAACTTCGTCTGGTAGACCGCGGCCTTGAACTCGACGCGGTCGGTGTGCGCATGCAGGCCCACTTCAAGGCGCTGGCCGCGCTCGGTGTCGAGGTCGGCGTCGCCGATCTCGATCGAACGGGTCGCGATGTGCGGGCCGGCCGCGAACAGTTCTTCGTTGCTCGGCGCGCGCTCGGAGATGTCCGCACCGAAGCGCAGGTCGAATGTCTCCGACAGATGCCAGATCGCCGCGCCCGACAGGCTGCTCGCGTCGAACTTGCGCCCCTCGCCTGCGGCCGGATCGATCTCGACACGCTCGTGGCGGCCGCCGAATTCGAGCTTCACCGGGCCGAAGTCCTTCTCCTGCACGACGAACAGACCCAGGGTGTCGGTCACGCTCGGCGGCACGAAGGCTTCTTCGCCGACCGCGCTGAAATCGACATGGCCCACCTGCAGGCCGAAGGCGCCGTCCCAGCCGTTGAAGGTGTTCTGCACTGCTTCCAGGCGCGCCTCGGTTCCCTTGTTGGTGAAGCGCGTGGCAGCCAGGCCGCCTTCGAGTTCGACGTGCTCGTAGTCGTTGTGGGCGGCGCGCAGGTTCAACGCCCTGAGGAACGGCAGCGGATCGTAGATGCCGCCCTTGAGATCGATGCGGTTCTGCGCGAGATCGATGCGGACCGGGCCGTCTTCATGACCGTGCTCGTCCTCGCCATGGCCATGCCCATCGTCGTGGTCGTGCCCGTGGTCGTGCCCGTGACCATGGCCATGGTCGTGTCCGTCGTCGCCTTCGGCGTGGGCGTGGGCACCGTCGGGCAGTCCGTAGTTGGTGCGGTAGGTGCTCAGCGCGACGCCCAGATGGCCACGCGCGCCGAACCAGGTCGCGCCGACTGCGCCGGCGCGCGTACGGATCGAGCTGTTGGGCAGGGTGCCGTAGGCGTTCTCTTCCTCGCCGTGCCCATGGTCGTGGTCATGGTCATGTCCGTCATCGTGCCCATGGTCGGGACCGTCCGGCACCTGCGCGAAACCCGGGATGTCGAAATCGCCCGTGTTGCGGATCAGGCCGTCGACATGCAGCACGAGGTTGTCCCCGCTGACGCCGTCGAGGCGGAACATGCCGCTGCGCTCGTCGTTGCCGCTGCCTGCGCGCAACTCGGCGCGGCCGCTGAGGGGGCGATCGGGCACTTCGCGCGCGATGCGTCCGTCGACGACGTTCACCGCGCCGCCGATCGCGCCGCTGCCGTAGAGCAGGTTGGCCGGGCCCTTGAGCACCTCGATCTGGTCGGCGAGGAAGGGCTCGATGCCGACGGCGTGGTCGGCGCTGACCGTCGAGGCGTCCATGCTGCCGATCCCGCCGGAGAGCACCTGCACCCGCGGGCCTTCCTGGCCACGGATGATCGGTCGACCCACGCCGGTACCGAAGAAGCCGCTCTGCACGCCCGGGAGCGAGGACAGCGTGTCGCCCAGATTACCGGCCTTGCGGTCCTCGAGCGCATCCCCGTGCAGCACCTCGATCGGATGGGCCAGGTCCTCGGCGTCGCCACCGAGTGGCGTGGCGGTGACCTCCACCCGCTCGAGCGTGGTCGGGTGGGCGTGCGTCTGGCTCTGGTTCTGCGCGAGCGTGGTCGCGGCTGGCAGCAGCAGCGCCACGGAGATGGCCAGGCGTGAACGGCGCGGCATGAAGCGGTGGGGCATGGCTGGAGTACACTGGAGAACGAGGAGCGAATGTTATAATGTCACGCAAATCCCCGCACCCCCCAGAAGACATGGCTGCCCAAGATTCCGCCCTTCGACGCGCAGACCGCGTCGGGTTCGCCGCCTCGTTCCTGTGTGCGATCCATTGCGCGCTGTTTCCGATCCTGCTGGCGCTACTGCCGGCATTCGGTCTGAATCTGGGGGGATGGATCGATCTGGACCAGGCCTTCGTCGTGTTCGCGACCCTGCTCGGCGCGACCACGCTGACGCTGGGATGGCGGCGCCATCGCGCGTTCCGCGCATGGGCCCTGCTGCTGCCGGGCCTGGCGCTGGTCTGGGCGGGATCGTTCAGCCAGTTGCACGACCACACCATCGGCCATGCACTAGTCATGACGATCGGGGGGCTGCTGCTGGCCGGCGCGCATCTGCTGAACCTGCGGCTGGCCCACGCCCACCGCGTCGGTTGAACGGGAGACCGGTTCCGACCACGTGCTAGAATCCGCGGTCCAGTGCGCCGGAGCGGTGCACTTGCGTCCAACATATCAACACGCAGCATTCCAGGAGCACAGCAATGGGCAAGGGCGACCGCAAGACCCTCAAGGGCAAGCGCTACAATTCAAGCTACGGCAATTCCCGTTCGAAGGGTCTGGTCAAGGCGACGGGCACCGCGACCGCGCCGGTCGTGAAGAAGGCCGGCAGCAAGACGGTTGCCAAGGCGCCGGCGAAGAAGGCAGTGGCCAAGAAGGCCGGCTGAGTCTTCCAGCCTCTGCGCCTATTGAAAGCCCCGCATCCGCGGGGCTTTCGCGTTATGGAGCGGGCGCCCGGGCGCGGCCGGGTTCAGGCCAGCCGCTGGCCACCGGCGAATGACATCGTCAGCAGCGGGCCGCCGAGCCAGTAGGCGAGTTCGGCCGGATGCGCCAGTTTCCAGCAGGCGAAATCGGCGCGCTGGCCTACGGAAAGTCGCCCGCGATCGGTGAGTCCCAGCGCCTGCGCCGCGTGCACGGTGGCGCCGCGCAGCGCGTCCTCCGGGGTGAGGCGGAAATGCGTGCAGGCCAGTTGCATGGCCTGCCGTAGCGAGAGCAGCGGCGAGGTGCCGGGGTTGCAGTCGGTCGCGATCGCCATCGGCACGCCGGCGCGGCGGAACGCAGCGAGCGGCGGCAGCGTGGTCTCGCGCAATACATGGAACGCGCCGGGCAGCAGGACAGCGACCGTGCCGGCCCGCGCCATCGCGGCGACGCCAGCTTCTGATGTGTATTCGACGTGGTCTGCCGAAAGCCCGCCGAATTCGGCGACCAGCGCCGCGCCCGCGCCATCGCTGAGCTGATCGGCGTGCAGCTTCACCGGAAGCCCCAGCGCGTGCGCCACTTCGAACACGCGCCGCGTCTGCGCTGCGCTGAAGGCGATGCGCTCGGCGAACGCATCCACCGCATCGACCAGGCCTTCGTCGTGCAGCCGCGGCAACCAGCCGCAGACCGCCTGGATGTAGTCGTCGCTGCGCCCCGCGAATTCCGGCGGAAGTGCATGGGCGCCGAGGAACGTGGTACGCACGGTGATGCCGAGCAGCTCGCCGATGCGGCGCGCGACGCGCAGCATCTTGCGCTCGTTGTCGAAGTCGAGGCCGTAGCCGGATTTGATTTCCAGCGTGGTCGCGCCGTCGGCCACCAGGGCACGCGCGCGTGGCAGCGACTGGGCGAGCAGGGTGTCCTCGTCGGCTGCGCGCACGGCGCGTACCGTCGAGACGATGCCGCCGCCGGCGCGTGCGATCTCCTCGTAGCTGGCCCCCTGCAGGCGCTGTTCGAACTCCGCGGCACGGTTGCCTGCGAACACGACGTGGGTGTGGCAATCGATCAGGCCGGGGGTGACCAGGCCGTCCGTCTCGATGACCAGGTCGGTGCGCGCCTCGATGTCTTGCGGAAGTCCGGCACGCGGGCCGGCGTAGGCGATCACCCCGTCACGCCAGCCGAGCGCGCCGTCTTCGATCAGGCCATAGCCGGTGTCGTCGGCCAGCGTGGCGAGCGTTGCGCCGAGCAGCAGGCCGTCCCAGCGCTCAGTTGCCATCGCCGCCTCCGTTGAGACCCGCAAGTCCACCGCTGTCGACGCGATCGGTGCGGGTGGCGGGCAGGTCGCCCGCAACCGTCCAGCCGCTGGCGCCTGACGCAGACGGTCTTGCGTCGAGATGCGCGGCCGCCGCGAGCACCGGCAGCGTGAGCCCCGCACGGACGACCGGGGCCGCGATGAGGATGGCGTTCGGCATCTGCTTCCTGTGCGCGCTTGGAGTGACGGGTTAGCCTAACGCACCGCCCGAGGAACCTTCCGATGCGAGATGCCGACACGCCGCATGTGCAGCGCACGCCCGCAGGCTGGCGCCTGCCCGGGATCGCCAATCTGCATTCGCACGCGTTCCAGCGGGCGATGGCGGGGCTGGCGGAAGTGCAGACCGATCCGGCGGATTCCTTCTGGACCTGGCGCGAGACGATGTACCGGATGGCGGCGCGTTTCGATCCGGGCCTGCTGCGCGCAGTGGCCACGCAGTTGTACGTGGAGATGCTCGAGGCCGGCTACACCACGGTGTGCGAATTCCATTATCTGCACCACGCGCCGGACGGCGCCGCGTATGCGCCCGCTACCGCGATGGCGGATGCGTTGATCGCGGCCGCGCACGACACCGGAATCCGCCTGACCCTGCTGCCGGTCCTGTACATGGCAGGCGGTTTCGACGGCCGTGCGCTCGGGGCGCGCCAGCGCCGCTTCGGCCACGCGGTCGATGGCTATCTGCAACTGTTCGAGGACCTGCACGCGCGCCAGGGCGAGCACCTGCGCGTCGGCTGCGCGCTGCACAGCCTGCGCGCGGTGCCGGCCGAGGCGATGCAGGCGGTGCTTGCGGCTCTGCCCGCCGATGCCCGGGTGCATATCCATATCGCCGAGCAGGTCGCCGAAGTCGACGAATGCGCGGCCATGCGCGGCGCGCGACCGGTCGCCTGGCTGCTCGACCACGCGCCGGTCGATGCGCGCTGGACCCTGGTGCATGCGACCCATCTCGACGCGGCCGAGGTGGCAGGCATTGCCCGCAGTGGCGCCACCGTCGCGATCTGTCCGACCACCGAGGCCAACCTCGGCGACGGCCTGTTTCCACTGCGGGCGTATCTCGATGCCGGTGGCGCCTGGGGCATCGGTTCGGATTCGCATATTTCGGTGTCGCCGGTCGAGGAGCTGCGCTGGCTCGAGTACGGCCAGCGACTGGTCGCGCGACGCCGCAACATCGCCGTTGGCAGCGCCACGCCGAGCGTGGGCGCAACCCTATTCGATGGTGTGCAGGCGAGCGCTGCCGCCTCGACCGGCTTCACCTCGCGCGAAGACGCCGTGGTCCTCGATGCCGCGGCGCCGGTGCTGGCTGGCGCAACCGCAGACGACGTGCTCGACCGATGGGTGTTCTCCGGCAACCGGCCGCTGGTGCGCGAGGTGCACGTGGGCGGCCGCCGGGTCGTTGCGGATGGTCGGCACGCGCTGCACGAGGACGCCGCGCGCGACTACGCCGACGCGATGCGCAAGCTGCTGGCCGACTAGCGCAGCGGCAGGCGCACTGGCGCTGTTCGCACGCACGGCCAGATGGACCTCGCGGTTGTGTAGCCCGATCCGCGCCATGCCCGTGGACGATTCCCGCCATGCATCCCGCCTGCGCGCATTCCGTCGTGCGATCCGATGCGTTCGTCGCAAACCCCGGCGCGCCCGATGCCGGGCGAAGAGCATGGCAACATCCCAGACAGGAGGCCCTGACATGTTGCCGAACGCACTGACTCTCGCCGCGCTGCTCACCTTGAGCGGCGGCGCATCCGCGATGACCGACGCCGCGCTCGCGGAGACCGTCGACCGGCGCCTCGCAGGCGACCGCACCGGCGCGTGCTTCGCGGTCGCGGTGGTCGAACGCGACGCCGTGGCCCGCGCCTACCGCTGCGCCGATGGCGCCGCAACGCCGCGCATCGGCGCCGACAGCGCGTTCGAGATCGGCTCGGTCAGCAAGACCATGACCGCCGCCCTGCTCGCCCAGCTGATCGGACAGGGCCGTGCCTCGCTCGATGATCCGCTTGCAAGCCTGCTGCCGGAGGGCACGCCGGTCCCGACGTTCGATGGCCAGCCGATCCTGCTGCGCCATGTCGTCACCCATACCTCGGGCCTGCCCGCGCTGCCGGCGAGGATGCAGGTCACCGATGCCGCCGATCCTTACGCCGCACTGACCCCGGAGGCGTTGCTGGCTTCGCTCGGCGACGTGACCCTGTCGCGCGCGCCCGGATCGCAGTTCGAATATTCGAATTTCGCATCGATGCTGCTGTCGTACGCGGTCGCGCGCCGCGCCGGCCAGCCGCTGGAAACCCTGCTGCAGGAGCGCCTGTTCGCGCCGCTCGGGATGACCGGGGCGCATCTCGCGCAAACGCCGTCGCATGTGCGCGCGGCGGCGGGCCATCTGCCCAATGGCGAGGCGACGTCGGCCTGGACCATTCCCGGCGACATGGCCGGGGTAGGGGGCGTGCGTGCCACGCTCGACGACATGGTGCGCTACGTGCAGGCGCAACTCGGCCAGGCGCCCGGCGCCGACGCCGGACCCGTGCTCGCGTCATTGCGGGCCACGCAGCAGCCGGTTTCGCAGCAGCCGCCGATGGCGATGAACTGGATGATCGTGCCGCTGGCCGGAAGGCAGGTGCTGATGCACGAAGGTGGTACCGGCGGCTTCTCGTCGCTGGTGGGGTTCGATCCGGCGCAGGGCCGCGGCGTGGTGGTGCTGTCGGATACCGCGCTGACCGCGCTCGGCGGACTCGGTGGACTCGGCGCGCATCTGCTCGAGCCATCGATGCCGGTCAGCCCGCCGCGCAGGCTGGCGACGCCGCCGGCCGAGCTCGTCGATGCGCTGGTGGGCACGTGGCAACTCGGCCCCGGCCTGCAGGTGGAACTCGCGCGCAAGGGCGATGGCCTGACGATCCATCCGGTGGGACAGCCGGTCTTCGAACTTGCCTACGACGATGCCGGCGATTTCTTTCCCGTGCGTTTCGATGCCCTGCTGTCGCCGAGGCGTGCGTCCGACGGCAGCTACAGCTTCGTCTGGCACCAGGGCGGCGGCGCCATGCCGGCAACGCGGGTGCGCGCGGCGGCGGAGCCCGCGCAAGGCCGGGCCGAGGCGACGCCGGTCGCGGCGCTGTCGGATTACGCGGGTGTCTATCCGCTGGCGCCGGGGTTCGCGCTGACGATCGACCAGGCCGATGGTGAGCTGCGGGCCCAGGCCACCGGACAGGGTGCTTTCACGCTCACGCCGTCGAAGGCGGATGTCTTCGAAGCGCCTGCGTACGGCATCGAGCTGCGCTTCGAGCGCGACGCTTCCGGCGCGGTCATCGCGCTCGACCTGCACCAGGGCGGGCGGGTCACACGCGGCGAGCGCGACTGAAGGCCGCGCAGTGACCGAGACCACGGTGCCGCTCTACCAGCCCTTGCCCGACAGTGTCGTCGTCGGCGGAAACCTGCTGTGGACCCGCTACCGGCGCTATCCGGTGTTCAGTCTGCCGTGGCTCGGTGGACGGATCCTGCTGTTCGGCAGCGTGATCGCGGTGTTCTCGCTGCTGACCCTGCTGGGCACCTTGCTGTCGCCGGCGAGCGTGCGCGGCGCGCTGACGGCGACGGCCTACACCTTCTTCGGCTTCCTGCTGATCACCACCGCCGGTCCCGCGTTCGCCACTGCGGTCAGGCACATGCGCCTGCCGCTGGCCCGGGAACGCGTGGGCGTGGTGATCGCGCTGTGCACCGGCATCGGCGTGTCCTGGGTGGTGGATTCATGGGCCAGCGCGCGCATCAACGAATTCCTGGTCTCGGAGATGGGCAAGGGCGTCATCGATATCGACGCCGCGCGGCGCGAGGCGGGGACCGCCGCGATGCAGGCGGTCTCGGTGGTGATCAGGCTGCTTACCCTCGGGCTGATCTACGGCCTGCTGGGTGGCGGGGCGGCGTTGCGGGCGTACTTCCTCGAGCAGGGGCGCCTGTCCGAGAGCCGCCACCGCAGCGAACTGGCGCAGGCACAGTCCCAGCGCCGCGAGTCGGAGCTGCGGCTCGCGGCGCTGCAGGCCCAGGTGGAGCCGCATTTCCTGTTCAACACGCTGGCTTCGGTGCGTGCACTGGTGCGGCAGGACGCCTCGCGCGCGGAAGCCACGCTCGATGCACTGGTCGACTACCTGCGCACGACCATCCCGCGCCTGCGCGATGGCGAGGCCGGCCTGCGCGCGACGCTCGGTGACCAGCTCGACATCTGTGCGCGCTACCTGGAAGTGATGCGCCTGCGCACCGCCGACCGCCTGCGCTACACGATCGAGGCCGACGATTCGCTGCGCGCGCTGCCCTATCCGCCGCTGCTGTTGATCACCCTGGTCGAGAACGCGATCAAGCACGGCATCGAACCCAGGCCCGGCGCAGGCCACGTGTGCCTGCGCGCGTGGCGCGAGGCCGACCAGCTCTGCGTGGCCGTGACCGATGACGGCGCGGGCCTGCAGCCCGGCATCGGCGGCGGCATGGGGCTGGCCAACGTGCGCGAACAACTCGCGGCGCGCTACGGCGCGCGGGCGAGCCTGCAGCTGTCGGGCGCCGTCACCGGCGGCGCGCGCGCCGAAGTGCGCACGCCACTGGAGGGCGGATGAGCGCGAACTCCTGCGTCACCGCGCTGCTCGCCGAAGATGAAGCGCCGCAACGTGCTGCGCTGCTCGCCATGCTCGAGACCGCCTGGCCCGGGCTCGACATCGTGGCCGCATGCGAGGACGGCATCGCCGCGTTGCAGGCCACCGCCGAACACCGGCCGCGGGTCGCCTTCCTCGATATCCGCATGCCTGGCGTCGGCGGGCTCGATGTCGCGCGTGCAGTCGTCGCCGGCGGGGGCTGGTCGTGTTCACCACGGCCTACGACGAATACGCGATCCGCGCGTTCGAGGCCGGCGCCGTCGATTACCTGCTCAAGCCCATCGTGCCGGCGCGCCTGGGGCTGGCGGTCGAACGCCTGCAGGCGCGCCTGCGGCAGGCGCCGCGCGACGACATGCAGGCGGTGATCGAGCTCGAGGCACGCCTGCGCCCGCAGGGTGAGCGGCAGATCCGCTGGATCAGCGCGAGCGTCGGCGACCACGTGCGCATGATCGGCATCGACGAGGTGCTGTTCTTCCAGGCCCAGGACAAGTATGTCCGCGTGGTCACCGCGGACGGCGAGGCCCTGATCCGCACGCCGGTCAAGGAGCTGCTGGCCGGGCTCGATCCCGACGCCTTCTGGCAGGTGCATCGCGGCACCCTGGTGCGCGTGTCGTCGATCGACCGCGTGCGCCGCGACGAGTTCGGCAAGACCCGGATCAGCCTTCGCGGGCATCGCGAGTCGCTGCCGGTCAGTGCGGCCTTCGTGCACCGCTTCCGCGGCATGTGACCCTGCCTCCGGCAGCATGCGGGCGTGCCCCGACACGCTTCAGCGGGTATCGAAGCGGCCACGGGACGCCCCGTACCCGCAGGGACGGTTGCCGCCCATCAATCGCGCGCGTCGCCATCCCCGCCGGCAAACAGGTCGTCGCGCGGCCTTGCACCCTCCAGTGACAACAGGAAGGCCTTGGTCGGAAGTCCGCCCCCGAAGCCGGTGAGCAGCCCGCCGGCACCGATGACGCGATGGCAGGGCACGACGATCGACAGGGGGTTGCGACCATTCGCCGCGCCGACCGCGCGCGATGCCGTCGGCCTGCCGATCGACCTCGCCAGTGCGACGTAGCTCGCGGTGGCGCCGAAGGGGATGCGCGTCAGCGCCTGCCAGACCACCTGCTGGAACGGCGTGCCGTGCGCGGCGAGCGGCAGGTCGAACTTGCGGCGTCGGCCGGTGAAGTACTCGTCCAGTTGCTGCTGCGTCGCATCGAGCACGGGGTGCGCGCCCTCGCGCCAGTCGTCGTTTCGGCGCACTGGATGCCTGGCCGACTCGAATTCGATCGCATGCAGGCCGGCGCCGGACGCGACCAGGAACAGGGGGCCGACAGGGCTGCCGATGGTGCGGGTGAAGACCGGGGCCGGATAGGGAGTCATGTGCGTCTCCGGGTTGCGGACGTGCGAACGGGCGCCGGACCGGGCGCGCGCGCGGGCACCGTCGTCGCGGCCTCGCGCCACAGGTGGAAGACCGCATAGCCGCGCCAGGGGTGCCAGGCATCGGCGTGCGCCCGCAACGCGTTGGCGGTCATGCGCGTGCCATCGGTCGGAAGGGTTTTCTGCAGCACCAGGTCTTCGGCGGGAAAGGCATCCGGATGGCCGAGTGCGCGCAGGGCGATGTACTGAGCGGTCCACGGGCCGATGCCGGGCAGCGCGACCCAACGCGCGACGAAATCGTCGAGCGTGCGCGAGCGGTCGGAATCCACCCGGCCATCGAGCAGGGCGGCGGCGATGCCGCGGATCGTCGCGATGCGGCTGCCGATCAGGCCAAGGCCGTCGAGGTCGGCATCGACCAGCGCTGCCGGGGTCGGGAACAGGTGCGCGAATCCGCGCGCGGCAATTGCCTCAGGCAACGGCGCGCCGAAGCGTTGCGAAAGCCGCGCGGTCAGCGTGCGCGCCGCCGCGACACTCACCTGCTGGCCGATCACCGCGCGCACCGCGATCTCGAAGCCATCCCAGCCACTGGGCAGGCGCAGGCCGGGTCGCGCGCGGAGCAGTGGCGCAAGGCGCGTGTCGCCCGCCAGATGCGCGGCAATGACACCCGGGTCCGCGTCGAGGTCGAACATCCTGCGCACGCGCTGCACGGTGTCCTGCATCCGCGCGGGCGGGCAGCCGTGCAAGCTCAGCCGCAATGCGCCGGGGGCCGGCTCGCTCCGGGTTGCCGGCCAGGCATCCACGCGCAGCCAGCCGGGAGCTTCGGCCGGGCCGATGACGCGGCTGTAGCTGCTCCCGTCGACAAGTTCGATACCGGGCAGGGCGCGGCCGCGCAGGAAGTCCAGCATCGCCGGCAGATCGTAGGGTGGCCGGTAGCCGAGCCGCAGCGTCAGTGCATCGCCATGCGCATGCTGCGGCGGCGCCCTGCGCAGCTCGCGCGGCGGCATGCGATAGGCGGCCTGGAACACCGAATTGAAACGCCGCAGGCTGTTGAAGCCCGACGCGAGGGCGATCTCGGTGACCGGCAGCGCGGTTTCGGTCAGCAGCTGTTTGGCGAACAGCAGGCGACGCGTGCCGCGCACGCCGATCGGCGCGGCCCCAAGGCGTTCGACGAACAATCGCCGCAACTGGCGTTCGCCGACATGCAGGCGCGCTGCCAGCGCCGATAGCGGCTGCGCGTCCAGCGCGCCGGCATCGATCAGCGCGAGCGCGCGGGCGACGATGTGGTCGCCCCGGTGCCAGCTGCCATCGGCCGGAGAGAGCTCGGGCCGGCAGCGCAGGCAGGGCCGGAAGCCGTTGGCCTCGGCCGCCGCCGCATTGGGGTAGTAGACGACATTGCCCGCACGCGGCGGCGGTGCCGGGCAGACCGGGCGGCAGTAGATGCCCGTCGTGCGCACCGCGGTGAAGAAGAGCCCGTCGAAGCGCGCATCGCGACTCAGGCGTGCCTGTTCGCAGACGGCGGCATCGGGCAGGGCGGTCGGAGGCGACATGCGATGCAGGCTAGCACCGGGCCTGCGGCCGGACTGGCCGTTTTCGGACATGGATGTCGCAGCGTGCCTTGGGTGTTCCGCGAGTACCTGCCCTCACCCCAACCCCTCTCCCGGGGGGAGAGGGGCTCGATCAGAATCGGGCTGAAGGCCGCCCACCATGCCCACCGTCGCAGCGCATAAGCCCCTCTCCCTCCGGGAGAGGGGTTGGGGTGAGGGCCGCACATCGCAGCAATCACGCACTGCGCCTAAGCCCCTCTCCCTCCGGGAGAGGGGTTGGGGTGAGGGCCCGCAGATCGCCGCAAACTACCCGCAGCCCCAAAGCCCCTCTCCCTCCGCAGCGCCTAAGCCCCTCCCCCCCGGGAGAGGGGTTGGGGTGAGGGCCGCAGCTCCCGCGCACACCACCCGCAGCGCCCGAGCCCCTCCCCCCCGGGAGAGGGGTTGGGGCGAGGCCCGCAGCTCACAGCAAACCACCCGCAGCCCCGAAGCCCCTCTCCCTCCGGGACAGGCGTTGGGGTGAGGGCCGCAGCTCACAGCCAACCATCCGCAGCGCCCAAGCTCCTCTCCCTCCGGGAGAGAGGTGAGGTCGACCTCCGGCAGCCATCACACCCTCCAGCGGATCAGGCGCCCTCAGCGCACCCCATCACGCAGCGCCGGCAGCAGCGTCGCGGGATCACCATCGTTGTCGGCGGGCGTGACGCCCAAGAGGCGGGCGAGCAGCGGATACACATCGACATTGTCGAAGCCGTCCAGCTGCACGCCCTCGCGGAAAGCCGGGCCATGCGCGATGAAGAACGCGCGCATCTCGGGGGCGGCGGGATCGAAGCCGTGCGAGCCGCGCGCGTGCGTCGGCCGCCTGGCCAGTGATGCGCGCGGTACGGCATCCCAGCCCAGATGCATCTGGCAGACGATCGGCGGCACGCGCGGATGCGTGCCGAACTTCCAGCGCGCCGGCAGCTCGCCCTTGCGCCAGCAGTCGTAGCGGGCGTGCGCCCCGAGCAGCCTGCGTTCCACCTGTGCCTCGAAGCCGGGGTTCGGCACGATACCGATCACCTGGCCGGTGGACGTTACCCGTGCCTCCTCGATGGTGACCATGTCCTCGATTGCGATGGCCTGACCGGGCGGCACCTCGGCCATGCCGTGGTCCGACACCAGCACGAGGTTCACGCCGCCCAGCAGCCCGCGCGCACGCAGGCCTTCGACCAGTCGCGCCAGGCCCGAATCGACCTCGCGCATGGCCTGGCGGACTTCCGGCGAGTTCGGCCCGTAGTCGTGGCCGACGGAATCTGGATGCTCGAAGTACAGCGTG
This sequence comes from Luteimonas chenhongjianii, assembly GCF_002327105.1. Taxonomy (GTDB): domain Bacteria; phylum Pseudomonadota; class Gammaproteobacteria; order Xanthomonadales; family Xanthomonadaceae; genus Luteimonas; species Luteimonas chenhongjianii. Next base: position 2,910,780 of record NZ_CP023406.1, on the reverse strand, counting down.
GCGAAGGCCGGGCGGCTGGCTTCGGGGGCCAGAAGCCAGCCCAGCACCGTGTCCACACGCTCTTCGATCGGGCGCGCTGCGTCGAACCGGGACCACTGCGTTGGCTGCACGCCGCGCACCGGGGCTTCGCTGCCGGGCCACGACAGCGTGGCGGTGCGCAGGCCGGCGTTCTCGGCGGTCACCCACAGTGGCTCGCCGTCATTGAACCAGGCCGCATTGCCCACCGCGTCGCGGTCCGACAACCGGAACTCGCCCAGCGCTTCGTCGTACATCGAATTGTGGATCAGGCCGTGGCGGTCGGGGCGCAGGCCGGTCACCAGGGTGTAGTGGTTGGGAAAGGTCAGCGACGGATAGGACGGGCGCATCCACGACTGCACGCCGGCGTCGGCGAGGGCGTCGAGGGTGGGTGTATCGCCGCGGCCCAGATAGTCCGGGCGCACGCCGTCGAGCGAGATCAGAAGCAGGGTCGGGTGCTTCGCCGCAGGGCCCGAAAGCGTGGCGGCGGAGGTCGGGAGTTCGGAGATATCGGGCGTGGCGCAGGACGCGACCAGGACCAACAGCGGAAGCAGCGCATACGCGCGCACACGGGAAGCGACAGGCATGTGCACAGGATAACGGCGGTACATGACGGAGCGCAGTCAGCGGCGTGAAGGCTTGCCCGTTACAAGCAGCCCGTGCGGATGTTCATCGGCCAGCGAACACCGCGCCAGCGGCACGGCGTATCGTGGCGGACCGATGGACTGCACCGGGAGGTGCGCGATGAAACATGCATGGTGGACGGCGGCAATCCTGGCCGGCCTTGCGTTCGGCACGGTCTCGCAGGTCGCACAGGCGCAGCAACAGCAGGAAGAAGAGGAAGAGGTGGTGCGCGAGCGCGGACAACAACGCGCGAGCGCGGGCGATCGCTTCTGCATCCGCGAGACCGGCTCGCGCATCACCGCGGCCCGCAATACCCGCTCCAGGCGTGCCGAGCAGGAGTGCGTGAACGGTGGCGGGCGGGTCTATACCCGCGAGGACATCGATCGCACCGGCTCGGTCGATCTCAAGGACGCGCTGCGTCGGCTGGATCCTTCGATCTACTGATCCCACGCTGCATCGAAACGCCCGGTTACGGCCGGGCGTTTCCGTGTCCGCTCAACACTCCGCGCGGCGGCCGGTGGTGAACTCCAGGCCGCGCAGCAGCTGGGCGCGGAACACCGGGTCGGCGTAGAGCGCCGGGTCATGGCCCAGCCCCGTGTACCAGGCCGGTCCGCCGGCATTGCGATGACACCAGGCGATCGGGTGGTCGTCGCCCATGCGGCCGTCGGGATGCGAGGCCGGGTCGATCGAGGCCGTCACCCGCACCCTGGGCCGGGGATTGCGCCGGTAGTCGTAGATCTCGTCGGTCACCTGCCACTCGCGCGCGCCGTCGGGGCCGGCGTCGCCCTCGAACACCACGCGCACCGACTGCAGGCCCTCGGGATGTCGCGCGAACCACGCGCCGACGAGGTCGCCGTACCACGGCCAGGTGTAGCCGCTGTCGGCGGCGGCATGCACGCCCATGAAGCCGCCACCCGCTTCCATATAGCGTTCGAACGCTGCCTGCTGCGAGGCATCGAGCACTTCGCGCGTGGTGCTGTTGAACACCACCGCGGTGTAGGTGGCCAGCGTGGCGTCATCGAACAGCGCGGCGTCCTCGCTCGCGTCCACAGCGATGCCGGCCTGCGCGCCGAGCATCTTCAGCGTTTCGATCGCCACCGGGATCGAATCGTGGCGAAACCCGGCCGTGCGCGAGAACACCAGCACGCGCGGCGCGTCGGGGCCTGCTTTCGATGCGGATGGGGCCGGGGCGGAAGGCGTCGTGGGCGTTGCGCAGGCGGCGAGTGCGGCCGTGCAGGCGGCAGCGAGGAAAACGTGGCGTGGTGTCATGCCGCGAAGGATACGGCGGCGCCGCGCCGGCGCCACGCCGCGGCGCACCAGCCGCCCTGCGGGCCGGTGCGATAATCGCCGCATCGTCTCCAACGGAATGCCGCAATGACCGATGCCTCGCGCCACGATCCGTCCCGCAAGATCCGCGCGCCGCGTGGCAGCGCGCTGACCTGCCGCTCGTGGCTTACCGAGGCGCCGATGCGCATGCTGATGAACAACCTCGACCCCGAAGTGGCGGAGCGTCCCGAAGACCTCGTCGTCTACGGCGGCATCGGCCGCGCCGCGCGCGACTGGGCCAGCTACGACGCCATCATCGAATCGCTCAAAACCCTCGGCGACGAGGAAACCCTGCTGGTGCAGTCCGGCAAGCCGGTCGGTGTGTTCCGCACCCATGCCGATGCGCCGCGTGTGCTGATCGCCAATTCCAACCTCGTGCCGCACTGGGCAACCTGGGAGCACTTCCACGAACTCGACCGCAAGGGTCTGGCGATGTACGGCCAGATGACCGCCGGCTCGTGGATCTACATCGGCAGCCAGGGGATCGTGCAGGGCACGTTTGAAACCTTCGTCGAGATGGGCCGCCAGCATTACGGCGGCGATCTAACCGGCAGGTGGATCCTCACCGCCGGCCTTGGCGGCATGGGCGGCGCGCAGCCGCTGGCCGCGAGCCTCGCCGGTGCGTGCAGCCTCACCATCGAATGCCAGCAGAGCCGCATCGACTTCCGCATCAAGACGCGTTACGTCGACGAGCAGGCCACCGATCTCGACGACGCACTCGCGCGCATCGAGAAGTACACGCAGGCGGGCGAGGCGAAATCCATCGCGCTGCTGGGCAACGCCGCCGAGGTGCTGCCCGAGCTGGTGAAGCGCGGCGTGCGCCCGGACTGCGTGACCGACCAGACCAGCGCCCACGATCCCGTGCACGGCTACCTGCCCATCGGCTGGAGCGTCGAGCAGTGGATCAACGAGCAGACCGCCAATCCGGAGAAGGTACGCGACGCCGCCAAGCAGTCCATGCGCGTGCATGTCGAGGCGATGCTGGCCTTCCATGCGCTGGGCATTCCCACCGTCGATTACGGCAACAACATCCGCCAGATGGCCAAGGACGAAGGCTGCAGCAACGCCTTCGATTTCCCCGGTTTCGTGCCGGCCTATGTGCGTCCGCTGTTCTGTCGCGGCATCGGCCCGTTCCGCTGGGTGGCGCTGAGCGGCGACCCCGAGGACATCGCGAAGACCGACGCCAAGGTCAAGGAACTCATTCCCGACGACCCGCACCTGCACCGCTGGCTCGACATGGCCGCCGAGCGCATCGCCTTCCAGGGCCTGCCTGCGCGCATCTGCTGGGTGGGCCTGGGCCTGCGCGACAAGCTGGGCCTGGCCTTCAACGAAATGGTGCGAAACGGCGAGCTCAAGGCGCCGATCGTCATCGGCCGCGACCATCTCGATTCCGGCTCCGTCGCATCGCCGAACCGCGAGACCGAAGCCATGCGCGACGGCAGCGATGCCGTCAGCGACTGGCCGCTGCTCAACGCCATGCTCAACGTCGCCGGCGGCGCCACCTGGGTGAGCCTGCACCACGGCGGCGGCGTCGGCATGGGCTATTCGCAGCACTCGGGCGTGGTGATTGTCTGCGATGGCACCGAAGAAGCCGACAGGCGCATCGCCCGCGTGCTGTGGAACGATCCCGGCACCGGCGTCATGCGCCATGCGGATGCGGGTTACGACATCGCCAGGACCTGCGCGAAAGAACAGGGCCTCAAGCTGCCGATGGTGCAGGCATGAGCGCCGTGCCCGCCGGCCGCGTGCCGCTGCGCATCGATTTCGTCTCCGATGTCGTCTGCCCCTGGTGCGCCATCGGCCTGGCCGCCCTGGAACAGGCGCTCGCGCGCCTGCCCGACAACGTGGACGTCGAATTCCACGTGCGCCCGTTCGAACTCAACCCGCAGATGGCGCCGGAAGGCGAGGACATCGCCGAGCACCTGCAGCGCAAGTACGGCATGTCGGCCGAACAGCTCGCTGCTGCCCGCGCCAACATCGCCGCGCGCGGCGCCGAGGTCGGCTTCACCTTCGGCGAGCGGCAGCGCATCTGGAACACCTTCGACGCGCATCGCCTGCTGCATTGGGCCGGCATCGCAGGTCGTCAGCTGGATCTCAAGCGTGCGCTGCTGCAGGCGTATCACGGGGACGGCGAGAACGTCAGCGATCACGCAACGCTCGTGCGCATCGCGGCAAGCGTGGGACTGGATGCCGAGCGCGCCGCCGCAGTGCTGGCGTCCGGCGAGTATGCGGACGAGGTGCGAGCCGAAGAGCAGTTCTTCATCCGCAGCGGCATCAACAGCGTGCCGGCGACCATCATCGACCAGCAGCACCTGATCTCGGGTGGGCAGCCGGTGGAGGTGTTCGAAAGGGCGTTGGGGGAGATTGTGGCGGGGAAGGGGGGGCAGGACATTTCGGGCACAGCATAGGAGCGAAAGCCGCTTCCGTCAGGCGCGAACCGCCAGCGGGAGCGGAGAATTCTCTGATACGCACGGAAATGATGCGGATTTTGCAACCCGCCGGCACACGCTTCATGCGAGTAAGCGCAGAGGACGGTTTCCGGGGTGGGAGCCCAAAGGACGCCGTGTCGCCGTCCCCAGCCTTGGAAGAAGCGCCAAGCGGCTCCAAATGCTGGTGGCACTTGGACGGGCTTGGGAAGAGCATAAGAATTGCAGCTCGGAAGGGGGCGTGCCATTCCTCAACGCAGCTGAGATTGGAGGTCGACATTGAATATGGCGACAAGGGAAACAACTGCGTTGCTGGACGTATCGTTGCTGCGCTGGATGACGCAATCCACTCGGGTGAAGACCGCGCACACCATCGAGTCTGAGGGGCGCGCTCAAAAATTCCATGTAGCCCAGGTCCTCCCGCGAGAAATGCCCAAGGGTTGGAAGGCAGAAGAGGTGGCCATCCTGCCGGAACTTTGCATGCTGGAAAGATCGGGTTGGCTGGCTCTGTTCAAGAGCGCCGAGCTGCTCAGTGAAGAGATGCGTGGTTGGCAGGTCGGTCAAGGGCTGGCAGGTGATCTTCTATCGAAGATCAGATTCCGCTATGTCCCATCTCCCATCGAAAGAAGTCGATTGATGTCTTTGCCGTCGAATACTTACAATTCGAAGGAGTGCCAGACAGATTTCTTTAAAATGCTGCTGGAAGCCAATAGGCGCGGCGACCTGCAGAATCTTCGCAGGTGGCCATTAACCAAGTTCGAGCTGCAAAGTGTTGAAGAGTTCGGACGTTTCGCTGAGATCTGCTCATGTCTCACCGAGTCCCAGTACGTCGACGCATGGCACCTTTGGACAGCCGAGCGTAGTGGGATCGATTTTTTTCTGACGTTGGACAAGCGTTTTGTCAATGCGATGACTCGCACGTCACGTGTTTCTCTGCTCTCGCGTCCAATCTATCCGTCAGATCTTGTGGCTATCGCTCGCTGCGATGACCACGATCTTCTTGACATGAAGTCGAAGGAATAATGGGTCCAGAGTCACTTGGCCCGAGTGACGTTTGGCCTGATAGGGTCGGCCTCCCTTCTCTTGGTAGCTTGTCTTCAGAGGGGCAGGTCACCAGCAATAAAGGGTGCGCCGGTTGATCGACGTTACTGGTGCGACACGCCGCCGACAATCCACTCGACAATCGCATCGAATCTTCCCTGATCGAGCGCATATCCACGCTCGACGCGCAGCTCGGTGATGAAGTCTCCGGCGACCCTGGCCACCACCTGACCCGCATCGCGCGAGTATTTGTCCTCGGTCCCCGACACGACCAGCGTCGGGCGCGGGCCGATGGCCGCCAGCACGTCGTGCGTGTCGACCAACTGCGGGAGGCCGGGTACGGCTTCAAACAGGGTGATGCCGGTCTCTTCGCGGCGGCGGGTTTCGAAGCTGCACGCCGCGCTGAACTAACGGGGTCAGGTTCACTTACCTTGGCCAGATAGCGGTGCCAGGTTCACGTACTTGCACGTGGAGCGAATCTGTAGATTCCCCGCCTTAGCGGTCCGAGGTGCATTGACCGAGATCGAGTCCCCGCATCGAGTGCTTAGTGCATCGGGATGTCGATTTGGTCAGGCGTTGATCGTCGTACCAGGACAAGGCGGCATCGATTCGCCGCCAGAAGGAGACGACGATGCGTGTGATGGTGTTGGTGAAGGCCACGCAGGACAGCGAAGCGGGGATGCTTCCCACGCCCGAGATGTTCGAGGCGATGGGACGGTACAACGAGGCGCTGATTGACGCGGGCATCCTCAAAGGCGGTGATGGGCTGAAGCCGACCTCTCAGGGCAAGCGCGTCCTGTTTTCGGGCGCGGAGCGCACCGTCGTCGATGGACCGTTCGCCGAAACCAAGGAACTGGTGGCCGGCTTCTGGCTGTGGGAGGTCGAAGACCTGGACGAAGCGGTCGCCTGGGTAAAGCGCTGCCCGAATCCGATGCCCGGACCGAGCGAGATCGAGATCCGCCCGCTCTATGAGGCATCCGATTTGGGCTGATGGGCTGACGAGGCCTTGGGGCGCGCCCGTGTTGGGACTAGTGGGCTACACACCGCGCCGCTGATGCAGGCGAAGCGGCATCACGGAAATGACATCACCTTCGAGTCCGCGGTACTCGATCCGCTCGCGGCTGAAACCGTGGAAGGCGTCGATCCGGCCGCGCTCGAATGCGAGGGGAGCGGGGGCCGCGAGCCGGAGGCGTTCGCGAAGCATCGAACCGATAGCGTTGTGCATCGCGCATGATAATCCCGCCTGGCGCAAGAGAGAGCCCGCGGCACTGGTTTGCTCTACCGAGGATCACGCATGGCCAAATACCTGATCTCCTTTCCCGCGGCGGCGATGGTCGTGCCCGACGAGCAATGGAACGCTGTCGTACGCGAGTCGCATGCGGTGATCGAAGAGGCGAACAAACTAACGGGGTCAGGTTCACTTACCTGGGCTGCTTGTTCTGAAGGCAGGCGACTAAGTAGCAACGCGTGCGCCAGTTGATCGACGTCACTGGTGCGGCACGCGGCCGACAATCCACTCGGCAATCGCATCAAATCTTTCTTGGTCGAGCGCATGTCCGCGCTCGACGCGCAGCTCGGTGATGAAGTCTTCGGCTACCTTGGCCACGACCTGATCCGCGTCGCGCGAATACTTGTCCTCGGTCCCCGACACGACCAGCGTCGGGCGCGGGCCGATGGCCGCCAGCACGTCGTGCGTTTCGACCAGCTGCGCGAGGCCGGGTACGGCTTCGAACAGGGTGATGCCGGTCTCTTCGCGGCGGCGGGTTTTGAAGCTGCAGACCGCGCCGCTGATGCAGGCGAAGCGGCATCGCGGATCGACGGCGGCGTGGTAGAGCGCCGTGTAGCCGCCGTACGAATGTCCCGCGATTCCCACATGGCGTTCGTCCACCTCGGCTGCGTCGATCAGCACGCTCAGCGCCCGCTGGGCGTCGTCGAGCCCCTTGCGCATCAGCGTGTCGCCGTCCAGCAGGCGATAGCTCATGGCGCTGTAGTGCTGCAGCCAGTCGTAATCGTGCGGCTCCACGCCGCGGATCTCGCCTCGGCGATCCTCGAACGTGAGTGCATCCGGGGCGAGGATGGCGAGGCCACGACGCGCGAGCGCCGGGCCAAATGCCTGGAATGGGCTGCCGACATCGCCGGCGACTTCGCTCTTGCCGAAGTGGAACTCGCCGTTGTGCTGGTGGAAGACCACCACGCCGCCTTGCGCGCGGCGCCCCGTCGGCTTGAACAGGAATGCAGGAATGACGTCGCCTTCGAGTCCGCGGTACTCGATCCGCTCGCGGTTGAAACCGTCGAAGGCGTCGACGCGGCCCCGCTCGAATGCGATGGGGGCGGGGGCCGCAAGCCGGAGGCGCTCGCGAAGCAACGAACCGATAACGTTGTGCATCGCGCATGATAATCCCGCGTGGGCCGAGATCACGCGGCCCGCGCCTGGCGCAAGAGAAAGCCCGCCGCACCGGTTTGCTCCACCGAGGATCACGCATGGCCAAATACCTGATCTCCTTTCCCGCGGCGGCGATGGTCGTGCCCGACGACCAATGGAACGCCGTCGTGCGCGACTCGCATGCGGTGATCGAAGAGGCGAAGGCCGCCGGCGCCTATGTGTTCGCGGGCGGCATCGATGCCGGCGCAGCGGTGGTGCGGGTGTCCGCGGATGGCACGGTCACCGACGGCGGCTACGCAGCGGCGCGGCCCCTCGATGGGGGATTCGCCGTGCTCGAGCTGCCGACGCGTGAGGCGGCCGTGGCGTGGGCGGCGCGTCTGGCCAGGGCCTGCAGGTGCGACCAGGAACTGCGTGTGTTCATGTTCGACCCGGCGTCCTGAGGACGCCGGGCGCGCGATTGCAGTCGCGGTGCGCTCGCTTGCCAGGGGCGGGCCGAGTCAGCAGGCGTATCGCTCGGATCATCCCCAGCGCTGAGCCGTCCGGGTCAGACAGGCCGGCCGACTGTTCCCGCTGCGCGGAAGCTTCCGCCCGTCTGCCGCGACCAGCCCGCCGGCACCCGACGTTGCAGGCGCTCTGGCGGGCCGACCTCAGTGATGCGCGTGCGCGTCGTCGTCGGCTGCGGGCGCATCGGCGGCAACGCCACGTGCCTCCAGCCAGCGCTGCATCATCGCGATCTCTTCGTTCTGCGCGGCGATGACCTGCTGCGCCAGTGCGCGCACTTCCGGGTCCTTGCCGTACTCCAGCACGATCTCGGCCATGTCGATTGCGCCCTGGTGGTGCGGAATCATGCCGCGCATGAAGTCGACATCGGCGTCGCCGGTGAATCCCATCCCCATGCCCGCGTGCATCGCGTCGTTGGCGCGCTTGTAGGCGCGGGTGGCTTCGGAGTCGGCGCTGGCCTCGGCGGCCGGAGCCGTTGCCGTGGACGGAACGGCGTCTGCCGTCGTCTTCGGTGCGGGTGCGGGTGCGGGCGAGCAGGCTGCCAGTGCAGTGGTCAGGGCGGCAAGCGCTGCGAATCGCATCTTCATTGCAAGGGGTCCGTGTTCCGATAGAGCGCGCTAAGTTGCCTGCGCAGCATCGCGCTGTCCAACCCGGGCTCCGGGCCGCGTGCCTGCGATGTGACGTCGGCGGACACTCGGCCCGCCTGGACGGGCCGAAGCAGCGCGTTGCCAGCCGGCCACGCTCTCCCGCCGCTACGGCATCCGACCTTGCATGGATGCGCCGTCGTCACCATCTCGTCCAATCGCGCCTTCCACGGAACTGCCATGAGCCGCTTCGATCTAACGCCGCCCAGCCCCGAACAGCGCGCCGCGCTTGAGGCGGGTCTTTCCGCCGACGAGCGCCGCGTCCTGCTGCAACATGGGACCGAAGCGCCGTTCTGCGGCGTATTCCTCGACAACAAGCGCGAGGGCACCTACTGCTGCCGCCTGTGCGGGCTGCCGCTGTTCCGTTCCAGCGCGAAGTTCGATTCGGGCACCGGCTGGCCGAGTTTCTTCGCGCCGTTCGATGCCGCGCATATCCGCCTGATCCGCGATACCAGCCACGGCATGATCCGGGTGGAGGAAGTGTGCGCCCGCTGCGGCAGCCATCTGGGCCACGTATTCCCGGACGGGCCGTCGCCGAGCTACGAGCGTCATTGCCTCAACTCGGTCTCGCTGTCGTTCGTCGATGCCGGCGAGCCGCTGCCTGATCCCATGCAGCGCGGCGGTGCGGAAGCTGGCAGCGTCTAGAGCGCAGGTTCTGCCGGAAGTCACGGTGACCGATCTCACGCGTACGCAGTCGCCGCCTCCCGCAGAGTCGGCATTCCTCGGGGAGAACTGCGATGCAGCCGGAAATCGAAGTTTCAGCTTGGAGTCGTGCCAGCGCGGCACGGATCTGGATCGTCGTTGCTGTGGCCGTCGCCGAGCTGGCGCACCTGGCGTGGGAACATCTGCACGGTGGCATCGTCAGCCACCATCTGCTTGCCGATCCCGGATTGCCCGCCGTCTGGAACGGCTGGGGCCTGGTGCTGTTGCCGGCGCTGGCCTGGTGGGCGTCGGGTCGGTGTGTCCGCCGGATCGCGCGTCACGATGACAGGCGCCGCGCCATGGTGGGGGGAGTGGCAGGTTTCGCAGTCGCTGCGATCGCCGGTGTGCTTCTGTCCGCGGCGTTCCTGCAGGGGCGCGAGGACCTTGCCAGCCTGGTGCTGTTCTCCGCCTTCGGACTGGCACTGCTGTTGCCCGGCTATCGCGCCGAATGCGTGCTCGGGTTCGTGCTGGCAATGACGTTCGTGTTCGGCGCCGTGTTGCCGCTGATGATCGCGAGCGTGGTGGCTGGTGTTTCGATGCTGGCCCACCGCGTGATCTACCCGGTGGCATCCCGCCTGTGGCGTCGCTCGCGCAGACCCGTGCCTGGGTGATCGCGGCATCCCGTTGCATGGCGCGGCCGAGCCCAGGTCGAGGGCGACACGTTGGCGGGCAGCGCGGCTGCCCAGCTCAGTGGGCCTCGAACTCGGCGATTTCGGCAAGCATGCGCCTGCTGCGGCGGATACCGTCGGCGCCGTCGCCGCAGGCGCGTGTCTCGGCATCCGGTGCTCCGAGGATGCGCCGGTAATGACGAATGGCGTAGATACCGGTCGCGATCAGGCCGGCCGCACTGATCGCGAGGCTCCACACGATCCATGACGGCGTGCCGGCGCCGGGCTGGATGCGGTCGAGGCCGGCGACTGCGACCACGACCGGCAGCCACATGATCCACCAGGGCAGTCCGCAGATCGCGGAGTTGAGCGCATAGGCCCGCAGCAGGGTGGCCAACCGTCGCTGGATCTGCAGCACCGGCGCGCTGTAGTCGACGCGCGCAGCGAGCACCAGAGCCGATATCGCGCCGATGATGTTGATGACGCCGAATGCGTGTACCGCGATGCCGGCGGCCAGCAGACCGGCGATGTCGGGATTGCGCGTCCAGCACATCACGCCCAGCGCGACCAGGCCGAGCCCGAGCAGGCATTGCAGCCAGTGGCCGAGCTTGAAGAAGCGCAGGTGGCTGCGCGCGCGGCCCAGCCGCGTCTCGCGCAGGACCGCCAGCTGCAGCGCGTCGCTGCGGCTGATGCGCGCTTCGAGCGATTGCCAGGCGGCCTTGAGATCGTCGTGTTCCATGGCGGTGTCCTTCACAGTTCGTTGCGGATCCGCTGGCGCAGCCGGCTGATCTTGGTGGCGACGTTGGTCTCGCTGAGGCCGAGGATCTCAGCCATCTCCCGATGGCTGCGGTCGTCGAGGTAGAGCAGCAGCAGGGCCCGGTCGAGCGGCGCCTGGGCGTGTATGAAGCGATGCAGCGCGCGGACCTGTTGCTCGGCCTGCGGGTCGTTGGGCGCAGGATCCTCCACGTCGTGCAGAGCCTCGTCGAACCGCACTGCATGCCGGTGGCGATGTGCCGCATTGCGGACGGCGCTGATCGCCACGTTCAGGGCAATCCGGTACATCCACGTGCTGAAGCGACGCGCGGGGTCGTATTTCGGCCACGCCCGCCACAGCTGGATGGCGATCTCCTGGGCCAGGTCGGCGCGATCGTCGGGGTCGCGGCAGTAGCTCGCGGCCACCGTCGCAACGATGCCGTGGTGCGCTTGCAGCTGCTTCGCGAATGCCTGGCGCTCGTCTTCGATGGGAACCGTCGTGTCCATGGGTTGCCGTGGTGCACCTGTCATTGGATGGTTCGCACACGGGCGGGGAATATCACGGATGCGATCGGCATCCATTGGCGGCGCTGGTGGACGGCCCCCGCGGATGAATCCGCAGCGCCCCTATACTCCGGCCCCGGTCCCGCCCAGCAGATCCATTCATGAGTGCTCCTGTCGCGCCCGCCGCCGTCAGCGCCGTGCGCCCCGCAAGCCTGCGCCGTTCGGTGTCCAACACCCTCAAGGGCTCGGCCGGCAACCTCGTCGAGTGGTTCGACGTGTATGTGTACTCGGTGTTCGCGGTGTACTTCGAATCTCAGTTCTTCGCGCCGGACGACAAGAATTCCACCCTGTACGTATGGGCGATCTTCGCCGCGACCTTCCTGATGCGCCCGATCGGCGCGTGGTACTTCGGTCGCTTCGCCGATCGCTACGGCCGGCGCCTGGCGTTGACGGTATCGGTGTCGGTGATGGCCGGCTGTTCGTTTCTCATCGCGATCAGTCCGACCGCCCAGCAGATCGGAATCTGGGCGGCGGTGCTGCTGCTGATCGCGCGCCTGGTACAGGGCTTTGCGACGGGCGGCGAGTACGGCGCCAGCGCGACCTACATGTCCGAGGCCGCGATCCCCGGCCGCCGCGGCTTCCTGTCCTCGTTCCACTACGTGACCCTGGTCGGTGGCCACGTGCTTGCGCAGGCGACGCTGCTGGCAATGCTGTTGACGCTGGATACGTCGCAGATCTCCGAGTGGGGCTGGCGCGTGGCATTCGGCGTCGGCGGCGTCGCCGCGATCGTCGTGTTCTGGCTGCGTCGTACGATGGACGAATCGCTGGAATCCGATTCCATTGAAGCCGCCAGGACTGGCGGCGCGCAGGCATCGGGTTCGATCCGCGAATTGTTCGTCCACCAGTGGCGTCCCCTGCTGCTGTGCTTCCTGATCACCGCCGGCGGCACGGTGGCGTTCTACACCTACTCGGTCAACGGCCCGAAGATGATCCAGGCCGCGTTCGCCGGCGACGACGCCATCGTCGGCACCTGGATCAACCTCGGCCTGCTGACCTTCCTGATGCTGCTGCAGCCGGTCGGCGGCTGGCTGTCGGACAGCGTCGGCCGCAAGCGCCTGCTGGTGTTCTTCGGCATCGGCGGCGTGCTCTACACCTGGTACCTGGTCACCGCGCTGCCGCAGCAGACCAGTGCGCTGTCGGCATTCGTGATCCTCGCCATCGGCTTCGTGATCCTGACCGGCTATACCTCGATCAACGCGGTGGTGAAGGCCGAGCTCTTCCCCACGCACGTGCGCGCACTGGGCGTGGGCCTGGGGTATGCACTGGCGAACTCGGCCTTCGGCGGCACCGCGCCCCTGGCCTACCAGGCAGCGCTGAAGTCGGACCGGGTCTCGGCCTTCGTGGTCTACGCGACGTTGGTGATCGCGGTTTCGCTGGTGGTCTACGTGTTCTTCCTGAAGAACAAGGACCAGAACTGGCTCGATGACGAAGCCCACATGCGCGAGCGGACGGGCAAACGCGGCTGATCGCCTGCGGATCGCGCCAATTCCCAAGGTTCGCCGTAAGCCGGAGCCCTCCCCCGCAAGCGGGGGAGGGTTGGGTGGGGGCAGATGTTCCGATGCCGCATTCGCTGGTTCGCGAGACCAAGCCGCACTGTCGCGTCATCGCCAGGGCGCACGCTAGCCCCGTCCCGCGCACTCCAGTGTGTGCTCAGTCAGCGAGCGGCGCCGGCTCGCCATCGAAGCGGTAGATGTCCATCGCCAGAAACCCCATGTCGATGCCCGCATCGATCCGCTGCGCGCGCATTGGTGTTCCGCCGGCGCCCATCGCCACGTACAGCGGCAGCAGGTGTTCATCGGTGGGATGCGCGCGCTCGGCGTACGGCGCCTGGCGCCGGTAGTCGAGCAGGGCATCGACATCCTCGGCGGCCATCCGCTGTTCGATCCAGTCGATGAAGGGCTGCACGTAAGGCGCCTGTCGCGCCTCGTCGTAGCTGCGCCAGTCGTGCAGGTTGTGGGTGATGCTGCCCGAACCGATCACGAGCACGTCCTCGTCGCGCAGTGGCGCGAGCGCGCGGCCGATCCGCAGCTGGTGCGCAGGACCGAGGCCGGGCTGGATCGACACCGGCACCACCGGAATGTCGGCGGCCGGATAGAGCAGGCGCAGTGGCACCCAGACGCCGTGATCGAGCCCGCGGTCCGGATCAACCTGCGGCTGCAGGCCGGCCCCCTGCAGCAGCGCGGCCACGCGCGCGCTCAGTACCGGATCGCCGGGCGCTGGATAGCGGATGTCGAACAGCGCCTGCGGGAAGCCGCCGAAATCGTGCACGGTCCCGGGCGTCGCCGCGCCGCCGACCTGCGGGGAGCGGGTGAGCCAGTGCGCCGAAGCAAGCACGATCGCGCGTGGCCGCGGCAGGCTGGCAGCCAGCTCGGCCAGGCGTTCGCCGACCTTGCCGGGCTCGAGCGCGGTCATCGGCGAGCCGTGCGAAATGAAGAGCGCGGGCAAACGGGACATGGAAACTCCTGGGCGGCGGCATCGCGGCCGGAAGGGGAGCGGCCGCGGGCAGAAACTGGAGCCGGTCGGCGGCGGATTAAACGGGCGCCGGAGCAAAGCTCTGTTGCGGACGCAGTGGGGCGCCGCCTCGGCTTGTCCCGGGTGTGACTGGTGCCCACCGCTTCCCGGCGCAGGCGTACGGCGCTTGCCCAGCCAACGTGGCACGCTTCAACGTCCGGACCTGTATGAGGCATGCCATGCGCTTTTTTTCCCCGCTGTCTGGCCTGATCTGCGCCACGCTGATCGGTGGCTGCGCGAGCACGCCAGTCGCGCAGTCGCGCGCCGCGCTGAGCGCCGAGGATCCGCGCTTCCACGACGTGGTTGCGCCCGACGCGCGCATCGAGCGCCTGGCCGAAGGCTTCACCTGGGCCGAAGGGCCGGCGTGGATCGACGACGGCAGCTATCTGCTCTTCACCGACGTGCCGGAAAACCGCATCCACCGCTGGTCCGACACCGACGGCATCTCTGTGTTTCTAGAGCCGTCCGGCTACGACGGCCCGCCGACCGAGGTACTGCGCGAGGCCGGTGCCAACGGCCTGTTCGTGGAGCCGTCGGGCAGCGTGCTGATGGCCGATTCCGGCAGCCGCACGCTCGCGCGGCTCGACCCGCGCACGAAGCGCAAGACCGTCCTCGCGCGCGCCTTTGACGGCCGTCGCTTCAACAGCCCGAACGATGTCGTCGCCCGCAGCGACGGCGCGATCTTCTTCACCGATCCGCCGTATGGCCTGGAGGGGCTGGACGAATCTCCGGTCAAGGAACTGCCTTTCAATGGCGTCTACCGGCTCGACCCCGACGGCAGCGTGCATCTGCTCGACGACGGCCTCACGCGCCCCAACGGCATCGCGCTCTCGCCCGACGAACGCACGCTCTACGTCGCCAATTCCGACCCGGCGCGCGCGATCTGGATGGCCTATGCGCTCGATGCCGCCGGCGCGGTGACCTCGCGGCGCGTGTTCGCCGATGCCACGGATCTGGTCGGTGACGACGCGCCCGGCCTGCCGGACGGCATGGCGATCGCGGCCGACGGCACGGTGCTCGCGACCGGTCCGGGTGGCGTGCTGGTGTTCGCGGCCGACGGTACGCGCCTGGGCAGGATCGCGACCGGCGGCCCGGTCGCCAACGTGACCTTCGGCGATGCCGATCGCCACACGCTGTATCTGGCCTCCGACAGCACTCTGGCGCGTGTGCCGCTGAAGATCGCAGGCGCTGCTGCGGTCCCGCGCTGAGGGCTAGCCGGCCCCTGCACAGGACGCGCCGTGCGGCGATACGCGCTGTCACCATCAGAGCTCGCCGCGCGGGCGTCGCGGACGGCGATCACGGCGCGAAAGGCGGGTGGGCATTTCGGACTGCGACTGAAAGAAATGGCGGCCCGCCCGGCCGCCGTTGTGGGTCCAACCGGCCACGAAAGCCGGCATCCGGTCCTGTTGCCGAGGCGCGTGGCCACTGAACGCGCAGGCATCGACGTGTGCCCGGGTGCTGGGTCGCCCCACGTGGCGCAGCTGATCGCGCCGCGAAAGGGGCCGGTGGCGACAGGTCCAGCCCATCACTGGTCAAGCGAGCCAGCCGAACGATCAGCCTCGGCACGCTATCCACGCATCGGCCCGACGCGTACCCGAGCATCGGCCACGCCTGGCTCGCCGTGGGGTACATAGCGGAACGGCCCGGTCGATGACCGGGCCGTCGGGCCACACTGAGTCGGCTCAGAGGCGTTGGGCGCGGCCGCTGGAAACGGCTTCGTCGAGCAACGAACGTGCCTGCCGGTTGGCGCGGGCCTGGGCGTCGGCCTGCTGGCGGGCCAAGGCGCTCTGCTGCTCGGCCAGTGCAACCTGCTGACCGCTCATGGTGCCCAGCTTCGCACCGAGCGCGCGCGACTCGGCCTCGAGCGCGGCGAGCGCGGTGCGGCGCGAGGCATCGTCGCCATTGCGCACCGCCTGCAGGGCAAGGTCGGCGACACGTCCGCCGATTTCGCCCTGCCGCGCACCGAGTTCACCCTGCTCGGCACCCAGCGCCCCCTGCTCAGCACCCAACGCCCCCTGCCGTTCGCCCAGCCGGGCCACGTCGGCAAAGGCCTCGCGGAAGCGCCCGATGGTGTCGGCATCGCGGACCACGTAGCGCGCATCGCCCCGACGCAGCCACAGCAATGATTCATTGCCACGCTGCGCGGCGCGGGCTTCGGCGAGTTCGTCGGTCGAACCCACGGCGACGTTGTGCTCGGGATCGATGAGCACGTAGGACTCGGCGCCCGGCTTGCCGAGGGTGAAAGTACCGCGCAGCGCACCCTCGCCGTCACCATCGTGGCGGGTGCGGATGGTGTGCACGTGCCCACGCGAACTGTTGACGACACCAGCGGGCGGCGCAGGCGGCGCGGTCGGTTCGGCAGGCAGTGCGGGCGTGGGCGTGGGCGGCAGGTCAATCGGAGCGGGCGCCGAGGGAGCAGGCGGCGTCGCAGGCAGTGGGGGCAGGGCAGGCGCGCGGGGCGCCGGCGGGGCGGGCGGGGCAGGCAGGGTCGAGGCAGCCGGTGGTGCGAGTGGCGCCGGCGGCGCGGGCGGCGTCGCGGCATTGGTGATGCGGTAGGGCAGCACGCCGACGGTCGCGACCAGCAGGGTCGTCGACAGGGCAATGGCACTCGACAGCGGGCGGGTGGTCTTGAGCATGGTCAGTCTCCGCTTGAGGAAGGTGTAGTCGGGCGAGGCGCTGGCCAGCCCGGCTTCGGGGCGCGGCGCGATGCCCAGGCGCAGCAGCAGCTGGGCGTACTCGCGGGCGCCGTGTTCGTGACCCGCCAGCACTGCGGCATCGCAAGCGCCTTCGCGGGCCAGGCCGTACTCGCGCGCTGCCAGGTGCGCGAGCGGGTGGAACCAGAACAGGTGTTGGGCAAGCGCCGGCAGCAGACCCAGCCACAGATCGCGCCGCTGCAGGTGCACGAGTTCGTGGGTCAGCGCCATGTCGAGCTCGTCGGCCTGCAGCGCCTCGCCGTAGCCGCGCGGCAGCAGCAGCACCGGGTGCCAGGGGCCGATCAGCTGTGGCGAGGTGATCGCATCGGAGACGCGGACATCGGGCGCAGCGCGCAGGCCATGCGCGTCGGCGGCCAGTACGAGCGCCTGCAACAGGGTGCGATCGCTGCAGGGCTCGGCCGTGCGGATCAGGCGTCGCGACGCGCGCAGGCCGGACAGGCTGCGGGCGATCATCGCGACGAGCCCGAGCAGCCATATCGACGCGACAAGCAGCGGCCATGACCAGGGCGTCGACGCCTCGGGTGCGAACTGCACCGGATCGCCGCTTGCGAACGCCGCAAGCCCGGCTGCGCCCGCCTGCATCGGTTCCACCGGCGGGACCGGCATCGCGAGTTGTTCGAACGCGGGCAGCAGCGGCAGCGCCACCGGGTTCGACCAGACGAGGCCGACCACCAGTTGCAGGGCGACCAGCCACCACAGCCAGCAGCGCGCATTCGGGGAGAGTCGCGGCAGGGCGCGGCACAGCGCCCAGACCAGGGTGACCAGCAGCGTGCCCTGGATGCTGGCGGCGAGCAGTCGCGGCAGCAGGGTGTCGATCAACAGCGCGATGGCCATGTCAGGACTCCCGACGCTTGGATTGCAGGGTGGCGACGAGCGCCTCGAGTTCGGCCAGCTCGTCGGCGCTCACCTCCTTGCGCTCCGACATCCAGGCCACGAACGGCGAAACGGAACCCTGCAGGGTCTTCTCGACGAAACTGCCGATCGCGCTGTGCACCACCTCGTCCTGCTGGGTGGTCGGGGCGTAGCGGAACACGCCGCCCCCGGACTGGCTGCGGCGCAGATACGACTTCGCGCGCAGCCGCTCCATCATGGTCAGCACCGTGGAGCGGGCGAGCCCGCGCGGCTCGCCGAAGGTCGCGGCGACTTCGCCGACGCTCGACGGGCCGGCTTCCGCGAGATGTTGCAGCAGGGCCAGTTCCTGATCCCCGACGGTTTTCTTCGCCATGACACTTCTCGGTGACTACACGTGTCGTCACCATGCACCTGACTACAGATGTAGTCAATAGGCCGGCAGGCACCCTGTCGGCCGGCCGGGTGCGCGCAAGGAATCCAATGCACGCATGCACGGCAGACATCCGCGCATGACGGGCGCGGCGTCGGGGGACGGGTGCGGGGAGGCAGCTCCCGCAGGCTCGAGCTCAATCGATCGCGAACGACCCGGTTTCGACCCCACCGGTCCGCGCGTACCGGGCGATCACGATGCCGTTCTGCGAGATCGCGCCGTATTCGAGCCTGAAGCCCGCCGGATACGAATCCGCGTCGAACAACCGCTTGCCGGCGCCCAGCACGATCGGAAACGTCAGTAGGCGCAGTTCGTCGACGAGGTTGGCGGCAAGCAGTTGTCGGACCAGCTGGCTGCTGCCCTGGGTCACCAGGGTCGGCCCGTCCTGCGCCTTCAGCGCGGCCACGCTGGCAACGGCATCGCTGCCGAGCGCGTGACTGTTGCGCCAGTCCAGGGACGCCGGCCTGTGCGTGGCCACGTGCTTGGCGGTGCGGTTGAACAGGTCGGCCAGTCCCGCATCCTCGCTGTCTGCCGGCACGCGCGGCCAGTGCGCGGCGAAGATGTCGTAGGTGCGCCGGCCGAGCAGCAACTCGAAAGGCCGCGAGAACAACGCGCCCATTGCCTCACCGAAGGCCACATCGACGTGGGGCGCCACCCAGCCGCCGAACTGGAAGCCGCCATCGCGGTCTTCGTCCGGTCCCCCGGGGGCCTGCATGACGCCATCGAGGCTGAGGAAGGCGGCGACGACAAGTGTGCGCATGATCGAACTCCCCGGAAGTGTTGGCGGTTGGTGGCATCAGTGACGACGAGCGAAGATCGTCGCGATCGACATGGCCGGGGTGATCGCCGTCCGCACTCGGCGGCCCGCGCACCCCACGCACACCAGTTCACATGGTCGTCGCTAGACTCGCCGCCACCTTCCCGCGGACCTGTCCCATGATCAAACGCATCGCTTCCGTCATCCTCGTCGCCCTGCTGGCGGCCTGCAGCGCCCCCGCCGAGCGTGTGGACGGGGTCATGCCGATCGGCGGTCCCGACAAGGCCACGATCACCAACGAAACCGACTGCATGCGCGAAGGTGGCCAGTGGACCCAGCTGGGCCGTGCACCGGTCAAGCAGTGCCTGCTGCAGACCACCGACGCAGGCAAGGCCTGCATCGACAGCGATCAGTGCGAGGGCCAGTGCATCGCCCCGGAAGGCAGCGTGGATGGCACCCAGGTCGGCGGCAAATGCAGCGTCGATACCAATCCCTTCGGTTGCCAGCAGCGTGTCCGCGATGGTGTCGCCTCGACGATCTGCGTGGACTGACTGAGTACGGGGAATTCATGCCCGCTGCATGACGCGGCGCCTAGCGTCGGGACACTCCCCGATCCCAGGCGCCGCCATGAACCGCATGTCCCTGTTGTCGACCGCCGCGCTGCTGACCGCCTGCGTCACCGCGCCCGGTTGGGCCCAGCAACTGCAGCGTCCGAGCAATCCGTTGCCGCAGACCGCCACGCAGCCGAAGCCGGCCACGATTCCGGCCGATGCCTCGCAACGCGCCCATCCCGTGGGCACCATTCCGGAAAGCGGACCCTCCACGCCGATCCGGCCAGCGACGACGACGCAACCCATACAGCCGGCACCGGCGGTTCCCACGCCGGTGCGCGACGCCCAGGGCCGCATCGTGCCGGATGCACAGCAGACCACGCCCGGTCGGGCGCGTGATCCGGTGACCGGTCAGGAATTCCAGACCATGCCGACGCCCACGCGGCCCTGACCGCCGGCTACCCGCGCCCGTCTCAGTCCAGGGTTGGATAATCGGTGTAGCCGGCATCGCCGCCGCCGTAGAGCGTGGCGGGGTCGAGTTCGTTAAGAGGTGCGTCCTCGCGCAGGCGCCGGACCAGGTCGGGATTGGCGATGAATGCCCGGCCGAACGCGACCGCGTCCGCATAGCCGGATGCGATCGCTGCTTGGGCGGAGGCCTTGTCGTAGGCGTTGTTGACGATCCATGCGCCCTTGCCGCCCGCATCCGTGTAGGCCGCCTTGAGCGCGGCATAGTCGAACGGCGCATCGCCCTGCCGGTAATCGCGCGGGCCGCCAGTGGCGCCTTCGATGACATGCACGAAGGCCAGGTCCAGCGGCGCCAGCACCTCTGCCACATGCTTGAACAGCGGCATCGGCTCCGGGTCGTGCGCATCATTGGCCGGCGTGACCGGCGAGATGCGGATTCCCGTGCGTCCGCCGCCGATCTCCGCCACCACGGCCTGCATCACCTCGCCGAGGAAGCGGGCGCGATTTTCGATGCTGCCGCCATAGGCGTCGGTGCGCGTATTGCTGCCGCTGCGCAGGAACTGGTCGATCAGGTAGCCGTTCGCGGCGTGCACCTCGACACCATCGAAACCCGCATCGATCGCCGCGCGCGCGGCGCGCCGGTAGTCCTCGACAATGCCTGGCAATTCCCCGAGATCCAGGGCGCGTGGCGCGGACGTATCGACGAACGCCCCATTGCCACTGGCGTCGTGGATGAAGGTCTTGGCGTCGGCGCGGATCGCCGAAGGGGCGACCGGCGCCTGGCCATCGGGCTGCAACGACGTGTGCGAGATGCGACCGACGTGCCACAGCTGCACCACGATGCGGCCATCCGCGGCATGCACGGCATCGGTCACGCGGCGCCAGCCGTCGAGCTGTTCGGGGCATACAACCCCGGCACATCGGCATACCCCTGGCCTTGCTGGGTGATCGCCGTGGCCTCGGAGATCAGCAGGCCCGCGGTGGCGCGCTGCGCATAGTAGACAGCGGTCCGCGGCAGGGGGACCGCGTTGGGGGAACGGTTGCGGGTGAGGGGCGCCATGACGATGCGGTTGGGCATCCTCAGGGCGCCGGCGGTCAGGGGATCGAAGAGTGTGGGCATGATGGAGTCCGCGGGGGGAGCCAATGAACCTGCTGCCGGCGCCGGCGTTTTCAAGCGCAACAGGCGATGCGCGATCAGGCGATCTTCCGGCCCGGCAGGCGTGGAAGGCCCCTCACTTCGATCCTACCGGGTCGTCGCTAGGCTCCTCCGCAGTCAAATCGGGCCCTGCACAATGTCGCGACTCCTGCTGTTTCTCCAAGATCCCCAGCCATGCGCCCGGGTGGCGCAGTGAGCGTGCTCGACCAGGTGGGAGCGGCGCTCGCGCGCGAACTCGCGCTTCCGGATGCGGACACCATGACCACGATCGTGGTCAGGGTGCTGGTGGCCGCGATCCTGGGCGGCATCGTCGGTTGGGAGCGCGAACGCAAGGGCCGTGCGGCCGGCCTGAAGACCCACATCCTGGTGTCGATCGGCTCGGCGCTGTTCGTGCTGGCGCCCCTGCTCAGCGGCATTGAGGGTGGGGATGTGACGCGCGTGATGCAGGGCGTGGTGTCGGGGATCGGCTTTCTCGGCGCCGGCGCCATCCTCAAACTGGGCAAGGAGGAGCGCATCGAGGGTCTGACCACGGCGGCGGGCGTGTGGATGACGGCGGCGATCGGCATGGCGGCCGGCATGGGGGAGGAAATGGTGGCCTTGCTGACCACTGCCGTCGCGTTGCTGGTGGTCGCGGCGGTGCCGCGCTTCCGCAGCGAGCCGGGACCGCATCGCAATCTCAAGACCGGCAGGACGGTGGACGACGCGTCCGAGCCGGGGGGCTGAACGGACCTGCGCATGTTCGGCTTTCAACGACGGCGGTTTCATGCGGCTCCACTCACGGTGGGCGCCTGATCCCACACCGCTGGAGCGACGCATGAGCAAACACGACGACACCCATGACAACGGCCGCGACATGAATCGCGATCCGATCACCAAGGCGCCGGGCGCGCATCCCGTTGGCGTCGGCCTCGGTGGCGTGGCCGGCGGCGCGGCCGCAGGCGCGGCGGCCGGCACCGTGTTCGGCCCGGTTGGCACCCTGATCGGCGCGGCAATCGGCGTGGTTGCCGGCGCTGCGATCGGCAAGGGCATTGCCGAGCGCATCGATCCGACCGGCGAGACCGAGTACTGGCGAGAGGCCCACCGCGAGCGCGACTATGTGAAACCGGACCACGATTTCGACCGCGATTACGCGCCGGCATATGGCTTCGGCCTGCAGGCCCGCGAAGCGGACCGTACGCGCGGCTGGGACGAGACCGAAGCGGATCTCGAGCGCGAGTGGGAAAGCACCCGCGGCGAGTCCAAGCTCGCCTGGGACGATGCACGTCCCGCCGTACGCGATGCATGGGACCGTACCGATCGCACCCACGCCTTGTACGAGCGTGTGGACGCCTATCACGTCGAAGCATTCGACCGTGCGCCGTACCGTGATCCGGACGCCGATTACAACCAGTACCGGGACGCCTACCGCTACGGTGCGTACGCGCGCAGTCGCCACACGGACCGTCCGTGGGACGACACGCTGTCGAGCGAACTGGAGGCCGACTGGCCGCAGCGTCGTGGCCAGTCCAAGCTCGATTGGGACCGCGCCAAGGCGGCGGTGCAGGACGCCTACGTCTCGCACGATCACTACGGTGACAGTTACCTGCCCCGGAACGACGGGCTGATCAACAGCGACCGCTTCCGCGTCGGCTGAGTTGCAGCCGCAGCGGTAAAACAGAAGGGCGCGCCGATGGCGCGCCCTTTTTTTCTGGGCACCGCCGCCGGTCAGTGCCCCGCCGGCACACGCGCGACAGGTGACGACCGACGCAAGCGCAACAAGCGAGGGCTTTGACCTCAGCCCCTGTCCCCGAGCGCGACCACCGGAAGGAACCCGCCATAGATCATGCGCTTGCCGTCGAACGGCATGGGGTTGCGCTCCGGGTCCATGCGCGGATCGCTGCCGTCCATCATCTTCGCGAACGCGGTGTCTCGGGTGGACTTGTCCGGCCATTCGATCCACGAGAACACGACCGTCTCGTCGTCGCGCGCCTGGACCGCCTTGCGGAAGTCGGTGAGTTTGCCGTCTGGCACGTCGTCGGCCCAGCATTCGAGTACACGGATCGCCCCGAACTCCATGAAGAAGGCATCGCCGGTTTCGGCGTGTTCGATGAACTTCTGGCGGTTGGCGGTGGGGACGGCGAGGACGAAACCATCGATGTAGGACATGGCGAACTCCTGGTGGTCGCGGTGCGGGCGGCGACGGCTGCCGTCGCCTCGCAGGAGCGACGAACGAGGGCGTCCGCGTTCGACATGCCGCGCGGATGCAGCCAGCGTGGAGCGGTCAGTCGGCCACCGGCGCGTGGAATGCATCGAGGATCGGGCAGGGGCCAACGCCCCCTCGGCTGCATCGGCCGGAGCGTCGGTGCGGCGACAGAGTGCGCCACCTGGTCTTCGTATCCCTCAGCGAGAACCTGATGATGGGGCGCTCGAGGCGTGCATGCGGATAGCGTCGGTGGTGCGGCGGTGCGCCATGTCTGGCGGGTCTCTCGTCCCTTCACGCACGCATTCAGCTTGATCGCGCACGATCCCGGTCAATCATCCAACGGAGCACGCCATGAGCGCACAGGGTTCGACCGGCAATGTCATTGCCGCAATCTGCAGTTTCTTCGTTCCCGGCCTTGGCCAGCTGGTGCAGGGGCGCCCGCTGTCGGCGCTGCTCTGGTTCTTTGCCGCGTGCATCGCGTTTGCGGTCACCTGGCTGCTCACGCTGTCACTGCTGCCGTTCGGCTGGTTCGTCGTCAGCATCTTCGCGTGCATCAACGCGGCGGTTTACCGGCCCCGCGTCTGACTCTTACGCAGGAACGGGCGGTGCGTGCACCGCCCGTTCGCCTCATAGGGGCTCGCCGTTATTGACGCCGGAATCGCTGCGGACGTCGTCGGCGAAGGAATGGCCGTCCGGGCCACGATCACCGAGCTGCTCGTCCAGTTCCAGGTCGAGCAGGTCGGCCTGATCGTCGACACCGATGTTGTCCATGGCTGCGACCGATCTGGGATCCAGCAGGACGGGACCGCTCGTGTCCGGGAGATCGTCATGGTCGCGCAGCGCCTTTTCGTCCTCCGGTGCATTCGGACGGGTGGGGTTGGACTTGCTCATCGTTCGGCTCCGCGGTGGGGTGTCGACAACATTGCACCCGGGAGTGTCACGCCGCCGGCAAGCCGGGGTGATGACCGGGCGCACATCAAGGGGGCATTCGATGCGTTGCGTGCGCCAGGCGCACGTTCCCATGGATTTCGGCCGCGCACGAATCAGGCGACGGGGCGAGCCCCTGTGTCGCGCACGCTCGAGATGGGACCGTCTGGTCCGGCCGGTCTCTGGCGAGGGCCTCTGCAAGGCAACGCCCTGCGCGGCCACCACGCAGCCGCTGTCCCAGCGCGACGCGAACGTCAGGCGGCGCGATGCTCCATGCTCCGGCGACGCTGCGGGGCGGCGTCCTCTCCGGCGCGCCATGCAGCCAGCACCGTGGCGCGGACGTCGTGCCAGGCGCGAAGGCGGCCATCGAATTCCCACATCCGGCGCAGCACCGGTTCGATCTCTTCCCATGGACGATCGGGATAGGACGCACGACCGTTGCGGCCGAGCGAGATCATCAGGGTGCTGTCGGAATCGTGCTTCATTGCGGGGTACTGCGGGTTGGGAGCGCGCAGGCTACGGGCGCTTTCGTCTCGTCGCCGTGAACCGTGGAGTCGATTTCGATGACACCCTGCGCAACTGTTTCAGCTGTTCAGGCGCGATCGCTCGGACACACCGAATTCATGCGCGAAGAAGCGGCACGAGCAGTTGCACGATGCCCCACAGCGAGACGATCCAGATGACACTGCGCAGGTAGGGAATGCCGATCGCATACACGGGCAGATAGGCAACCCGCGCCCACAGATAGAGCTGGGCGGCGAATGCGGTCTCCGCATTGCTGCGCCCGGCGACGACCAGGGCCAGTACTGCGGCGGCGAAGAACGGAAACGTCTCGAGGAAGTTGCGGCTCGCGGCAGCGGTCCGGATTGCCGCCCCGGTCAGCGGTGGCGCGGCCCCATCGCGATTGCCCGCGTTCCAGCGCACGCCGCGCTGCGCGGTCGCGAACGCGGCGGCCACACCGATGTGGACGAGGCCCAGGACGATCGCCCAGCCGAGGGTCTGCAGTTCGATCGTCATGGGCCTGTTCTCCGCTCTCGCAGGCTCAGCCCGCGACGGCCTTGGCGATCGCTGCGTTGAACGCCGGAATATCATCCGGCTTGCGGCTGGTGATCAGGTTGCCGTCGACGACGACTTCGGAATCCTCCCAGTGGGCACCGGCATTGACCAGATCGGTCTTCACCGATGGCCACGAGGTGACCTTGCGGCCCTTGGCAAGCCCGCTTTCGACCAGCAGCCATGGGCCGTGGCAGATTGCCGCCACCGGCTTGCCGGCTTCGCCGAATGCGCGCACGAAGGCCACGGCATCGCTCTTGGTGCGCAGCACATCCGGATTCATCTGCCCGCCGGGCAGCACCAGCGCGTCGTAGCTGCCAGCGTCGGCCTTGGAGAGCGACACGTCCACATCGACGCTCCGGCCCCAGTTCTTCTGGTCCCAGCCCTTGATCGAACCGGCATCGCCCGGGGCGATCACGTCGACCTGGGCGCCGGCCTGGCGCAATGCCTGAAGGGGCTGCTCGAGCTCGGACTGTTCGAATCCGTCGGTGGAGAGGATGGCGATCTTCTTGCCGTCAAGGCTCTGCATGGGGTGCTCCTGGGGGAATCGGGGGAGCACCCGATGCTAGGAAGCGGCCGGTGCCCCGACCGTGAAGCGTCCCATTGGAGCGCCCCGGCCAGTCTCGCAAGCTGAGACGCCGGGCGGGCAGGCTTGCCGGCATTTCCCCTGTGCCGGAGCTGGCCCTGAACGCGATACTCAAGCCCTCCCAGGCCCTGGTCGGCCCCGCTGAAACCGCGAGCGGCAGCGCACTTGCCACCCGGCTTGCGGCGAAATATCCCGGCCGTGTGACCGGCACGCTGCTGCTGCCGGGGCAGGTGGGCGAATACGCGCCGATCCCCGACGCCGTGCCCGACGCGCTGGCCCAGGCGCTGCGCAGCCGCGGTATCGAGCGTCTGTACCTCCACCAGGCGGACGCCTGGGCGGCCACGCAGGCCGGGCGGCATCTGGTCGTCGCGACCCCCACCGCCTCGGGGAAATCGCTGTGCTACACGCTGCCGGTGCTGTCGGCGGCGCTCACCGCGCGCAGCAAGGCGCTGTACCTGTTCCCGACCAAGGCGCTGGCGCAGGACCAGGTGGCCGAACTGCTGGAACTCAACAAGGCCGGCGAGCTGGGCCTGCGCGCGGCGACCTTCGATGGCGACACGCCGGGCGATGCCCGCCAGGCGATCCGCATCAACGGCGACATCGTGGTCAGCAACCCGGACATGCTGCACCAGGCGATCCTGCCGCATCACACCAAGTGGGCGCAGTTCTTCGAGAACCTGCGCTACGTGGTGATCGACGAGATCCACACCTACCGCGGCGTGTTCGGCTCGCATGTGGCCAACGTGATCCGCCGGCTCAAACGGGTCTGCGCGTTCTACGGCGTGACTCCGCAGTTCATCCTGTGCTCGGCGACGATCGGCAATGCCCGCGAGCACGGTCGCGCGCTGGTGGAAGTGGACGACGCCGCGCTGGAGTCGATCCTCGAATCCGGCGCGCCGCGCGGCGACAAGCATGTGCTGCTGTGGAATCCGCCGGTGGTCAATCCCGATCTGGGTCTGCGCGCCTCGGCGCGTTCGCAGTCCAACCGCATCGCGCGCATGGCGATCCGCGCCGGGCTCAAGACGCTGGTGTTCTGCCAGACCCGGCTGATGGTCGAGGTGCTGACCAAGTACCTCAAGGAGGTCTTCGACCACGATCCGCGCAAGCCCAGGCGCATCCGCGCGTATCGCGGCGGTTATCTGCCGACCGAGCGCCGCGCCGCCGAGCGCGAGATGCGTGCCGGCAGCATCGACGGCATCGTCAGCACCTCGGCGCTGGAACTCGGCGTCGACATCGGCAGTCTCGATGTCGTGGTGCTCAACGGCTACCCGGGCAGCATCTCGGCGACGTGGCAACGCTTCGGTCGCGCCGGGCGCCGGCAGCAACCGTCGGTCGGCGTGCTGGTCGCGAGTTCGGAACCGATGGACCAGTACGTGGTGCGGCACCCGGAGTTCTTCGCCGAGGCCAATCCCGAGCATGCGCGGATCGAACCCGACCAGCCGCTGATCCTGCTCGACCACATCCGCTGCGCGGCATTCGAGCTGCCGTTCGTCGATGGCGACATGTTCGGGCCCGTCGCGCCGCTGCCGTGGCTGGAGGTGCTGGCCGAATCGGGCGTGCTGCACCACGAGGGCGATCGCTGGGAATGGATCGCCGACAGCTATCCCGCCCAGGCGGTGAACCTGCGCTCGGTCGCCGACGGCAATTTCGTCGTCGTCGACCGCACCGATGGGCGGCAGACGATCATCGCCGAGGTCGACTATTCCGCCGCCGCGCTCACCCTGTACGAAGGCGCGATCCACATGGTGCAGTCCGAACCGTTCCAGGTGGAGCGACTGGACTGGGAAGGCCGCAAGGCCTACGTGCAGCGCACGCAGGTCGACTACTACACCGACTCGATCGACTACACCAAGCTGAAAGTCCTCGACGACGAGGAGCAGGCCGATTCGGGGCAGGGCAGCGCGCATCTGGGCGAGGTGCACGTGGTGCGGCGCGTGTCGGGCTACAAGAAGATCCGCTTCCACACCCACGAGAACATCGGCTACGGGCCGGTCAACCTGCCCGACCAGGAACTGCATACGAGCGCGGTGTGGTGGCAGCTGCCGCAGCAGGCGCTGGATCGCGCCTTCGATGCGCGCCATGAAGCGCTCGATGGATTCCTCGGCGCCTCGTACGCATTGCATCTGGTCGCGCAGGTCGCGGTGATGGCCGAAAGCCGCGACCTGCAGAAGGCCGTGGGCAGTGGCGATGGCACCTGGTTCGCGACCGCCGACCAGCGCGGTCGCGGGCAGCTGCGCGACGGTGACGGCGCGGCGCTGGATTTCGACGGGATCGGACGCTTCACCCCGACGCTGTACCTCTACGACAACTATCCGGGCGGCGTCGGCCTGTCGTCACCCTTGTACGAGCGTCGCGACGAACTGCTCGGGCAGGCCGCTGCGCTGATCCAATCCTGCAGTTGCCGCGGCGGTTGTCCGGCCTGCGTCGGCCCCATTCTCGCCGCGGAGGAGGCCGCCGAGCGCACGCCACGCCAGCTCGCCGCACGCGTGATCGAATTGCTGGCGCGCGCGCCGCAGCTGCCGGCATGAGTGCACTGTCCAAACGCCTCGGCCTGCTGCGCAGTCAGGCGGGTACGGTGCTGCCTTCGGTAAGCCCGACGCCGCCGATGCCGACACCGGCACCGCGCGCGCAATGGCCGCGCGCCGATGGCGCGCGTTCCCCGGAGCAGGTGGTCGCGCAGTTGCGCAAGCTGATGAAGCTGCGCGTCTCGACGCCCGCGGCGCGACCTGCCGCTCCGGTCGATCGCACGCTGCCTGGCGACGAGATCGCGCCGGGCCTGCGCTATCTCGAGCAGACGGCGGCCTGGCCGCACGAGGACGAGTCGCTGTCGTTGTATGACATCCGCCACGAGCCTGCGCGTCGCGCGGATCTGCTCGCTTTCGACACCGAAACCACCGGGCTGGCCGGCGGCACCGGCACTCGGGCCTTCATGATCGGCGCGGCGGATTTCGTCGATGGACGCATGCGCATCCGCCAGCTGTGCATCACCACGCTCGGCGCCGAACGCGAAATGCTCAAGACGTTCTCCACCTGGCTGCGGCCGGAGACCGTGCTGGTCAGCTACAACGGGCGCAGTTACGACCGGCCGCTGCTGACCACCCGCTATCGCCTGGCGCGGCTGCGCGATCCGCTGATCGACCTGCGCCACGTGGACCTGCTGCATCCAGTGCGCCGCCGCTATCGCGGCGTCTGGGTCAACTGCAGGCTGGCGACCGTCGAGCGCGAACTGCTCGGCGTGCTGCGCGAGGACGATCTGCCGGGAAGCGAGGCGCCCGCGGCCTGGCTGGATTACCTGCGCGGCGGCAGCGCCGACAAGCTGCGCCGCGTCGGCCTGCACAACGCGCAGGACCTGCGCAGTCTGTTCGGCGTGCTGGAGGCGATGCGCGACGAGGCGAGCGTCGACACGGTCGTCGTGCCCGACGTCATCGGACCGGAATGCGGGGATTTCGCCGACGGTTGAGGCATGCCATGCGACGCCCGCGCCGCGATCAAGACGATCCAAGGCCGACGGGATCGCGGGCATCGTCGATGGGAGGACATGGCCGGCTCGGCGGGCCGGCTGCGTGACGCACGGGGCGGAAGCCCGGGGGCGCATGCAGGCTGCAGTGCGTCGGTGCCATGTGGGAGCGAATGTATCGACGTGGACGCTTGCGCCGACGCAGTTGCGCGTCGCGCGTTCACGCCGCGGGCAATGCCGTGATGCTTGAATCGGCCGGCCCGCCAGTCCAGAGTCGCGCGTCCACCGGCGACCGGCCCGTTCCAGTCTGGAGCCTCATGCATTTACGGAAACGCCGGCCAGTGATGGCCGACACTGGACCCGCGCGCGCCACCCTCCGGGTGCGCGACGCATTCGCGATCACCGTTGGTGTCGTGATCGGTGCCGGGATCTTCCGTACACCGTCGCTGATCGCCGGTGCGTCGGGGAGCGAGTTCGTGATGCTCGCGGCCTGGGCCATCGGTGGCGTGCTCTCGATCATCGGCGCGCTGTGCTACGCCGAGCTCGCGACCGCCTATCCCCAGGCGGGTGGCGACTACGACTACCTGCGTCGCGCCTACGGCCTGCGACCGGGGTTCGTGTTCGCCTGCGCGCGCGCGTCGGTGATCCAGACCGGTCGATCGCGTTGTTGTGCTTCATCGTCGGCGACTGCCTGGCGCAGTTCTTCGGCATCGGCCCGGCCGCGTCAGCCCTGTACGCGGCCGCGGCGATCGTCATGCTGACTGCGGTCAACTGGATCGGCACCCGCCAGGGCGCGTGGGTACAGACGTGGCTGACGACCAGTGAGGTGGTCGGGGTGCTGGTGATCATCCTCGCCGGGCTGATGTTCGCCCCGAGCGACGTGACGCTTATTCCGGGCAGCGCCGGCGATAGCGCGATCGGCCTGATTCTGGTGTTCGTGTTGCTGACCTATGGCGGCTGGAACGAGGCGGTCTATGTCAGCTCCGAGGTTCGCGATGCGCGCAGGTGGATTCGGCGCGTGCTGATCCTCCGCCCGATCGTGATCGCGGCCCTGTATGTACTGGTCGACCTTGCGTACCTGAAGGTGCTGGGGCTGGGCGGCATGGCCCAGCACAACGCCGTTGCCGCCGAACTGATGGGGCGCGTGTTCGGGCCGACAGGGGCGGTGGTCATGAGTGCGATCGTGATCGCGGCGGCGCTGACCTCGGCGAACGCGACCCTCATCACCGGCGCACGCAGCGTCTTTGCCGTCGGGCGGTACTTTTCCGCGCTGGGCTTCATCGGCCGCAGGGATGCGCGCACCGGCACCCGCGTGCGGCCATCATGAGCCAGGGCGTACTCGCGCTGGCGCTGGTGGGCGTCG
This sequence comes from Luteimonas chenhongjianii, assembly GCF_002327105.1. GTDB lineage: Bacteria > Pseudomonadota > Gammaproteobacteria > Xanthomonadales > Xanthomonadaceae > Luteimonas > Luteimonas chenhongjianii. The sequence goes on along the minus strand of NZ_CP023406.1, from coordinate 2,880,189 downwards.
GCGCGTTCGCGCGCGACGGCTTCGAGGTGGCGGTCGAATACACCGCGCCGGTGTTCTGGCTGTTCTTCCTGCTGGTCGGCATCGGCCTGTTCGTGCTGCGCCGCCGCGATCCGCACTTGCCGCGCCCGTTCCGGGTGCCGCCCTATCCCGTCCTGCCGCTGCTGTTCTGCGCGACCAGCGCTTACCTGCTGTACTCGAGCCTGGCCTGTACCGGCCGCGGGGCGCTGTTGGGTGTCGGCGTGCTCGCTGTCGGCGGCCTGCTGCTGTTGCTGCTCAAACCCGATCCGCATTCCGAGGAGAGCCTGTGATGAAGTCGAAAAAGATTCCGGTCGTGCTGGCGATATGCGCCCTGCCGGCCGCGCTGCTGGTCGGCTGCGCGGAGCCAGCCGTCAGCACCAGCGGGACCGCGAGCGTCAATGCCGGCACCACCGACGCCACGTCCGCGGTGAACGCCTCCCCGCCCGTAACCGGCGCAATCGGGGCCGATTCCGCGCATGCCAGCGGCGCGCGCGGGCCATCGCGCGAGCCCGACGTGATCTACGTGCCAACGCCCGATCGGGTCGTCGACGCCATGCTCAACCTCGCCCGGGTCAAGGAGGGCGACGTCCTCTACGACCTGGGCTCCGGCGATGGCCGCATCCCGATCGCTGCTGCCCAGCGCTTCGGCGTCCGCGGCGTCGGCATCGACATCAATCCGGTGCGCGTGCGCGAAGCCAACGCCAATGCGCAGGCCGCCGGGGTCACCGGCCTGGTCACGTTCAAGGAGGCCGACCTTTTCGAGGAGGACGTCAGCGAGGCCAGCGTGGTCACGCTGTACCTGCTGCAGAGCCTCAACGTGAAGCTGCGTCCCAAGCTGCTGGCCGAGCTCAGGCCGGGCACGCGCATCGTCAGTCACGCCTTCGACATGGCGGACCAGTGGGAACCGGAGCAGACCCAGGAGATCGACGGCACCCGCATCTACCTGTGGACGGTGCCCGAGAGTTGAGCTGGCGACAGCGCGGGCGCGGGCCCGCACGTGGTTCCCATAGTGATTTCCCTGCCGGATCCTCCGCCATGCGCCTTGCCACTGCCTCCGTCCTTCTGTTCGCCGCCCTGGGTGCCGCCACGTCCGCCTCGGCCGCGTCCTACGGCGGCGAACTGCAGGGGTTCGAATACCCCTACCCACGGCAGGCCCATGCACTGGAGTCGCAGGGGCAGGCTCTGTCGATGGCCTATATGGACGTGCGGCCGCCGGGGCAGGGCAACGGGCGCACTGCGGTGCTGATGCATGGCAAGAACTTCTGCGGACCGACCTGGGAGGACACCATCGAGGTGCTGGTCGGAGCCGGCTGGCGGGTGATCGCGCCCGACCAGATCGGTTTCTGCGGTTCGTCGAAGCCGCGCGGCTACCAGTTCTCGTTCGCCCAGCTCGCGGCCAATACGCGCAGCCTGCTGGAGGCACTGGGTGTCGAGCGGCCGGTGCTGATCGGGCATTCGATGGGCGGCATGCTCGCCACCCGGTATGCGCTGCAGTACCCCGACGCGGTGGCCCGGCTGGTGCTGGTGAACCCGATCGGGCTCGAGGACTGGCAGGCCGAAGGTGTGCCATACGCGACGATCGACGCACTGGCCGAGGGCGAGCGCAGGACGACCGCTGGCGCCATCAAGGCCTATCAGCAGAAGTTCTATTACGACGGGAAGTGGGCGCCGCGCTATGACCGCTGGGTCGACATGCTGGCGGGCATGTACGCCGGACCGGATGCGGAGATCGTCGCCTGGAACCAGGCGCAGACCTCGGAGATGGTGTTCACCCAGCCGGTCGTCCACGAGTTCCCGTTCCTGCGCGTGCCGACCGTGCTGATGATCGGCGGCAAGGACCGCACCGCGCCGGGCGCCAACCGCGCCGCGCCGGAACTGGCCGCGCGCCTGGGCGACTATCCGCTGCTGGGGCGCCGCGCCGCCGAGGCGATCCCGCAGGCGCGGCTGGTGGCGTTCCCGGCGCTCGGCCACTCGCCGCAGGTCGAGGCGCCGGACACGTTCCACCCGGCGCTGCTCGAGGTCCTGGCCGAGCCGTGAACGCCGCCGCCGCGCGGTGTTAGCGCGCGCATGTTCATTCGGCATTCCAACCGCGCTCGAGCCAGCCCCTAGACTGGTCCGATCCGCACATTGACGATGCGCCCGCACTGACGAGGACCCTTTGCCGATGTCGATCCGGCGTCTGACAGTTCCACTGCTGCTCGCCTGCGTTGCACTGGCCGCGTGTCAGCGGAGTGCCCAGGATGCCGCGCCCCCGGTCGAGACGGTCGAGGTCGCGAGTCCCGAGGAAGGCGGCGCGCTGAGTACCGCGCCGGTGGACGTCGCATCGACCCCGGCATTGCCGGTCGCCGACCCCGGACCCGCCAGCGTGGACTGGTCGCCGATGACCCTGCCGACCGGCGCGGCTTCGATCAGCTGTGAACTCGACTACGCCAACACCGGCGATGGTGATGTCCTGGCCGACTTCGATCGGGACGCCTTGCACGAGGCGATGGCCGACTGTGCCGAGCGGGGCGTGTTCCGGCTGCGGTTCAAGGGGCGCGTCACCCAGGAGTTCACCCATCTGATCCAGCGGTTGGCAGCCGTTGCCGAGGACCTCTCGATCGGCAAGCGTGTCCTCGACATCGATTCGAGCGGCGGCATGGTCGAGGAAGCGATCCGCGCCGGCGACGTGATCGCCGAGACCCGCTGGACGATCTGGGTGCGCGAGGGCGCGGTCTGCCACAGCGCCTGCGTGTTCCTGCTCGCCGGTGGCGATACCCGGCTGATCGGCGGACGCGTCGGCATCCACCGCATCATCCGCATGAGTTCCAGCGCCACCACCCGGGCCGAACTCAACCGCGAGCTGCGCGCGGTCTATGGCCGCGTCCGCGACTACCTCGAGCGCAACGGCGCGGCGACGGCGGTGGCCGATCTGATGATGGCCGTGCCCAACCGCAACCTGCGCATCCTCGCCCCCGACGAGCTCAAGCTCTATGGCCTTGACGGCGTGAACCCCGCTCAGGACGATCTCGACCGGCTGCGCCTGATGCGCAAGTGCGGCGAGGATTTCGTGGTGCGCCGTGACGCCTACGTCCGCGCGTTCGACAGCAGCTGCAGCGCACCGGATCGTGATGTCGAACAGATGGCGAACTGCGGCCTCGAGCTGCGAGGCAAGTTCGGGTTTCCGGACGGGCAGTGTCCGAGCGAGAGTCCGCTGTCGGAATTCGACCTGGTCGATGCACTGACCGCCGCGGCGGGCAACGCCAGTCGCCTGCGCATTCTGGACGTACCGGCGGCCGAACCGCGCCCGGCCGCTCGCCAGCCGCGCAGCGCACCCACGCCGTCGCCCGCAACCGCACGATCCCGTGCCGCGGCCGAGCCTGTGGAGGCCGCGGAGCCGTCCGCCGACGACCAGGCCGAGGCGCCGGTCATGGAGTGAGGTTGGGGTCGGGCTCTGGAATGCGCTGTCATTCCCGGGGCCGCGTTTCGTGACGTGCGGCGGTGCGCATCAGCCTCGCAGGCGGCGAATCGCCTGCCAGCAGCCCATCTGTCCGCCCGGGGCTGACGTGCCCGTCCTCGCGGCAGCAGTGCCCCCGGCGCTGCAACAGAGGATCGCGCGGTCGAGGGGGCCTTGGCGCGCTCCATCGCCTGCCGACGAGAGAGCCGACGTTGCAGGTGCCGTGAGGGGTGCTCCGGAATCTCCGGTCCCGGCGACTGCGCCGCCGCCCGTCGGTGAACCGGTTGGCTCGCCCGGATCAGCCCTCCGCCCCGTCGGCGAGGAAACCGCCCGACTGTCGCTTCCACAGCTGGGCATACACACCGTTACCGGCGATCAGCGCTTCGTGCGTGCCCTGTTCGACGATGCGGCCGTGGTCCATGACCACCAGGCGGTCCATCGCCGCGATCGTCGAGAGCCGGTGCGCGATCGCGATCACCGTCTTGCCTTCCATAAGCCGGTAGAGGTTCTCCTGGATCGCGGCCTCGGCCTCCGAATCCAGCGCCGACGTGGCTTCGTCGAGCACCAGGATCGGCGCGTTCTTCAGCAGCACGCGCGCGATCGCGATGCGCTGGCGCTGGCCGCCGGAGAGCTTGACCCCGCGCTCGCCGACATGCGCGTCGTAGCCGGTCCGGCCCTTGGAGTCGCTGAGCCCGAGGATGAAATCGTGGGCCTCGGCGCGGCGCGCGGCCTCGATCATCTCCGCTTCGGTCGCATCGGGACGGCCATACAGGATGTTCTCGCGCACCGAGCGGTGCAGCAGCGAGGTGTCCTGGGTGACCATGCCGATCTGCGCGCGCAGCGAATCCTGCTGGACCGTCGCGATGTCGATGCCGTCGATGCGGATAACACCCGCTTCGCGGTCGTAGAAACGCAGCAGCAGATTCACCAGGGTCGACTTGCCGGCGCCCGAGCGGCCGACCAGGCCGATCTTCTCGCCCGGGCGCACATGCAGGTCGAGGTCCTCGATGACGCTGCGGTCGTTCTGGCCGTAATGGAAGTCGACGTGCTCGAAGCGGATGTCGCCCTTGATCGGCGGCAACGGCGCCGCGTCTGGCGCATCTTCAACCGTGGGCGCCAGAGAGATCGAGTTGATGCCGTCGCGTACGGTGCCGATGTTCTCGAACAGTGCGGACAGTTCCCACATGATCCATTGCGACATGCCCAGCATGCGCAGGGCCAGCGCGATGGCCACTGCGATCGCGCCGGTGCTGATCGCGCCGTCGATCCACAAGTACAGGCCCAGGCCCGTCACCCCGGCGACCAGCAGCATGTTGAGTGCGTAGTTGCAGGTGTTGACGATCGTGACCAGCCGCATCTGGCTGTGCACGGTGTCCAGGAAGCCCTCCATCGCCTCGCGCGCATAGCCCTGTTCGCGCTGCGAGTGCGAGAACAGCTTGACCGTCGCGATGTTGGTGTAGCTGTCGACGATGCGGCCGGTCATCACCGAGCGGGCGTCGGCCTGGCGTTCGGAGATGTGGCTCAGGCGCGGCACGAAGCGGCACATCAACGCGGAGTAGAGGAGCAGCCACCCGACGAAGGGCAGCATCATCCGCCAGTCCGCCGATGCGGCGACGATGATCGCGCCGGTGAAATAGACGATGACGTAGTTGCCCACGTCGAGCAGCTTGATCACCGTTTCGCGAACCGCCAGCGAGGTCTGCATCAGCTTGGTCGCGATGCGCCCGGCGAATTCCTCCTGGAAATAGCTCATCGATTGCCGCAGCAGGTACCGATGCACGTTCCAGCGGATCCGCATCGGGAAATTGCCGAGCAGGGTCTGGTGGATGACCATCGCGTTGAACCAGGTCAGCAGCGGCAGCGCCACCAGCACCAGCACCGCCATGCCGACCAGACGCCCGGCCTCGGCGCTCATGAAGCTGGCGGGCGTGGACGCGCCGAGCCGGTCGACCAGCGAACCCACATAGGCGTAGAGCAGCACCTCCGAGACCGCGATCGCCGCGGTGAGCGCGGCCATGATCAGCAGCCAGCGCGTGCTGCCACGTACGTAGTGCATGCAGAACGCGAACAGGGTGGTCGGCGGCTGGGTAGGGCGCGCGGGCGGGAACGCATCGATGCGGTTTTCGAACCAGCGGAGCATGAGCAATCCAGTGCGGGCGCGTGGTCGCGCGTGGGGCGGCTATTGTCCGCGATCGATGTGGACGCTGGCGCAAGCGGCCGAGGGACGCTGTGGACCGTCAGGCGCGTCCGCACGATACGGCTGCGATGGTGGTCGACGCCTGCGCTCCAGTGCGGCAGCGGCCAGGCGAAGCGCGCCTCGCAGCAGGATCCCAGCGGTGCGCTACCGGCCAAAAGCGCTCCGCATCGTCGACCACGCACCGTCGTGAGCGCCCGGCCGGGGCTGCGCGGGCGCAGCGGGCCGTCGACGCCATCGCCGTCCCGCCAGCGCCGCACGGCACTGCCGAGCCCGTGCTGTGGGATTCGCCGTGTGCGGAAACACCGGCCGCGGCACGGCCTGCGGCGCCAGGGCACCTTGGCGTTCGAGCCCGTGCCGGCGTCGGGAGCGCGCCAGCCCCCGCCGCGGAACATGAACCTGGCGCGCTGGCAGCAGGACTGAAGGCCGCTCAGGCCTGTCCGGTGTCTTCGCCGGCCGCCCGGGCGCCGCCAGTTTCGCCATGGCGTCGCCGCCGCGGGTGCACCACGGCTGCGAGGCGCGCGCTGAGGCTGTCGCCCATCGAACGGCTGAAGCGGCCCAGGTCGGTGACGGTGATCCCCCGATACCAGGAGAAGCCGGCCACCGCTTTGCGCGCTGCCGGCGCACCCACCGACGCGGCGAAGGCCGATGTCCAGGCGTCTTCCACATCCAGGGCGACGGCGTACGGCAACAGCCGCGCGTAGCGCGCCGCGTCCAGCAGCGGAGCGGTCGCTCCGGCGGCGTCACGGCGGGCACCCTTCGCCGCGCTGGCCATGGAACGACGCAGCCCTTCGGCATGCGCCAGCAGTTTGCGTCCCTCGGCTGTGGGTTCCCGTACCAGCATCACGAGTACAAGCAGTACCGGCGCCATCGACGCGATGACGAGCAGGGTCGCCGGCAAAGACGGCGCGTGACGCGAGAACCACAGCGCGGGGCCGGCGGAGGCCACCGCGATCGCGAGGGCGCCGACGATGGCGCCGCGATGCGCGCGGAACAGTGCCGGCTGGAAGCGCCTGCGCAGCGCCGTTTCGTGGGCTTTCCACGCCTGCGCGATGCGCGCGCTCGCATGGCGTCGCAGCTCCACCGTGTCGCGCGCCTCCGGAAGCAGGGCGCTGACCAGGGCGCGCTGTTCCAGCGTCGGCAGCGCCTGCGCACCTTCACGCGTGCGTTCGATCCGCCAACCGGTGCGGGCGCCCTGCGGCGTGCGCTGGAGACGCAGGTGGTCATCGACAGCGCTGGCCAGCAGGTCGGCGGCGAAGGTGCGCGCGTCGTAGCGCATCCGCCGGATATAGCGCAGCCCCGCCGGTGAAAATCCCGCAGGCGGCTCGTCGCGCAGTGGCACCACGCCGTACACCAGCGGCTGGCGCACACGCTGCCAGCGCCGCACGCAATAGATCGCCAGTACCAGCCATCCTGCCAATGCGAGGACCAGCCCCGAGTGGTCGCGCAACCACCAGATGGCCTGTTGCCGAGGCTCCGGTGCCGCGACGATGCCCTTGGGGAAGGCCAGCCGCACCCGTAGGCCCGTATGTGCCGGCAATGGCCGCGTCAGCGTCCAGCGCGCCTGGCCGGTGGCCGACAGGGCGACGTGGAGATCGCGTCCTCCCGCTCCGGTGACGCCCTCCGCGCGCAGGCTTCCGACCTCCACCGGGGCCGGCAGCGTCAGCGAGACCGTGGCCTGTTCGACGGGCACCTGATGGCCCGTGCCCATCGCGGCGAGCGTCACTGCGTCCTGTGTTTCGCCGAAGACGATCTGTCGCGCGCTGCGGTAGTGGAGGGTGTAGACCGGCTGCGACGGCATCGGCAGGTGGCGCGCGTCACCCGTGTGCAGCCGCAGGACGTCGCCGACGCGCTCGACCCGCCAGGGTTCCGCGCGGCCGTCGCGCAGCACGTCGCGGATCTGCACCTCGGCGACAAGCGGCTCGCCATCCAGGCCGCGGCCGCGCAGCGGAAAGTCCCGGACGAGCCCGTGCCGGAAGATTCGACCTTCGGCGCGCAGCTCGATGCGTTCGGTGACGTCGATCCGGCCGTCGGCGAGGATGCGCGCGTCGACGTCGTGGCGCAGGATGCGCTCCTGCGCGGAGGCCGGAGCCATCACGCAGGCAAGCAACAGGGCGATGAGGACCCGGATCAAACCTTCAATCCCGCGGGGAATGATCGGGACCGGGGACCGGCAGCGGCGTGCAATGTCGAAGTCCCGATCCATGCGCATCGCGAAACCGGATGGAGCGGCCGAGCATACCCGTTGGCCTCGGCGCGTCCAGCCATCTCCAGGGCGGCGGCGTTCGCTTGCCGGGTCGGGCGCAATGCGTACACTCGGATCCGCTCCACTCCACTTCCGATCCGCGAGGAATGTCAAGCATATGGGTATCCTACGTCTGTCGCTTTCGACCGCCTTGCTGGTCGCTCTCGCTTCTACCGCCCACGCACAGCAGCCGGCGACCCAGCCGGGAACGGCGGTGCAGCAGCAACTCACCCCCGAACAACAGGCCCAGGTGGCACGTCAGGATGCCGAGATGAGCGCCGCCGCGTCGCAGGTCATGCAGATGATCGACGGCAATCGCGCGGGCGAAGTCTGGGACGGCGCGTCGCAAGCGATGAAGAGCGCAGTGACGCGTGACGACTTCGTGCGCCAGCTGAACGTCGATCGCAACCGCCTGGGCGCGCCGACCGCGCGTGAGCAGCCGGTCGTCAGCCGTTCGCAGTTCCGCGCCGGAGAAGCGGTGCCGGAAGGCATCTATATCAACGTCGCCTCGCCGACCAGGTTCGCCAACCAGCCCGAAGCCGTTCGCGAGCTGGTGTCGTTCCGTCTTGACGAGGACCGGACCTGGCGCGTGTCGGGCTACAGCGTGCGCTGAAAGGCCTCACAGGGTCGGATAGCGAACGGCGCCCGCGGGCGCCGTTCGCATTTGCGGGCCGGGCTCAGCCGGCGGTGACGTGGATCACGTGCCCGGCCAGCGCGACGGCCTGTCCTGCGCGGACCTTGCAGGTCTTGCGCAGTTCCACCGCGCCGTCGACGGTCACCGCGCCGCTGGCCACGATCGCCTTGCCGGCGCCGCCGCTGTCGCACAGGCCGGTCAGTTTGAGCAGCTGGTTGAGTTCGACGTAATCGCCCTCGAGTGGAAAGTCGATGTGTTGGGACATCGGTCGGCCTCGGTCTGCGGGCGCGCATTATCGGCCATCCGCGGCGGCAGGCGGCCGATGGAAGCATTGTGCGGGCGGGAGTCGCCCCCATTGCCGAAGGTGGGCTCCCTTTGGGAGAGCGGCCATTTGCCGCGGCGTCGGCAGGGCAGTGTTCGCCCAGCGCCCGTTTCTTTGGCGTGCTTGCCGGGGCCCGCTATGCCGCATGCGCGGGGCGCCCGGGGCGCGATTTTCTGCAGTGTCCGCCGTCGGCGGTGGTGATCATGGCGACCGGTCGTTGCCTGTGATCTGTTTGGCCTCGCCGGTCACCAGGTTCTCCGGATGCGCGATCCGCCCGGACCGTGAAAGCAGGGGATAGACGAGCACCGCGGCGAGGATGATCGCCACGCCTGCATAGAAGCGCGGGGTCAGTTCGTGCTGCTCGCCCAGGAGCAGGATCGCAAGCGCGATCGCGTAGACCGGCTCGAGGTTCACCGCGAGCTGCGCGGCGAAGGCGCTCATGTGGCGCAGGGCCACCAGCGACAGCGCGAACGGCAGCAGCGTACAGGCGAACGCGAGCAGCAGCAGATAGGCACCGTCGTGCAGGCTGGGGAGCGTCAACAGGCTTCCCGCGAAGGCCGGGAACAGCAACGGCATCAGCGGCGCCAGCAGGGTCAGCGTCAGAGTGCCGGCGCCGAGCTCGAGTGCGGTGACGGTCAGGGGATCGGCCCGTTCGACCAGTCTTTTGTTCAACGAACCGAAACAGGCGACGAACAGCGCAGACAGCGCGCCGACCACGACGCCGATCCGCATGCCGTCTGGAATGCCACCGACCACCAGTGCGACGCCAGGGAGAACGGCGAGGCCCAGCGCCAGCTCCCGCCACGAGAAGCGGCTGCGCGCGACCAGCGGTTCGATCAACGCGATGAAGACGGTCGCCAGGGCCATGCAGGTGGCGGCGACCGAGGCGTTCGCCAGCTTGACCGCGCCGTAGAAGGTCAACCAGTGCAGCGCCACCAGTGCACCGACCCCTGCGTAGGCCAGCAGCAGGCGCGTCGGCAACGCGCGCAGCCCGCGCCAGACCCGCGGCAGCAGCAACAGCGTCGCGGCCACCAGCAGCATCCGCCACCACACCAGCGGCAGGGCCGGCAGGGTGATCAGCTTGCCAAGGATGGCGGTGAAGCCCCACAGCAGGACGCAGAAGTGGATCTGCCAATGGGCTTTGGTCGAGGGCTGCATCGCGAAGCTGCCTGCGGGGGCGCGCATTATCCACCGCCGGCGGGCCGGCGCGAGGAGATCAGGCGCGTGGTCAATGGGGGCCGCTTGCCACCGGCTCCAGCGCAGCACGCTGGTGGGCGCGGCCCAGCCAGATGCCGAGCGCCGCCCACACCAGGGCAAGCGGCACGACCACGCTGACCAGGCCACCCAAGGCCAGGCCCAGTCGTCCAAGCACACCTTCAGTCTGGGCGCCGATGACGTCGCCCGCGCGATAGACGAAGGTGTCGATGAAGGCTTTGGCCTTGTATTTGTCTTCGCGCCCGACCACGGTGAACAGGGTTTCGCGCGCCGGGCGGGTAATTCCGCGCTGGATCGCCCGGTTGGCCGCTTCGAGCAGGATCAGCACCGCGAACGAGCCGTACAGCGCCAGTCCGATGAAGCCCAGCGCCATCGCGACCGGCAGCATGGCCAGGGCGACTGCCAAACCGAGGCGTCGGATGATCTGCCCGGTCAGGGTGAGCTGCAGCGCCAGCACCGCGATCTGGGTCCACATGTCGATGCTGCCGAGCAAGCCGGTGCGGGCATCCAGCCCGCTCTCGGCGGCGGCGACCATCTGCAGGCGGGTGAAGTACAGGAAGGTCGCGACGACGGTCATGATCACGACATAACCCGCAATGCCCAGGAGGTAGCGCGAGGCGAACACCGCGCGGATGCCGGCAAGGGCGCTGCCGCCGATGCGTGGCGGTTCGCGGCCGTCGGGCGATGCGAGGGCGTCGTCAGGACGGTCCGAGCGGATCCGCACCAGCAGCCAGGCCAACGCGATTGCGGTGACGAGAAACCCCGCCGCCACGAGCAGCAGGGCAGGGGTGCCAAGCGGCCCGGCCAGGCGTGAGGCGAGCCACGGCCCGAAGATCGCCCCGAGCGTGCCGCCGATCGCGATCAGGGCGAAGAGGCGCTTGGCCTGGTCGCTGTTGAAACGATCGGCCAGCAGGGCCCAGGACACCATCGTCACGAACAGGTTGAAGACACTGAACCAGACGTAGAACACCTGGCCACTGCGCGCCCCGACCGCGTCCGGCGCGAACGCCAGCAGGGCCCAGAATCCCACGAGGCTCAGGGCGAAGAACGCGTAGGTCGCGGCGATGAAATGCAGCCGGCGCAGCCGCGCGACCAGCGCCCCGAACGCTGGATTGACCAGCAGGGTGACCACGGCCGTTCCCACGAACAGCCAGCGCACGCTGTCCAGGCCGCTCTCCATGCCCAGCGCATCCCGCGCCGGACGCAGCAGCATCAGCGCGCTCAGGATGCAGAAGAAGAACAGGCCTGCGACCAGGACCGGGGCCGCCTCACCATGGCGCAGATTGAGCAGGTCGAAGGCTGTGGACGGCAAAGAGCGTCGACGGGGTGGCATGTCTGGGTTCCTGCGTCGGATCGGCCCCGATCATAGGGGGTGGAGGCCGCCTCCCATCGCAGCTCGCTCGCTGCGGCGCCGGGAAGCGGCGGTTTCCTCGCGCGAGGGTGGGTCAAGCGCGAGGGCAGGTCCGGTTGCGGGCGGTGGGGGTTGTCCCGGCGCGACCGGCGGCCGGGGGGGGGCGCTGAAGGCGTGGCATTCGGAGCCCGCAGGCGCCACCAGGCGCACTCGAGCGGCGATGAGCACGATGTTTTCATCCCGTCAGCCTGTACGCTGGGCGTCCGGCCAGATGCACCTGCTGCGCCGGATTGTCGGCGTCCCGCGAGCGGGGCCAGGCGATGCCGAGGGGGCGGTAGTGCAAGGCCAGGAGAGCCGACGGGCCAGATGACGCTGGAAGAACTCAAAGTCGCCGTAACCGATCTGCAGGTCGGGATGTACGTGTGTCGCCTGGATCGGCCATGGGAGGGCACGCCTTTTCTGCTGCAGGGGCTGATGGTGGAATCGGCGGACGATGTCGCCGTCCTGCAACGCCTGTGCACGCACGTATATGTGGATGTCGAGCGCGGACTTGGGCGTATGCCGCCGTCGTTGCAGGTGGTCGGACCCGCAGCGACACCATCCGCAGTACCTGCGGCGCCCCGCAACTACGAAAACGACCAGATCGCCGCGCTGCAGGGCACCGTGGCCTATCCGGAGCGCGTGGAGTTCGATCAGGAGCTCGACAGCGCACGGCAGGCCCATGCCCAGGCTGCGGCGTTCGCCGAGCGGGCCCTAGAAGAGGTCCGGGGCGGGCGCGCCATCGCGGTCGAGGAGGTCCGCGATGCGATCGAGCCCATGGTGCGCAGCCTGGTGCGCAATGCCGACGCGTTCCTGTGGCTTGATGCGCTACGCGCTCGCGGCGCCTACGAATACCGCCATGCGCTGTCGTGCAGTGCGCTGGCCGCCGCGTTCGGCCGGCACGTCGGCCTGCCCGAACCCCTGCTGCTGGACATGGCAAGCGGAGGCCTGTTGCTCGATGTCGGCAAGCTGAGGCTGCCGCCCGCGCTGCTGGCCAGCCCGGCACCCTATGACGATACACAGCGCAGTGTGATGCAGACGCATGTCGAATCCGGGTTGGCCCTCGTCGATGCCGCGGGGGTGCCGGCGCATGTCCGTGAAATGATCCGCACCCACCACGAATGGATCGACGGCAGCGGTTACCCCGGGCGCCTGCAGGGCGATGCGATCCCGCTTCTGGGGCGGATCGCCGCGGTGATCGACGCCTATGACGCGATGATCAGCACCCGCCCGCACCGGCAAGCGGTCGCTCCGCACGTCGCCCTGCAGTCGCTCTACCGCGGACGCGGCACTCAGTTCGCGGCCGAGATCGTCGAACAGTTCATGCAATGCATGGGGGTCTATCCGATCGGCGCGCTGGTCGAGTTGAGCACCGGTGAGGTGGCGATCGTCACCGCACAGAACGCGGCCCGGCGCCTGCAGCCCCGCGTCATGGTGCTGACCGGACCGGACAAGCGGTTGCTCACGCAGTTCCACTCGATCGACCTGCTGGTGCGCGGGCACAGCGACGAACCGGTGCGGATTGCCGGTGCGCTTGCGCCGGGTGCGTACGGGCTCGATCCGGTGGGCCTGTTCCTGTGAGGGCGGCAGGGATTTGCGCGTGCTGAATCACGCCCAGGCACTGGTCGACATCCGCACGTTCCTCGCGCAGGCGCGCTCGGGTATTCCGCTGGGGGTGCTGGTGATCCGCGCCGATCGCGTGCGCGAGACGGAACTGTCGCTCGGCTATGCCGCCGGCGATGCCCTGCGCGCCGGGATGCAACAAGCGCTGGAGGCCGCGGTGCGGCCCGGCGATCACGTGTGCCGCATCGGCGAGGACGCCTTCCTGGTGCTGCTGCCGGCTCTGCGCGGCCGTGCGCACGCCGCACTGGGCGCAGCCAAGTTCGTGCGCGCTCTGCAGCGTCCATTCGACGTCGGGGACGCGCACGCTCAGCCATCGGTGCGGGTGGGCATCGCCATCGCGCCGGAAGACGGCACCGATGCCGAGCAGCTGTGCCGGCGCGCCGACCGCGCCTGCGACGATGCGGCGGCATCCGTCGAAGGCTTCGCGTTCTGGGAGGCGCCGTCGGTGCCGCTCGACACCCTGCACCACGATCTGCGCGCGGCCCTTGCCGAGAACCAGCTGGCCCTGCATCTGCAACCGCTCGCTGCCTTGCCCGACCGGGTGATCCGCAGTTACGAGGCGCTCGCGCGCTGGACGCATCCTCGACTGGGCGACATACCGCCCGATGTGTTCATCGAAATCGCCGAACGTGGCGGCCTGATCGGCGACCTCACCCGCTGGAGCCTCAACGTCGCCCTGCGCCACCTCGCGACGCTGCGGGGTGCAGGCCTCGAGGTGCGCATCGCGGTCAACCTGTCGGTGGAGGCGCTGCAGGCCCCCGGCTTCGTCGAACAGGTGCTGGATCTGCTGCATCTGTGGCGCGTGCCGGGGCAAGGACTGGTGTTCGAGATCACCGAGAGCGCGCTGATGCGCGACATCGTCCGGTGCAGCCATCTGCTCGCGCAACTGCGCCAATCCGGCGTCCGCATCGTGATCGACGATTTCGGTACCGGCTATTCGTCGCTGGCGTACCTGCGTCGGCTGCCGGTCGACGGCATCAAGATCGACCGCAGCTTCGTCCAGGACATGGCCCGGGACCGGCGCGCGTGTCGCATCGTCGAGACGATGATCGATCTCGCGCACGAGTTGGAGCTGAAGGTCGTCGCCGAAGGCATCGAGGACGAGGCAACGCTGGAGCTGCTGCGCGAGGCGCACTGCGATCTCGTGCAGGGCTATCTGATTGCGCGCCCGGCGCCCGCCGAGGATGTCATCGAACGACGTTTGCGGGCCGACAAAGCCTGACTTTCGCGTGCTCGGCGGTCGGTCAGCGCAGGCGCGCCGCAACCGCGTCCCAGTTCACCAGCTGCCAGAAGGCATCGAGGTACTTCCGCCGGTTGTCCCGGTAGTCGAGATACCAGGCGTGTTCCCACAGCGAGATCGCCAGCAGGGGCGTGTCCTGGCCGGTGATCGGCGTCGCTGCGTTCGCCGTGGCGGCCAGTGCTATCCGCCCGTCAGGCCGTTGCAGGAGCCAGACCCATCCGGCGCCGAATGTCGCCAGCGCCAGCGCTTCGAAGCGCCTGCGGAAAGCCGCGACATCCCCGAACTGGCGTGACAGGGCCTCGGCCAGCCGCCCTTTGGGCTCGCCGCCACCGCCGGCTGCGGCGGGCTTGAGCGAATGCCAGTAGAAGGCGTTGTTCCAGGCCTGCGCCGCGTGGTCGAACGCCGCGCCCTGAGCCTTGCGGACGATGATCTCCAGCGGGGCATCGGCAAGTTCAGAGCCGGCCAGCAGTGCGTTGAGACGTTCGATGTGGGCGCGCTGCAGGTGGCCATGGTGCTGGTCGAGGGTGTCGCCCGAAAGGTGCGGCTCCAGCGCGGTGCGGTCGTAGGGCAGGGCGGCAAGTTCGAGGGGCATGGCCGGCGGTCCGGTGGTCGATGGGCGGCGACGCGATAGAATGCACCAATTCGAATCCCGATCCCCGCTGGCCGCTCGGCAGCGGCGAGGTCCTGCAGGAGCGTCAACGTGTCGATCCTCGAACGCATCCAGGCCGAAATCGACGGCCATGCCATCGTGTTGTTCATGAAGGGAACGCCGCAGTACCCGATGTGCGGGTTCTCCAGCCGTACCGTCGCCGCCCTGCATGAAGCGGGTGCACGCGACTACCGCGCGATCAACGTGCTCGAGGCTCCGGAAGTCCGCGCGAACCTGCCACGGTTCTCGAACTGGCCGACGTTCCCGCAGCTGTTCATCCACGGCGAACTGATCGGCGGCTGCGACATCGCGCTCGAACTGCACGAGGCGGGCGAGCTCTCACGCATGGTGGCCGAGGTGGCAGCGTCGTGAGTGCGCTGGCGGAGCCTGCTGCCGAGGCAGCAGCGCTGGAAGGGCGCGTGGTGCTGGTCGTCGGCGCGCATGGCGGGCTCGGTGAGGCCACCTCTCTGGCCTGCGCGCAGGCGGGCGCCTCGCTCGTACTGCTGGGACGACGCGTGCCCAGGCTCAGCCGTCTCCACGATCGGCTGCAGGCGCTCGGCGCCGCGCCGGCGCTGTACCCGATGGATCTCGAGGGGGCGAGCCCCGACGATCATGCCGATCTTGCCGCGCGGATCGAGGCCGCCTACGGCAGGCTCGACGGCATCGTCCATCTCGCAGCCGCCTTCGACGGTCTCACCCCGCTGGAGTTGACCGATCCGGCCGCCTTCGCCCGCGCACTGCACGTCAACCTCACCGCGCGCTGGTGGTTGACCCAGGCCTGCCTGCCGCTGCTGCGCCGTTCGGGCGACGCGGCTGTGGTGTTCGCGATCGACGACCCGGCGCGCACGGGCGGCGCCTACTGGGGCGGCTATGGACTCGCCCAGGCGGGGCTCTCGGCCATGGTGGGGATGTTGCAGGCGGAGCTCGGCGACGCGCCGATCCGCGTCAGCGGCCTGCTGCCGCCGCCGATGCGCACGCCGCTGCGCGCGCGCGCGCATGTCGAAGCCGAGGACCGGATCGCACGCGCGCCGGCGGATGTCGCCGCGCACTGCGTGGCCTTGCTGGCTCCGGGCGGAGACGCGCATCGCGGTGCGCTGTGGGCGCCGTTCGCGCCGGAGGGGCGCGCATGACCATCGCTTCGGCCGCCCTGCTGCTGTTCCTGATCCTGGATCCACTGGGCAACATCCCGGTGTTCCTGAGCATGCTGCGGCGGCTCACTCCGCAGCGCCAGCGCGTCGTGCTGGCGCGGGAACTGCTGATCGCGCTGGTCGTGCTGATGGTGTTCCTGTGGGCGGGCAAGTACGCGCTCGAAGTCATGCACCTGCGGCAGGAGTCGGTGGCGATCGCCGGCGGCATCGTGCTGTTCCTGATCGGCATCCGCATGATCTTTCCGCCGCCCGAAGGGCTGATGGGAGAGATACCCGACGGCGAGCCCTTCATCGTGCCGATGGCGATTCCGCTGGTGGCGGGCCCATCGGGCATGGCTGCGGTGATGCTGATGGGCAGCAACGAGCCCGACCGACTGGGCGAGTGGAGCCTGGCGCTGCTGATCGCCTGGGGCGCCACCTCCGCGATCCTGTTCTCGGCGACCTATCTGTACAAGCTGCTCGGCGCCCGCGCGCTGACGGCGATCGAGCGGCTTATGGGCATGCTCCTGGTCGCAATCTCGGTGCAGATGCTGCTAGACGGGCTCGTGAGCTACCTCAAAAGCGCCTGAGCGACTCGTGAGAGGTCCGTGAAGGTTTTCGACGGCAAGCAGCGCGCAATTTCCGCGATTGCAGAGAAAGTTCAGGTAGCTCAACGGCTTGCGCGGCGCGCGCGCTGTCATGGCACTGTCACTCTCGAAGGCTAACGTGTTAATCTGCGGTTAAACGGGATGGCTTCCCAAGCGCCCGTCGCGAGACCCCCACCTCTCCAAGACTCCCGTTGCCTTCCGTCCGGACGGTGACGACATCCACGTACCGAGGCTATAAAACCCATGAACCACACGCATCGCGCCCGACTCTCGAAGTTGTCGCTCGGCCTGATCGTCGCCCTTGCAGCCGCTCCCGCATTCGCGCAGAGCACCTCCGCCGGTGTCGGTGGTCAGGTGGTCGGTGCGGGTGGCGCACCGGTGTCCGGCGCTGAAGTGACGATCGTGCACACCGAGTCCGGCACCGTCAGTCGCGTCACGACCGATGCAAGCGGCCGTTACAACGCGCGCGGCCTGCGCGTGGGTGGCCCGTACACGATCACGGTGACCAAGCCGGGCGAAGGTACGCGTACCGAGGACAACGTTTTCCTCAATCTCAACCAGGTCAACACCGTCAATGCCGCCCTGAGCGGCGACATGACGACGTTGCAGACCGTCACGGCGACCGCGATGGGGGGCGGCTCGGAGGTCTTCAGCGCCAACAAGATGGGCGCGGGCACGAACGTCACCCTGGCGCAGATCGAAGCGCTGCCGTCGATCGGCCGCAACATCCAGGACTACATGCGCCTGGATCCGCGTCTGGCGCAGACCAGCAAGGGCCGCGGCGAGATCTCCGCCGGTGGCCAGAACACCCGCTTCAACGCGATCCGCGTCGACGGTGTGTCGGCATCGGACACCTTCGGCCTGGAGAGCAACAACTCGCCGACGCTGCGCCAGCCCGTGTCGCTGGACGCGATCGAAGAAATCAGCATCGAGCTCTCGGACTATGACGTCACGGTGACGGGCGCTACGGGCGCGGTCGTCAATGCGGTGACCAAGTCCGGCACTAACACCTTCTCCGGCAGCGCGTTCTACACCTACCGCGATCAGGACTGGGTGCGTGACAACCCTGACGGCTCGCCGTTCAACGGTTTCATCGACGAAGAAAACTTCGGCGGCACCTTCGGTGGCCCGATCATCCAGGACAAACTGTTCTTCTTCGTGAACTACGACAAGTTCACCCGCAGCGCCCCCGGCACCACCGTCAGCCCGGCCGCGGCGCGCATTACCGACCAGCAGATCGACGAGGTCCGTCAGATCGCATCCCAGCGCTGGGGCTTCGATGCCGGCGACCAGATCGCGCCTGACAATCTCAAGACCGAGGTCGAGGAATACGCCGGCAAGATCGACTGGAACATCAACGACGATCATCGCGCGTCGTTCCGCGTCAGCCGCGTCGAGCAGTCGGACGTGTTCCTGTACGGTTTCAGCAATACCGGTCGTTCGCTCAGCACCAACTGGAGCATCACCGACAAGCAGGTCGACAGCTACTCGCTGCAGTTCTTCAGCAACTGGAGCGAGAACTTCAGCACCGAGCTCAAGGGCACCTACCGCGAATACTCCTCGGTGCGCAGCCCCTTCTCGCGCCTGCCGTCCATCGGTGTCGCATTCGGCACGCCCTCGAGCAGTGGTGCGCCCAACTCGCCGTACCTGAACTTCGGTACCGAGTCGAACAGCCACTACAACGTGCTGGAAACCGACACCACCAACGTACAGGGCTCCGGTACCTATTACGCCGGTGATCACGAGATCAAGTTCGGCTTCGACTACGAAGACAACGGCGTCTACAACCTGTTCGGCCAGAACCAGTTCGGCAGCTACACGTTCGCGTCCACGGAAGATTTCCGCAACGGCGACTACTGGTCGTACTCCTCGTTCGCACCGCGTCCGGGTGCGGGGATCGGCAGCATTGCGGCCGACTACAACCAGAAGAACACCGGCCTGTACATCCAGGACCGCTGGAACGTCAACATGAACCTGACGCTGATGTTCGGCCTGCGTGTCGACCAGGTGACGCTGGGCTCCGAGCCCGAGTTCAATGCACTCGTCGACCGCGTTTACGGCTACGACAACAGCGTGACCCTGGATGGCAAGAAGCTGTGGCAGCCGCGCTTCGGTTTCAACTACACCTTCGACTCCGAGCGTCCGACCCAGCTGCGCGGCGGTGTCGGCCTGTTCCAGGGCGCGGCTGCGAACGTGTGGGTGGGTAACTCGTTCGCAAACACCGGCCTGAATGTGGTGGAGTACTCCACGCCGTCCTTCAGCGGTTTGACCGAGGCTCAGCGCGCCGCAATCCGCGCGCAGTATCCCTTCAGCACCGATCCGGACAACCAGCCTCAGCCGACCTCGCAGCAGCGCCAGTCCGTCAACCTGATGGATCCCGGCTTCCGCCAGCCGTCGGTATGGAAGGCCAACCTTGCATTCGATCATGAGCTGCCGTGGTATGGCCTCGTGGCGTCGGCTGAACTGCTCTACACCCGCGTCAATGACGGCATCTACTACGACCGTCTCGATCTCGGTACGCCGCTCTCGCGTCCGGGCCAGGATGGTCGCGACCTCTACTGGGCCAATGCCAACGGCACCGGCACGCGTGGTCGCGGCAACGCTGGGATCAATGCCCTGCGCGCGGCTGGGCAGATGCCGCCGGGCTTCGAGAACGTGGTGGGTTGGGCCAATGACGGCGTGATCCTGATGCGCAACACCGACAAGGGTGGCTCGCAGCAGTTCACGGCCAGCCTGACCAAGCCGATGACCGATACCTGGTCGTGGGTGGCCGGCTATACCTACACCCGCGCCACCGAAGTCAGCCCGCTGACCAGCTCGCGCGCGATCTCCAACTGGAACGGCCGTTTCGCGTTCAACCCGAACGAGAACGTGGCGGGTCGCTCGGCCTACGAGATCCGTGATCGCTTCACCGGCGCGCTCACCTGGCAGAAGGCGTTCTTCGGCGACAACAAGACCAGCGTCGCGGTGTTCTACGAAGGCCGCAGCGGCAAGCCCTACAGCTGGGGCTTCCTCAACGATGCCAACGGTGACGGCTATACCAACGACCTGTTCTACGTGCCCAACGGCTACGGCGATGTCGAGTTCACCGGCGGCCCGGCCATGGAGCAGGCGTTCTTCGAATGGCTGTCCGAGAACCCCGATCTGGCCCGGTACGCGGGTGGTGCGGCGCCGCGCAACAGTGCCACTTCGAAGTGGGTCAACAGCTTCGATGTCCGCATCAGCCAGGAATTCCCGGGCTTCTTTGCAGGCAACAAGGCCGAGATCTGGCTCGACATCATCAATATCGGCAACCTGATCAACAAGGATTGGGGCGAGATCTACGAAGTGGGCTTCCCGCTCAACCGTGGTGTTGCGCGGATGGAAGGCATCAACGCGGCCGGGCAGTACATCTACAACTTCAACCCCGACAACATCACGGCCGAAGGCCTGTACGACAATCAGGACCAGAACAAGGGTCTGTCGCGCTGGCAGCTGCAGGTCGGCTTCCGCTACAAGTTCTGATCCCCGGATCGAACGCGTGACACCAGAAACGGCCGGGGAAACCCGGCCGTTTTCTTTGCTGACGGCTCCTGCGCTACAGTGCCGGCCTACGAAAAACACATGAAAGAAGACCAGATGAACAAGCAAGCCGGAGCGGCGACGGCGCTGCCCACCGTGAGTGCATATGTCTATCCGCGCGGCGGCCTGGACGTGCTGTCGCGCGACGAGGTCGCGAGGCTGAAGGATGCGTCCGCTGGCGGCATGCACGACCTGCTGCGCCGCTGCGCGCTCGCCGTCCTGACCAGCGGCAGTGCATCCGACGATCCGCGCGCCGCGCAGGAGCTGTATCCCGACTTCGATATCCAGGTGCTGCAGCAGGATCGCGGCATCCGCATCGAACTGACCAACGCCCCGGCGATGGCCTTTGTCGATGGACAGATCATCCGCGGCGTCGCCGAGCTGCTGTTCGCCGTGGTGCGCGACCTTGCCTACACCGCGATCGAGCTGGATCCCGCGGATGCGGGGGACCTCGATTCGTCGGCCGGCATCACCAATGCGGTCTTCGGTCTGCTGCGAAATGCCCGGCTGCTGCAGCCGGGTGACCCCAACCTGGTGGTGTGCTGGGGCGGCCACTCGATCAACCGCGGCGAGTACGACTACACCAAGCTGGTCGGCTACGAGCTCGGCCTGCGCGGCATGGACATCTGCACCGGCTGTGGCCCGGGCGCCATGAAGGGGCCGATGAAGGGCGCCAACGTCGCCCACGCCAAGCAGCGGCAGTATCCCGCGCGTTACATCGGCATCACCGAGCCGGGCATCATCGCGGCCGAATCGCCGAATCCGATCGTCAACCAGCTGGTGATCATGCCGGACATCGAGAAGCGCCTCGAGTCCTTCGTGCGCCTGGGGCACGGCATCATCGTGTTTCCCGGCGGCGTGGGCACAGCGGAGGAGATCCTCTATCTGCTCGGCCTGCTCCTTCAGGAGGAGAATCGCGACATCCCGTTCCCCTTCATCCTCACCGGCCCCACTGCATCGGCGCCGTACTTCCAGCAGATCGACCAGTTCATCCGGCTGACCCTTGGCGACGAGGCCGCCTCCCGCTACGAGATCATCGTCGCCGATCCCGAGCAGGTGGCGCGGCGCATGGCCGCCGGTATCCGAAAGGTCAAGGAGTACCGCGTCTCGCACAAGGACTCGTTCTACTTCAACTGGTCGATGACGATTCCGCTCGACCTGCAGCGTCCCTTCGTGCCCACGCACGAAGCGATGGCCGCGCTCGACCTGCACCATGGCCGCCCCCCGCACGAGCTGGCGGCCGACCTGCGCCGCGCGTTCTCGGGCATCGTCGCCGGCAACGTCAAGGAGGACGGCCTGCGCCGCGTCGAAGCCTTCGGCCCGTTCCGCATCAACGGCGACCGCGACATCATGCAGTCGCTCGATGCGCTGCTGCGCGCGTTCGTGGCCCAGCGACGGATGAAGATCTCCGGGGACTACAGGCCCTGCTATGAGGTGGTGGCCTGACCGCAGGACGCGCATGCCAGAATCGCGGGGCGGGCAGGGAGGCGCCTACAGAGTGCGTCCGGTGACGGCATACCCCGCTGTGGCGCGTTCGTCTTGCCTGCTCGACCGTTCATCTGCCACCGCTTGCCTCCCGCATTTATCTCCCTAGACTTGCGACCGGGGCGGTCTGTGTCCGGGGAAAGGGGGAGGCATGCAACATGTGCGTACGAGGGGATTTACCCTGGTCGAATTGATGGTGACGATTGCGATCGTCGGTATTCTGCTCGCACTCGGGTTGCCCAGTTTCCAGGGCGCCATACGCAGCAACCGGATCGCAACAACCACCAATGAGCTGATCGGCAGCGTGTCCCTGGCGCGCAGTGAAGGCATTCGTTCGACCTTGGGTGGTGGTATTTGCGCGACCGATGACGGCACAGCCTGCAGCGACGACTGGGCCGCGGGGTGGCTGGTCTGGACCAACGTGGGCACGGCTAATGCAGCGCTTGATGCCGGCGACACGATCGTGCGCGTGATCGATGCACATCCGCAGCTCATGCTGTCTGCTGCGACGGGCGCGGGCGTCGAGCGGGACAGGATCGTGTTTGATGCGCGCGGGCGTCCCGACACCCCATCCGTTATCACCCTGCGCCCGGTCGACTGTCCTCCTGGCTTGGAGTTGGTTAGGACAATGTCCTTGAACATTGTCGGGCAGCTCACTACGGAGATCAGTGCATGTCCTTGAAGCTGCCTTTGGGCGCGTGGCGCCGCAGACCCACATGCACGCCTGGGCGTCGCCAGCTCGGCTTCTCCCTTATCGAAGTGCTGATCGCGCTTGTTGTGCTTGCCGTAGGCCTGCTGGGCCTGGCGCTGCTTCAGACAACGAATCTGAGGTACACCCAGAGCGCGCAACAGCGCACCATGGCCGTCAATCTCGCCAGTGAACTGCTCGACACGATCAGAATCAACCGGTCGCAGATCGACTCGTACGCAATGAACGAAGGGAGCTTCGCTGACGTGACGCCAGCTGCTGCCGGATGTGAGACGTTCGAGGTCCTGTCAAACGCGAATAACGTCAAGCGGTGGCAGTGCGAGGTCAGGGAGGCTCTCGGCCCGGATGCCTACGCCGAAGTCAATGTCGTGGGCGCGCCCTCCGTGGTGGTCAAGATCGTTTGGGGTGAGGCGAATATGGCGGAGGTTGGAACTGCGGATGGAAAGGTTGCCGGTGAGATCGAACTGAGTACGACGCTATGAACTCCTTTTCACCCAAACGATCGGCTGGCCTGTCGCTGATCGAGATTCTCATCGCGCTGGCAATAGGTTCGCTCCTCATCCTCGCACTCGTGCAGGTTTTCGCGGCATCGCGGACGGCCTATCAGTTGTCCACGGGGCTCGCACGCACGCAGGAGAACGGTAGATTTGCCATCGATATCCTGCAGCGTGACATTCGGATGGCGGGGCACATGGGCTGCGTCAACGACCAGTCCAGGTTTCTGCCGGCCAACGTCACAGCATCGCGGCCCGCGTTGATTTCCACATTCCTCACCGCCGATCAGCAGTTCGGGTCCGGTTCCGATCCCTCAGCGGCGATCACCTCCGATTATGCGGCTGCGCCTGGACCCCTGCGTTTCGATCTCGGTATAGAGGGCTTCAACGCTGTAGAGACCTCGAGTGGCGACGAGGTGGAGCTTGCCCCATTGCCTAACCTGGCGGCTGACGGGAGCGCGTGGCAGCCGGCGCTGCCGGCTCAGCTCTATGCCGCTTTGACAGCGGGCAGTGTCGGCCTGCCTGTCCAAAGCAGTGACATCGTCATTCTGCGCTTCTTCTCTCCGACTGGAGCCCAGGTCACTTCGTTCACCCCCGGCTCTACCACGGTGATCGACGTCGATTCCATGACTCATCTCGTCGAGGGCGTCGCCAACCCGGGTTTGTTCGGGATTTCGGATTGTATGCAGGCCGGCGTATTCAACGCGACTGCAGTCAGCGGCACCAGGATTTCGGTCGCGGCCGGTGGGCTCAACCAATCTACATTCGATACGACGCCTCAGTTTACGGTCGGCCAAGCGATGGTTTATCGGGCTGAAAGCCTGGTTTATTACGTGGGCCGCAACGCGTCGGGCAATCCAGCTCTATACCGGCTGCGCTATTCCGCGGCCCCGGGTGGCGCGCTGGTATCGGCGAAAGAAGAGTTGGTCGAAGGTGTCGAGTCTTTGCAGTTGCAGTTCGGACAGGACAGCAACACGTCGAAAACTGGCCGTCCCACCGGGAACATCGGGACGAGTGTCGTTGCCGATGCGTTGGTGCCGTCTGGCGCTGCCGGGGACTACGAGCATGCCTGGCGTCGCGTGGGGCTGGTGCAGGTGGGGCTGGTCGCGCGCAGCCCGGATGCGGCAGCCGCCTCGCAGCGCGCGGCAGCCACTGTGCGGCTTTCCGCACTTGGTGTCGTCATGACACCGCCCGAGGACACGCGATATCGCGCGGTCTACGAAAACAGCGTCGCCCTGCGTAACCGACTGTTTGGGAATTGATCCGATGAACTTCTCCAAGCATCCCCCCCATAAACAGTCCGGTGCGGTGCTCTACGTCGCTCTGATGCTTTTGATCCTGCTTGCGCTGATCGGCATCGTGGCGTTACAGGTCGCCGGCCTGCAGGAGCGCATGGCCGCGAATTACATGGCAACCAATAGTGCTTTCCAGAACGCGGAGTCCAATGCGCGCCAGATGGAGAACACGTTGAAAGAGCAGGTGTTGGCCGGCGCAAACCCGCCAACCGACGTACCGCCGGCCGACTGCACATCGACGCCGGATTTCCAGGGCTGGCAGTCCGACCAGCAACATGTGCGCCGGCTCGACCTCTGCTTTGCATGGGGTGCGCTCGACGTACCGTCCAACGAAGCCGAGCGGACGGACCAGATCTATCAGATCACTGCCTTCTCACGGGATCGCCCGTTGCTTCCGAGCTCCGAAGCAACTGTAGATACCGTGTTCATCCCGTGAGACGCGAGGAGAGTTGAATGAAATCCGGAAAGCTCATGCGCGTCGTCGCTGTAGGTGTCGTCCTCGTCGCTGCTGGCGTGACCAGCCTGTCCTTGCGCTCCGACCCGCTGTTCGTCTCGGGGGATGCACCGCCCATCGCTCAGTCGCCGCTGTATCTGCGCGACGCCGTGCCGCCGCTCAACATGCTTGTGATGGGCAAGGATCACAAGATCTATTACGAAGCCTACAACGACGCATCTGATCTGGACGGCGACGGCAGCCTGGATGTGGGCTATCGCGGATGGGAACTCAAATCAAATCCGGCTGCGGGAGAGCCGCGTTACAAGATCGACTACTACGGCTACTTCAACTCTTACGCTTGCTACACGTGGAGCACTTCAAGCGGCGGCCGATTCGTGCCGGCCCGGGCGGCCCCGGACAAAACCTGCGGGCGCCGGTCGGGCGAGTGGAGCGGTGACTTTCTGAACTACCTGACGACCTCCCGCATGGACGCATTGCGCCGCGTCCTCTACGGCGGCTGGCGGCAGACGGACACTACAACGCAGACCATCCTGCAGGGCGCGTTTTTCCCGCAGGACGCGCACAGCTGGGGCAAGGAATACCAGAGCATTGCGCGCGATGGTTACGACATCGGCAACTATGCGCCGCTGCCGATTCCCGATAACGGCCGATACCATCTTTTCGCGGTGACGACGACCACCGGTAGCGCCAACTCGTTCCTCTTTCCGGATTACCAGGCGCCTCTGTTCCGCGTGCTCAAGCAGTCGCCATATCGGGTATGGAACTGGTTGTCGATCGAAGGCCCGGTTGCGGGGAACAGTTGCTTCAACGCGGCGGACCAGCGTGTCAGTTGTGTTGGCGGCGGTACTGCGCCTGCACATCCCGGCCACCCCGCCGACCGGGCTGCCTTCAACCAGATGGAGGAGAGTTTCGCCATTCCCTCCGCATGGTATGGGAGCGGCTCCGTCGCTCAGATCAACTGCACGAATGACGCGTGCAACCCCTATGGGGCCGACGACAACTATCTGACCGTCATCACCGGCGGGTTCCAGGTCGGTAATGGTAACTCCCAGGGTAGGACCTTCCGTTTTTCGGTGGATGGCGATGATGCGGTGGATTTCGAGATTCGCCGTGCCGACGGTACGTCCATACAGGGCGGGCAGGCGGGCTATTACGGGGGGCATGGCGTCTGTAACTGCAACACCTATACGACCGGCGTCCTGAATCTGAATCGTGGTGAGCTTTACAGCATCAAGTTCCGTCACGAGGATGCGACGGGCGGCGACAGGTACATCCTGCGCTACCAGGTTCAGCAGTCCAATGGACAATGGGATGCGTGGACAGTTGTGCCTTCCGCCAGCGGAAACGGCCAGACGGGACTGAGCAACCTGTCCATTTCCACCTACAACCTGCGACCTGTCATGGGTGGGGTAACCCGCGATGACTACCTGGTCCGCGTAGAAACCTGCCCGGCCGAAGAATCACTTCGCGACACCACATGCAAGGTCTATCCGAACGGCCAGGCAAAACCGACCGGTATCCTGCACGACTACGGCGAGTCCCAGCGGATGTACTTCGGCCTGATCACCGGGTCGCAGCGCAACAACCTTGAGGGTGGTGTGCTCCGTCGGAACATCTCGAACTTCGCTTCGGAGATCGATGCGGCCACCGGCGTGTTCCGGACGGATGTCGAAGGCATCGCCCGCAGCATCGACCGGTTGCGAATGATCGGCGGCGGCTATAACAACAATACCGTCAATAACTTGAATAGTGATTCCAACTGGAGCTGGAGCGCAGGCAATGGCAATTGCCCAGCGGTGGGTAGTCGCGTGATCGCCAACGGCGAATGCCGTATGTGGGGCAACCCGGTCGCAGAAATGCTCTACGAGAGCATGCGGTATTTTGCTGGCGCCACTGGCGCAACGCCACGCTTCGTGACCGGCGGCAATACCGCTGGTAATGAGGATCGTGATCTTGGTCTGCCCACCCCGGCTTGGCAGAATCCCTATGCGAGTACTGGTACGGGTCTGAACTACCCGGCATGTTCGCGTCCGGTGCAGACGATCATCAGCGACATCAATCCGAGCTATGACGGCGATCTCCCGGGGAGCTCCTTTGCCGGCGCAATCACGTCGACCGGCAATACGCCTGCCTCCATCGCGGATTTCAACGCGGCGAGCGAGGGTCAGGCGATCTGGACCGCTGAATTCGGGGCGGGCTCGAGAGACGTTTTTATAGGCGAGGTCGGCGAGCTCAATGACGGTAATCCGACCGTCAAGTCAGCCTCGGGTTTTGGCAATATTCGCGGCCTGTCGCCGGAAGAGCCGGGGAAGAGGGGCACGTACTACACCGCGAGTGTCGCCCGCTTCGCGCGTAATACGCCAAATATCAATATCGCGGCCGATGGCCAGAACGTCCATACCTACTCCATCGCACTGGCGTCCCCGCTGCCGCGTATCGAGTTCCCGGTCGGAACCAATACGGTCACGCTTGTGCCGTTCGCCAAGACGGTCAGCGGCACATACGGTGAGGGCACGCGGAAGCCGACGAACACGATCGTCGACTTCTATGTGGAAGAGTACGAGAACTTCCCGGGCCAGGCGCCCAACATGACGGTCAATGGCGGTCGACCGCGTGCCGTGTTCCGTATCAACTACGAGGACGTGGAGCAGGGTAACGATCACGACATGGACGCGATCGTGCGCTATGAAATCGTGGCCAACGCCGGCAACACTTTGACCGTGAATCTTACGTCGGAATTCGCCGCCGGCAGCGCCAACCAGAACATGGGCTACATCATTTCCGGAACGACGCGGGATGGTGCGTATCTGGAGGTGCGTGACCGGGACAACACCAATCAGGCGTCCTCGGCATATGAGCTCAATACCCCGTCCACATCGAATCCCGTTCGGTGGGCCGGCGAATGCGTCGGTCGGATGAACTCGGCACCCTGCAACCAGGGCCTGGGTTTCACGTCGACCCGTGAATTCTCACCCAGCACGAGTACGGCCGCGATCCAGCTTCGCGATCCGCTGTGGTACGCGGCCAAATATGGCGCACCCGATCCGGCGAACTGGGACTCCAGCGCACCGGGCGCCCCGGGCCATGGGGATCCTGACAACTATTTTCTGGTCACCAACCCGCTGAACCTGCGGAACCAGCTTTCAAAGGCCTTCGACGACATCGCAAGCCGCGATGTCGAGTCTGGCAGTCGCACCCTCAACGGCGCGCGTGTTGGCGCTGAGTCCTTCACGCTTCAGCCGACTTTCAGGCGCGAGCGCAACGGCAAGGACTGGACTGGCGACCTGAGCGCGCTCGCGATCAATCCCAATGGCTCGATAGGCGCTGTGCTCTGGAGTGCCGAAGCCAGTCTGCCGGCTCCCGCGTCCAGGAGGATCTACACCTTGCGCTCGGCAGGCAACGGGACCAGCGGCATCGCGGCAGGCAACCGCGTTCCGTTCCTGGCGGACAGCCTCGGGGCGAGCGAGGCCGACCAGCGCGGGGCGATCGGTGTCCATCAGGCCGATATCGACAATGGCGAGTACGGTGCCAGCCGTGATTATTCGGCCGAGGAGATCGTGTCCTATCTTCGTGGGGATCGTTCACGCGAGGCCGCGAACGGCGGCACTGGCGCCCTGCGAGCGCGCAGCTCGGTCATCGGTAGCATCATCAATTCCGAACCGGTTGTGGCATCACCCCGGGCGGATCTGGGCTACGGCATGCAGAGGGATCCAATGTTCTCCGGCTATGTCGCAGCGAACGGCAGCCCGGGCTATCTGGACTTGAAGGCCCGCCGGGAAACCATGGCATATGTGGGCGCGAATGACGGCATGCTGCACGCTTTCTATGCCGGCACGGTTCCATGCGTTGCGAATCCCCGGCTTCCGTGCGCAGCGGACGGCGCTGGCGTCGAGCGCTTCGCCTATGTTCCAAATGCGGTACTGTCGAACATGGGGCTCTTGGCCAAGACCGATGACTTCTATGATCATCGGTACTATGTCGATGGACAGATCAGTGTCGGCGACATCAAGGTGGGGAATGGCGGCGCGACAGACTGGCGGACAATGCTCGTGGGCTCGACGGGTGCAGGCGCGCGTTCGGTATTCGCGCTGGATGTCAGTGATCCAAGCGATCTGAATGAAAACAGCATCCGCTGGGAACGTAACAGCAGCGTCGATAACGATATTGGCCACGTCTATGGCAAGCCTTTGATCGTTCCGTTGGAGGACGGCAGTTGGGGCGTCCTGTTCGGCAACGGTTACGGTGGCAACCTCAACGACCCATCGCTTTATGTGCTTGATGCCTACACGGGCGAGGTCATCCGCAAGCTGACGGCTGATGACCGTAACCAGGGCGCGGTCGCCACCAACCCGGTTGCCAACTGGATCTGCCAGGTGGCCAGTGGCTTCGAGCTCGTGAGGGACCTGTGTGCCCGCCGAGCTGCGCCGTTCAATGGCCTTGGGCAGATCACTGCGATCGACAAGTCGGGGAATGGCAAGGTCGACACGATCTATGGTGGCGACTTGCAGGGCAACCTGTGGAAGTTCGACCTGTCGTCAAGTAATTCGGGCAACTGGGACGTGGCCAACGGTGGGCTGCCTTTGCTCAATGCGCAGATCGATGGCGAGCCGCAGGCTATCACTGGCGGCATCCGCGTCGCCGCAGGACCCGGCACTGGCGTGATGGTGTACTTCGGAACGGGTCGCTATCTGTTCGATCGCGGCAGTCAGCCGGGCGACAATGATGTGCCGCAGGACCCTTCGGTACAGTCGCTTTACGCGGTCTTCGATAATGGAACCCCGGTCAGCAATGGACGGTCTGCCCTGCAGGCGCAGAGCATCACCGGTACCGGTGAGGGGGAGAACGGGGAGGTTATCCGCAGTATCAGTCGCACGCGGGTGTCGTATTACGGCCCGAATGCGAAGCGGGGCTGGTATCTGGACCTCCAGGTCTACGACGATTCGGGACTCACGCCAGGCTTCCGACCGATCGGGGAGCGCTTCATTGCCACGCCGCGTATCCAGAGCGGCCGCGTGTTCTTCACCACATTCACGCCTTCCGAGGACAACTGCAATCCAGGCGGTGACAACTTCGTCTACGGTCTGGATCTACTGTCCGGATCCGGTGCACTTGCCAATGTTCAAGTGCAGCCTTCCCAAGTGCCGGCTTGCACCGGAGCGGATTGCGGCGGTATCCGGGTCGATGGCGGCGGCGCGCCAATCACGAGCAACTCGGTCGCGGCCATTACCACGAACACCATCATCAACCAGCCGGACGGAAGCCCATGCGATCCGGCCACCATGAACTGCCCCACATTTGAGGAGTGCCAAGTGGTCGTCTATCCGGGCGCTTTCGTTCTACCGAGGCCTTGCGGACGTCAATCCTGGAGGCAGATCAAATGACGCGGCTGAATATTCTTGCGCTGTCATTGCTACGTCGGCAGCGTGGTTTCACGTTGATCGAGCTGATGATCGTGATCGCTATCGTGGCTATCCTTGTCGGCATTGCATTGCCGATGTATCAGGACGCGGTACGGAAAGGGCACCGCGGCCAGGCCAAGGCAGACCTGGTGGAGCTCGCACAGCGCGCAGAGCGTTACAGGACAATCAACCAGGGTTCGTACGCCGGGTTCTGGGCGCAGGTGCCCGCCGGTGACCGCAACTCTCCCAGAACCGGAAACGTGCGATATGTGCTGACGCGGGAGGGTGGGGACACGGCCGCGACAACGTTTGTATTACAGGCGACGCCGCAAGGCGGACAGCAAAGCGACACCCGTTGTTTGATTCTGGCGATTGATCAGGTGGGCCGGAAAACTGCAACTGGCCCTGGCACAGACTGCTGGTAGACACATAGAAGCCGCGGAGCGATCCGCGGCTTTTTTTAGTTTGGAGCCCGAAGTCGGGTCCGGTTGATTCGCGTTCGCAACGCGTGCCGCATCAGCGAGCAAGTTCTTGAGAAAACGTTGAGTTGGGGCCTCGGGCACGGCCTGCGGAGGCGTGGTCGCCAAGGACCCGTTGACGTCGGCGCTCCTGGCGGTGGCCGGTTGGTCGCATCATGAGAAGTCCCAACCGCGGAGTGAGCGGTAACATCGGCGCCGCTGCGTCGCGCTGGTACCCGTCGCTTGCGGGTAGGAGGGATGGTGGCGATGCAGCCTGGTGGCGGGTGGTCTGGGGGGCAGCCAGTGGTGGTCCAGCAGGGTAGAAGTGGGAGCAATACGACGCGCTGGCCTGAGTCGTTGATAGATGCTGCGATACCCGTGGCGGCTTCATTCAAGCATCCTCTCTCTTCAGCACATCATTAGCTCCGAGCTTCTGCCGGGTGCGTTGACGTGCGCCGAGGAAGCTCAGTGAAATACATGAGACCCAGGGACGCTGCCTTACCCGGGAGTCTCGCCCAGGCGATGCGTTGGCGGCGGGCCAGCGTTCCAGAGGTGGGGCGAGCGTATGGTGCGCCACAGCCTTTCTGGTCGTGAGTCCTGGGCTGCGAGGTGCGAACGTGCGCGAACACGTGGCAGCGGATCGCTCTTGCTGTACAGGCCAATCGTGCTGTTAGCCCCGCAGTGGGCCCACGTTGCGTAGGCTAAAAAAGAAAAAAGGCCTGCATTTCTGCAAGCCTTTGATCTATCTGGCGCCCGAAGTTGGACTCGAACCAACGACCCCCTGATTAACAGTCAAGTGCTCTAACCGGCTGAGCTATTCGGGCTGGGGAGGCACATTCTAGTCGGTTCGTCGCGCGGGTCAAGCCTTCTATTGCGGTCTGCGCCGGGGCCATTGGAGATCTCGCGAAGCAACTTGGTCGCTCTGCCGCGCAGATGCGCTCAAGGGCGAAACTAGAGCGCGTTACTGGAAAGGACACGCTTGTTCGCTCGTCGGTCTGCCACTGCGCACTCGTCCCAGGTTGTTCACGACGACCTGTCCACCCAGAGTATCCCCTCGGCAGACGTTGATGGTCAGGTTGGTCCCGGCGCTGCGGCCGTCGCGCTGGTATCTGACGAAGTTGCGGGTCGACGCGAGCCTAATGGGGGTGGGCGCCCCGGATGGGGCGCTGGTGACGCGGATCAGGTCGTCTTGCGTATCAGGCTGTCGATTGCCATCGGGATCGTCGAAGACGATCCAGCCTCCGCTCCAGTCTGAGTCTGAGCGGCAGCCGAGCAGGGCGTGGCCGGGGCACACGACGACTTGGTTCCGGCGCATGATCGCGGTATTGCGTGCCATTGCGAGATCGGTGCTGATCAGGTGCACAGCAGTCTGCACGCGATGACGCATGAACGCCTCGGTGAATGCGGAGAGTCCGACCGTAAAGAGGATCGTAAGGATCGTCAGTGTGGTCAGCAGCTCGATGAGGGTAAATCCGTGTCGGTGACGCATGAGGACGTCCTTGTCCTGTCACTGGGGGGCTTCGATGGTCGCCGGCCATACACCCGGGCTCACTTCGTCAGAGTCCTCCTCTTGGGGACTCCTTGGCATCCGGTCCGGACAATGCATGTAGGTCGGAAACCGCCTAGTGCTTTCGTCGGCGATGGCATCACGACGATGTCCGAGCGCTGACCAGACCTGCCCGATCGCGCCTGCGTGTGTTGTCGCCAACTACATCCATCCCCATGTCACGTGCTCAGCCGGATCGCCTCATACCATGAACGACGTCATCCATCCCGCCGGATTCCAGCTCGTCTCGCCCTACCAGCCCGCGGGTGACCAGCCGCAGGCGATCGAGAAGCTCGTCGAGGGCTTCGAGGCCGGGCTCGCCCACCAGACGCTGCTGGGCGTCACCGGCTCGGGCAAGACCTACACCATCGCCAACGTCATCCAGCGGGTGCAGAAGCCGACCCTGGTGATGGCGCCGAACAAGACGCTGGCGGCGCAGCTCTACGGCGAGTTCAAGTCGTTCTTCCCGCACAACGCGGTCGAGTACTTCGTCAGCTACTACGACTACTACCAGCCCGAGGCGTACGTGCCGTCTTCGGACACGTACATCGAGAAGGACAGCTCGGTGAACGAACACATCGAGCAGATGCGCCTGTCGGCGACGAAGGCGCTGCTGGAGCGGCGCGACGCGATCGTGGTGTGCTCGGTTTCGGCGATCTACGGCCTGGGCGACCCCAACGAATACTTCCGCATGGTGCTGCACATGGTGCGCGGCGAGCGGATCGACCAGCGCGAGCTGATCCGCCGGCTGAGCGAGATGCAGTACAGCCGCAACGACACCGAGTTGCGCCGCGGTACCTATCGCGTCCGCGGCGAGGTGATCGACATCCATCCGGCGGAATCGGAGATGGATGCCCTGCGCATCGAGCTGTTCGACGACGAGATCGAGCGCATCACCCAGTTCGATCCGTTGACGGGGGAGACCAAGCGCACCCTGCCGCGCTACACGATCTATCCCAAGTCGCATTACGTGACCACGCGGCGCACCACGCTCGAGGCGATCGAGGCGATCAAGGCCGAACTGCCGCCACGGCTGGAGCAGTTCTATGCCGAGAACAAGCTGCTCGAGGCGCAGCGGCTGCAGCAGCGCACCCAGTTCGACCTGGAGATGATGGCCGAGGTCGGCTACTGCAATGGCGTGGAGAACTATTCGCGGCACCTGACCGGACGCATGCCCGGCGAGGCGCCGCCGTGCCTGTTCGACTATCTGCCGCCGGATGCCCTGCTGGTGGTCGACGAATCCCATGTCACCGTTCCGCAGATCGGCGCGATGTACAAGGGCGATCGCTCGCGCAAGGAAACCCTGGTCAACTTCGGCTTCCGCCTGCCCTCGGCGATGGACAACCGGCCGCTGAAGTTCGAGGAGTGGGAGGCCCGCGCGCCGCGCGCGATCTTCGTCTCGGCCACGCCCGGCAGCTACGAGCTCGAAAAATCGGAAGGCCAGATCACCGAGCTGGTGGTGCGCCCCACCGGACTGATCGATCCGGAGGTGGAGATCCGGCCGGTCGCGAGCCAGGTCGACGATGTGCTCGGCGAGATCCGCGAGCGGGTGGCGATGGGGGATCGCGTGCTGATCACGGTGTTGACCAAGCGCATGGCCGAGAACCTCACCGAGTACCTCGGCGAGCACGACGTCAAGGTGCGCTACCTGCATTCCGACATCGATACCGTCGAGCGCGTGGAGATCATCCGCGACCTGCGTCTGGGCAAGTTCGACGTGCTGGTGGGCATCAACCTGCTGCGCGAGGGCCTGGACATGCCGGAGGTGTCGCTGGTGGCGATTCTCGATGCCGACAAGGAGGGCTTCCTGCGCTCGGGCGGCTCACTGATCCAGACGATCGGCCGCGCGGCGCGCAACCTGCGCGGCAAGGCGATCCTCTATGCCGACCGCATCACCAAGTCGATGCAGATGGCGCTCGACGAAACCGACCGGCGCCGGGCCAAGCAGGTGGAGTACAACGCCGAGCACGGCATCACTCCGACGTCGGTGGCGCGGGCGATCGTCGACATCATGGAAGGTGCGCGCGTCGATCCGGAGACCGAGAAGAAGGGCCGCGGCAAGACACGCAAGGTCGCCGAGCCGGCCGAGGACTACGCATCGCTGCCGCCAGAGAAGCTCGCGTCGCGGCTGAAGGCGCTCGAGCAGCAGATGTACCAGCACGCCCGCGATCTGGAGTTCGAAGAGGCCGGTCGGATCCGCGATCAGATTCGCCAGATCAAGGAAGTCAGCCTCGCGCGTTAAAAAAACTTCAACAAGTGTTCGACATCGCCAGAATCCGGTGTATGATTCGCCCCCTTCGGGCGGTTAGCTCAGCGGTAGAGCACTACCTTGACATGGTAGGGGTCACAGGTTCGAACCCTGTACCGCCCACCACCTTGAAGCCTTGATTCAAACGGCTTTAGGTGGAATTCGAAGAAGCGGTGTGGGTGACGATCGACCCCGCGCCGACCCAAGTTCGTACTGGGCCGCCGCATCTCGCCGGCCGGCTCCTCGATGAACCCTTGAGTATCCGTCGCGCTTGGCCAGGATGGGCCGTGGGCGAGTTTCTCGTGCGTGTCTGTTCGGCGGTGCGCTCGCCGCACCAGTCTCCGGGACCTCCAGCGCCGGCACGGCGCGCTGACGGCGCCATGTCCCGACCGGGTGGCGCGTGGGGCTCCACGACCTCAGCTCCACCCTGATTTTCGGCGATCGTGCGCTGCGTTCCGCGCTATCGCCAGCGTCGTTGTTCAAGGTGTCCTGCGTTAGATGTGCACCTCGGCGCGCTTTGTCCGCGCGCGGCTGCCGCGGGGTTGCCGGTGATCGGGCATCCCGTCGTCGCGGCCTGCCGGCTCCCGGCCCTCTGAACGACGTGTCGCGGTCTCGTCACGCGGCGCCGGGGGGGCGGTGCAATGATGCGAATCTCCCCGCCGCCGGCCGCTGGCCCACGGATATCGGACATGGGCACCGCTTCGACGTGGTCACGCCGGTGGCTGCGTCTGCAACGCGTCTTTGGTGGCAGCTCCACCCCGCGTTCGGCAGGGCTGCGGGAGGAGGCGCCGCTGCGGGCGCAGCTTCTGAGCGCCGAGCAGATGGAGCTGCACGGGCGCGGCCTGGCGCGGACCCACCAGATCAATCCCGGCCGTGCTCCCGATCTCCTGTTGTCCAGGCTCAGCGAGAATGCGGCGGTTCTCGAGGACGCCCGCACGTTCCTCTCCCGGATGGTGCGCGACGAGCTTCGCATCACACCCGCCGGCGAATGGCTGCTCGACAACTACCACCTCATCGAAGAGCAGGTGCGGCTCGCGCGGCGCCACCTGCCCAAAGGCTACAGCCGCGAACTGCCCACGCTGGCACAGGGCCCCTCCGCGGGGCTGCCCAGGGTGTACGACCTGGCAATGGAAGCGGTCGCCCATGGCGACGGGCGGGTGGACGCGACCACGCTGAGCCGCTTCGTCGCCGCCTACCAGACGGTGACCCCGCTCTCGATCGGTGAGCTCTGGGCCATTCCGATCATGCTGCGCCTGGCGGTCATCGAGAACCTGCGCCGGATGGCGGTGCTGGTGATCCGCGACGGGCGGGACCATCGACTCGCGAAAGAGTGGGCGGAGCGCCTCAGCGCGGTGTCCGTGGACTCGCCCAAGGACGTGGTGCTGGTGGTGGCCGACATGGCGCGCAGCGGGCCTCCTGCGAGCGGCGCGTTCGTCGCCGAGCTGACGCGCGGCCTCCAGGGCCGGGGCGCGCTGTCGCTGCCGTTGACATGGCTCGAGCAGTGGCTGGGCGAGACCAGTCTGCGCATCGAGGCGCTGGTGCATGCCGAAAGCCAACAGCAGGCGGCCGACCAGGTGTCGATCGGCAACAGCATCGGCACCCTGCGGTTTCTGGCCCACATGGACTGGCGCGAGTACTTCGAGAGCATGAGCCTGGTCGACGCGGTCCTCCGCGACGATCCGGCCGCCACCTACGGTTTGATGGATTTCAGTACCCGCGATCACTACCGGCACGCGGTGGAGACCATCGCCCGGCGTGGCGGTATCAGTGAACTGGTGGTGGCCCGTACTGCGGTGGGCCTGGCGAAGGCGCATCCTGCCGATGCCATCGAGGCGCACGTGGGCTATTACCTGGTGGATGACGGTGTGGCGCAGACCCTCGCGGCGCTGTCCGCACACACGGGTGGCAAGCGGATCC
Source organism: Luteimonas chenhongjianii (assembly GCF_002327105.1). Classification (GTDB taxonomy): domain Bacteria; phylum Pseudomonadota; class Gammaproteobacteria; order Xanthomonadales; family Xanthomonadaceae; genus Luteimonas; species Luteimonas chenhongjianii. The sequence continues at coordinate 2,843,919 of NZ_CP023406.1, read as the reverse complement.
CGATCGCGCCGCGCAGGGTGCCGCTGGCCATCTACCTCGCACTGATCGCTGTCGTCGTCGCGCTGGCGACCACCGGCCTCATGGGGCAGGCGGGCGCGCGCGAGGTGGGCTGGGTTCCTGCCTGGCTGCCGGCGGTCCTGGCCGTGCTGGTCTTCAGCGAACTGGGCATCGCGCTGACCAACTGGCTGGCGACCGTCGTGGTGGCGCCCAAGCCCTTGCCGCGTCTCGATTTCTCGCATGGCATCCCGGCGGCGTCGCGCACCCTGGTGGTGGTGCCGTGCATGTTCGGCGATGTCGCGTCGGTCGATGCGCTGGTCGAAGGGCTCGAGGTGCGGTTCCTCGCGAATCGTGACCCGCACCTGCATTACGCGTTGCTCAGCGATTATCTCGATGCCGACCAGGAGACGCTGCCGGGCGACGCCGCAACGCTCGCCCATGCCTCGGCGAGGATCGGCGAACTCAACAGGCGCTATCTGGGCGACAGCCCGGGAGGCGGCGAGCGCTTCTTCCTCTTCCACCGGCCGCGCACCTGGAATCCGCGCGAGGGTCGCTGGATCGGCGCGGAGCGCAAGCGCGGCAAGCTGGCGGCATTGAACGCGCTGCTGCGCGGTGGCGGCGCCGACGCGTTCGAGCAGGTGGTCGGCCGCACCGCGGTGCTGGGCAACGTGCGCTACGTGATCACCCTCGATACCGATACGCGCCTGCCGCGCGATGCCGCCCGCGAGCTGGTGGGCACCTTGGCGCATCCACTCAACCGCGCCGTGTTCGATCCCGTGCGTGATCGCGTCACGCGTGGCTACGGCATCCTCCAGCCCAGTGTGGGCAGCAGTTTCAGCGGGCGCCGGTTCAGCCGATATGCCCGGATGTTCGGCACCGAGCCGGGTATCGATCCGTACACGCGCACGGTGTCGGACGTCTACCAGGACCTGTTCGGCGAGGGTTCGTTCATCGGCAAGGGCATCTACGAGGTCGACACGTTCGAGCGCGCCCTGCAGGGCCGCTTCCCGGACAACCGGATCCTCAGCCACGACCTGCTCGAGGGCTGCTACGCGCGCGCCGGGCTGGTGAGCGACGTGCGCCTGTACGAGGACTATCCGGCGCGCTATGCGGCCGACGTCAAGCGACGCCATCGCTGGATCCGGGGCGACTGGCAGCTGCTGCCGTGGGTATTGCCATGGGTGCCGAGTGCGGACGGGGGCAGGGTACGCAATCCGCTGTCGGGCCTGTCGCGCGGCAAGCTGCTCGACAACCTGCGCCGCAGCCTGGTGCCCGGGGCCACATTCGCACTGCTGCTGCTGGGTTGGCTTGCGCTTGAGGATCCGCTGCCGTGGACGCTGTGGCTGATGACCGTGGCTTTCGCACCGGTGCTGATCCCCGCGCTGCGGGTCCTGCTGTCGAAGCCTGCGGACATGCGGTTGGAGACGCATCTTGCCCAGGTCGGCGATGCGACCGGACGCGGGCTGGTGCGCGCCGCGGTGGGGTTCGCCTGTCTGCCGTACGAAGCGGCCTACAGCCTGTCGGCGATCGCGGTCACACTGTGGCGCACGCTGGTGAGCCGGCGCCATCTGCTGCAATGGAACCCGTCGAGCGAGGTCGAGCGGGCGCTGGGCAGCGGCGCGTCGGCCGAGCTGCGCACGATGTGGCCTGCGCCGCTGCTGGCGGGACTGGCCGCCATCGCCGTGTGGCGGGTGAATCCGGCAGCCCTGTGGGTGGCGGCGCCGATCCTGGTGCTGTGGGCGGGCTCGCCGCTGCTGATGACCTGGCTGGGCCGCCCCCCGCCGCAGCGCAGCGCCGAGTTGTCGTCAATCCAGCGTGCGTTCCTGGGGCGACTGGCACGGCGCACCTGGGCGTTCTTCGAGGTCAACATCCGCGAGGAGGATCACTGGCTGCCGCCGGACAACATCCAGGAGCATCCCGGCCTGGTCGTCGCCCGCCGCACCTCGCCGACCAATATCGGCCTGTCGCTGCTGGCCAACATGGCGGCCTGGGATTTCGGCTATCTGCAGGCAGCAGCGGTGGTGCAGCGCACCCGGCATGTGTTCACGACGCTCGACCGCTTGGAGCGCCACCGTGGCCACTTCTTCAACTGGTACGACACCGAAACCCTCGCGCCGCTGCCGCCGCGCTTCATCTCCACGGTGGACAGCGGCAACCTGGGCGGCCACCTGCTGACCCTGCGCCAGGGGCTGCTGGGGCTGATCGATGCGCCTGTGCTGGCGCCACAGACGTTCGCCGGCCTGGCCGACACGCTGGCCGTGCTCGGCGAGGTCGTGGAAGCGCGGGCCGAAACGCCGCAGGAGCTTCAGAGCGCGATCGACGCCTGCCGCGTGCTGCTCGGCCGCGCGCTTGCCGCGCCTCCGGTCGCGCTGGCCGACGCGGCGGTGGTGCTCGACGCGCTGGTCGGGGTGGCCGATGACATCGTCGCCATGGAACCCGAAGCGAACGCCGCCATCACGCACGACGGTATCGATGACTCGCCGGCGCTGTGGGCGCGGCGTCTGCAATCGGGCTGCCGCGACGCCCGGGACATCGTCCAGGCGTGGGACGGCGTGGGTTCCACGGAGGTGGGCGAGACGGCCCGGAGGATCCCGTCGCTGCGCGCCCTGTGCGCGCCGGGCACTTCACCGCAATTGCGTGCGCAGGCGCAGGCGCAGGTGCGTGAACTGGAGCAACTGGCCCACGTGGCCGGGCAGTTCTCGCTGATGGAGTACGGCTTCCTGTACGACGGGGCGCGACACTTGCTGTCGATCGGCTACGACGTCGACAGTCGCCGGCTCGACCAGGGGCATTACGACCTGCTGGCTTCGGAGGCGCGCCTGTGCAGCTTCGTCGCGATCGCCCAAGGCCAGTTGCCGCAGGAGACCTGGTTCGCGCTCGGTCGGTTGCTGACCGAGGTCGACGGCAATGCGACGCTGCTGTCGTGGAGCGGCTCGATGTTCGAATATCTGATGCCGCAGCTGGTGATGCCGAGCTACCCCGACACCCTGCTCGACCAGACGTCGCGGCACGTCGTCCAGGCGCAGATCGCCTACGGGCGGAAACACGACGTGCCGTGGGGCATCTCGGAGTCCGGCTACAACGCCGTCGACGCGCGACTGAACTACCAGTACCGCGCCTTCGGCGTGCCGGGCCTGGGTCTGAAGCGCGGACTCGCAGAAGACCTCGTGATCGCGCCCTACGCCACGATGATGGCCTTGATGGTGGCGCCGGAAGCGGCCACCCAGAACCTGCAGCGCCTGCATGCGGCGGGGTTCTGGGGACGCTTCGGCTTCTACGAAGCGATCGACTACACCGCCAGCCGGGTGCCGCGCGGGCAGTCGCATGCCCTGGTGCGCTCGTTCATGGCCCACCACCAGGGCATGGGCTTTCTCGCGCTCGACCACCTGTTGCGCGAACAACCCATGCAGAAGCGCTTCGTCGCCGACGCCGAGTTCCAGGCCACGCTGCTGCTTCTGCAGGAACGCGTACCGCGGATCGGCGTGTTCGTTCCGCACTCGGTGGAGTCGGTGGGCACGCGGACGACGAGCCTGGTGAACGAAACCCAGCTGCGCATCTTCCGGACCGCCCACACGCCGCGCCCGGCGGTCCAGATGCTGTCGAACGGGCGGTTCCATGCGCTGCTCACCAATGCCGGCGGCGGCTCCCTGCGCCAGCACGACACGGCGCTGATCCGCTGGCGCGAGGACGGCACCCGCGACCCGTGGGGCAGCTTCTGCTACCTGCAGGATGTGAAAAGCGGGGATGTGTGGTCGGCCGCGCACCATCCCACCTGCGCGCCCGTCGAGGATTACGAGGCGATCTTCTCCGATGCCAAGGTCGAGTACCGCGCCAGGCGCAAGGGGCTGGTCAGCCATCTGGAGATCGCAGTCTCCGCGGAGGACGACATCGAGCTGCGTCGCCTGCGCCTGTCCAACCGGTCCCGGCGTCGGCGAACCCTGGAGGTCACCACCTACGCCGAAGTGGTGCTGGCGCCTGCGATTTCGGACGAGATGCACCCGGCTTTCAGCAACCTGTTCGTGCAGACCGAGATCCTCCGCGACCGCCAGGCGCTGCTGTGCACGCGGCGCGCGCGCGAGCCCGACCAGACGCCACCGTGGATGTGCCACCTCGTGGCCGCGCACGATGTCGACATCGTGGAAATCTCCTACGAGACCGATCGCGCACGCTTCCTCGGCCGTGGACATACCCCGCGCGATCCCGCGGCGCTGGAACGGCCCGGCCGGCTGTCGGACACCGCGGGATCGGTGCTCGATCCGATCATCGCCATCCGTGTGCGCGTGACCCTCGAGCCGGAGCAGACTGCGGTGCTCGACCTGGTCACCGGCGTCGGCCCCGACCGCGGCGCCTGCGAGGCACTGATCGACAAGTACCGCGACCGGCGCCTGGCCGACCGCGTGTTCGACCTCGCCTGGACCCACAGCCAGGTGGTCCGCCGGCAGATCAACGCCTCCCAGGGCGATGCGCGGCTCTATGAGCGACTGGCCGGGCTCATCGTGTTCGCCCACCCGGCGCTGCGCGCCGAGAGCGGGGTGCTGCTGCAGAATCGACGCGGTCAGTCCGGGCTCTGGGGGCACTCGATCTCGGGGGACCTGCCGATCGTGCTCGTGCAGATCGCCGATGTCGCCAACATCGAGCTCGTGCGGCAGATGGTGCAGGCCCACGCCTACTGGCGGCTCAAGGGCCTGCACGTGGACCTGGTGATCTGGAACGAGGACCAGGTCGGATACCGGCAGCAGCTGCAGGAGCAGATCCTGGGCCTGGTCTCGGCCGGGCCGGAAGGCAACGTTCTGGATCGCCCCGGGGGATTTTCGTGCGACCGGCGCAGCAGATCTCGCAGGAGGACCGGATCCTGATCCAGGCGGTCGCCCGCGTCATCCTGAGCGACCGGCACGGCACGCTGGCCGTCCAGGTGGTGAGGCACATGGCCCCGGCGCGGGTGCAGCCCCTGCTGGTCCCTTCCGGCATGACGCCGCAACCGCCGCTGAGTGCACTGGTTTCGGTGCAGGAAGATGTCCTAGGCGGTGGACACGGTCAGCGCTACGAGGAAGGGCGCGACGCGGACCCCGCTCCTGCCTGGCCCTTCGATGCGATGCAGGGTCCGACACGATTCGACAACGGCCTCGGCGGATTCGCCGCGGATGGGCGCGAGTACGTCATCGAGCTCGAAGAGGGCGCGCCCACGCCGGCGCCCTGGTCCAACGTCATGGCCAATCCGCAGTTCGGCACCGTGGTCAGCGAAAGCGGTCCTGGATACACCTGGTTCGAGAACGCGCACGAGTTCCGGCTGAGCCCATGGCACAACGACCCGGTTGCCGACACCGGCGGTGAGGCGTTCTACCTGCGCGACGAAGCGACCGGCCACGTCTGGTCGCCGATGCCGCTGCCGAGTCGCGGTACCGGCGGCTATCGCACCCGCCACGGATTCGGTTACAGCGTCTACGAGCACGTCGAGCACGGGATCGCCAGCGAGCTGTGGATCTACGTCGATCTGCGCCACGCGGTGAAGTTCAGCGTGCTCAAGTTGCGCAATCTCTCCGCGCGCGCGCGGCAGCTGTCCGCCACCGGTTACGTGGAATGGATTCTCGGCGACATCCGCGCCCGTTCGCACATGCACGTGATCAGCGAGCGGGACGAGGTCAGCGGTGCGCTGACGGCGCGCAATCCCTACAACACCGAGTTCCCCGGCCGCGTGGCGTTCTTCGATGTCGACGGCGATCGACGCAGCTTCACGAGCGACCGTCTGGAGTTCATCGGCCGCAACGGCAGCCTGCGCGCACCGGACGCGATGCGGCGGGAACGACTGTCTGGCCAGCTCGGCGCCGGACTCGATCCCTGCGCCGCGATCAGCGTGCGCGTCGATCTGGCGCCCGGCCAGGCGACTCAGACCGTGTTCCGCCTCGGCAGCGGCGTGGACCCGCATGCGGCGCTGGAGCTGGCCCGTAGCGTGCAGGGGTCGACGGCTGCACGCGATGCACTCGCCGCTGTGCGTTCGCACTGGCAGGCGACGCTCGACGGGCTGCGCGTGGAGACGCCGGAACCGGCGGCCGACCTGCTGGTGAACGGCTGGTTGCTGTACCAGACGCTGGCCTGCCGTTATCTCGCCCGCAGCGGTTACTACCAGTCCGGCGGAGCGTTCGGGTTCCGCGACCAGCTGCAGGACACCATGGCCAGCGTGCATGCAGTGCCGGCACTCACACGCGCCCACCTCCTGCTTTGCGCGGCCCACCAGTACCCGGAGGGCGACGTGCAGCACTGGTGGCATCCGCCGATCGATCGCGGCGTGCGCACGCGGTGTTCGGACGACTATCTATGGCTGCCGTTCGCCGCCTGCCGGTACCTGGACGCGACCGGCGATCACGGCGTGCTTGATACCCCCGTGGGATTTATCGAAGGACGGCTGGTCAGTGCCGACGAGGAGTCGTATTACGACCTGCCGATGCCCTCGGCCCGTCACCGCTCGTTCTACGACCATTGTGTGCTCGCGCTCGGACGCGGCATGGCCTTGCTCGGCGAGCGCGGACTGCCGCTGATGGGAACGGGCGACTGGAACGACGGCATGAACCGGGTCGGTCACGGCGGACGCGGCGAGAGCGTGTGGCTCGGGTTCTTTCTCTATGACGTGCTGCGATGTTTCGCTCCGGTGGCGAGCGCACGCGGCGATGTCGCCTTCGCGGACACCTGTGTCGAAGCCGCCGCGGCGCTGCGGCGCAACCTGGACGCCCATGCCTGGGACGGCAGTTGGTACCGGCGTGCGTGGTTCGACGACGGCACCCCGATCGGCTCCCGTGCCAGCGACGAGTGCCGGATCGATTCGGTGTCGCAGAGCTGGTCGGTGCTGTCGGGGGCCGGCGAGCCTGGCCGCGCGCGGCAGGCGATGGAGGCGCTCGACACGCACCTGGTCAAGCGCGAGGCCGGACTGATCCAGCTGCTCGAACCACCGTTCGACAGGACCGAGCACGATCCCGGCTATATCCGTGGCTATGTGCCCGGGGTGCGCGAGAACGGCGGTCAATACACCCATGCGGCGGTATGGGCGGCGATGGCCTTCGCTGCGCTTGGCGATCGCGAGCGTGCCTGGGAACTGGCGCGCATGATCAATCCGGTGAATCACGCCGTGGACGCGGCGGGCACGGCGGTCTACAAGGTCGAGCCCTACGTGATCGCGGCCGATGTCTACGGCGTCGCCCCGCACGTCGGGCGTGGCGGCTGGACCTGGTATACGGGCTCGGCAGGGTGGATGTACCGGTTGCTCAGCGAATCGCTGCTCGGCGTGCAACGCCATGGCGATCGGCTTCGGATCGTGCCCTGCGTACCGGCATCCTGGCCTGGTTACCGCATGGAGCTGCGGCATGGGGCGGCGATCTACCGGATCCGGGTCGACTGCATCGATACGGGCCACGCGCTGCTCACGCTGGACGGCGTGCCACAGGAGAACATGGTGGTCGTGCTGGACCACGCCGAGGCGATCCACGACATCAAACTGCGATGGCCGCGTGACACGCGGAAGGACGGCGACTGATGGCACTGCCGACCGAGCTCGAAGAGGCTCTCGATACGCTCGCCGGAATGTTGCCGGTGTGGCTGGAGAAACTGCGCGAGCCGGCAGCATTCTGGCCGCAGTTCGATGCGCTGTCGCGGCAGATCCTCGCCCGCGCGGTCACCGACGACGAGCGGGCGGGCGTGGGCCGGCGTCTGGATGCGATGCTGGCGGCGCAGGGCCTGAGACGCCCCCCTGGCGAGCGCTGAAGAACATCGCCGCGTTGCCTGTGCAACGTGGCGAAGAACGCTTCCGCAGGTGCGGGCGGGATCCGGACGCTGTGGCGCGCGCTGCGCCGGTCTCAGCTCATTCCGGTGATCAGGCAAGGGGGCGCCACTGCCGGGTGGCCGGCGCTGCCCTGCCCGGATGTCGGATGCGCATCCCTTGCAGAGCGCGCCGCAGAAAAAACGAGGGGCGCCTGATGGCGCCCCTCTCCGGTCCCACTTCGCGTTGAGATCAGAACCGGTAGTTCAGGCCCACCAGAAAGGTGCGGCCCCATTCCAGATTCTCCAGCGGCCGGTCGCGCGTGCCGGCGTAGGTGCGATACGCCGCGTTGGTGAGGTTGTTGCCCTGCAGCAGCAGGGTCAGGCCCGACAGCGAAGAGGCGTCGCCGAAGCTGTAGCTGATCTGCGCATCGGTGATGTTTTCGCCGACCACATAGCGCAGCGTGCGCGCGCCGTCGAAGTTGCCGATTTCTCCGATGAAGTCCGAACGCCGGCGCTGGCTCACGCGCGCCTCGAAGCCGTCGCGCTCGTAGTAGGCGGTGAGGTTGTAGACACGCTTGGACAGGCCCGGCAGCTCGATCGGATCACTGCCCACGCTGTTCGCGCTTTCCGGATCGAGGATGCGGATGCTGCTGTCGTTGAAGCTCGCGCTGGCGACGATGCCGAAGCCGCGCAGCGACTCGGTCCACAGATCGAAGGGCAGCGATGCCGTCAGTTCCAGTCCGCGCAGCGTGCCGCCCTCACCATTCTGCGGGGCGGTGAAGTTGCCCACGGTCTGCACCGGCGGCGTGCCCGGACGTGGCACGTAGCTGGCGACGAAATCGGAGAAGTCGTAGTCATCGACGGTCTGCGTGTAGATGTAGGTGCGCAGGTCCTTGTAGAAGAACGCGGCGGCCACGTAGGCCCGGTTGCCGAAGTACTTTTCCCACGACACGTCGAACGCGTACGCACGCCACGGGTCGAGCAGGGGATTGCCGCCACTGCCGCCGGGGCGCCCGGTGGCCTCGTCGACGCCGAACTCGAGCGAGGAGCGCAGCTGGTCCACCCGCGGCCGCGCGACCTGCTCGGCCAGGCCCACACGCAGCGTGTGCTCGCCAGGCAGCTGGAACGCCAGGTTCATGCTCGGCAGCACGTCGGTATAGGTCTTGCCCGATTCGAACGGCCGCACGTTGCTGCCTGCCGGCTGCGTGCTGTCCCAGTAGCGCGATGCCGAGGACTGGTCGACGTGCTGGATCTGCAGGCCCACGTTGCCGGTGACCGCGGTGGTGCCCCAGTCGGTGCTGAGGTTCGCGCGGGCAAAGGCGGTGGTGATCTTTTCGCTGACCGTCCACGCCTTCGGGATCAGGTAATCGAGATCCTCGGTGGGGTCGAAGATCATGTAGCGCGCGACGGCGGCCGGCACGTTCCAGGCCGGAATGTAGCCGACGCCGGCGAATCCGAGATCGACCAGGCCGTACTGCAGGTCGCTGGCGATGGCGGTGTCGCCCTGCGGGCCGAGGTTGATGTTGCCTTCGGGTTGGCGCTTGGATTTTTCGCGGTCGGTGTAGTTGAGGCCGAGGTCGATGTCCGCAAGCCAGGTTGCGGCCGCTGGGCCCGGCAGGGTCAGGCCGATCCGCGCGGCCTTGAGTTCGTCTTCGACCTCGGGCGTCTTGCCGTAGCCGGAGCCGTAGATGGTGTTGGTCAGGAACAGCTGCGCTGCATCGGAGTAGTCGAGGCCGGGTGCCAGCTGGCTGAAATCGTTGCTGCGGATATCCAGCTCGATGGTATCGAGCGAGGGGTTCGGCAGCCGCTGGGTATTGTTCTCGAGACTGACTTCCGAGCGCCGGGCCTTCGACCAGCTCAGGTCGGTGACCAGGCGCGCGCGCTCGAAATTGAACTCGTTGGCCCAGCCCACGGCCGAGATCCGGTCCTTGCGGCGGTTGTACATGCCGCGGACCAGCGGATACACGCCGGTCAGCGTGCCACCGGCGAACGTGTCGTTCCCGCTCAGGCGCACGTTGCTGTAGACGCAGTCGACGTTGCAGGTATCGGAGCCGTTGTACTGGGTGTTGACCTCGAACTGGTTGGCGGTGTCTTCCTGCTCGGCGCGCGAGTGGAAGAGGTCCAGGGTGCTGGTCCACATGTTCGACGGGCGGAACTGCAGCGTCGACATGATGCCGTCGCGCTTGGTGTAGCCGGTGCGGCGCAGGGCCTTCATGCCGTCGGTCGCCCAGGTCCCGGGGGCGAGGCCCGGCCGCGGGTCGGTCTTCCACGGCTCATAGAGACCCACCTGGTTCTCCTGGATCGGCGTGTCGCTGTGCGCGACACCGATCGAGAAGCCGAAGCGGCGGTCGGCCGACTGGCCGATGAAGCTGGCACTCAGGCGATTGCCGTAGGGATCGGTATCGGCGGCCTTGCCCAGCGAATTGCGCTGGAAACGGCCGTTGAGCGTGATCACCGAGTCGCTGAAATTGAGCGGTCGGACGGTCTGCATGTCGAGCGTGCCCGACAGGCCCTGACCCACCAGGGCGGCGTCCGGCGTCTTGTAGACCGTGACGCCGCTGACCAGCTCGGACGGGTACTGGTCGAACTCCACGCTGCGGTTGTCGCCGGTGCTGACCATCTCGCGGCCATTGAGCAGCGTGGTGGCGAAGTCGGGCGACAGGCCGCGCACACTGATCACCTGGGCGCGACCGCCGACGCGTTGCGCGGAGACGCCCGGCAGGCGCGCGATCGACTCGGCGATGCTGACGTCGGGCAGCTTGCCGATGTCCTCGGACGAGACCGCTTCGACGATGGACGTGGCATCGCGCTTGACCGAGATCGCGCTTTCGATGCCGCGGCGGATGCCGGTCACCGTCACCGTGTCGAGCTCGGTGGCATCGGAGGACGCCGGCGCAGCGCCGGCAGGTGGCGTGGTGGTCTGGGCATGCACGCCGGCGGCGAGCATCAGCAGCGCCGACGACAGTGCGGCACTGAGCAGGTTGCGATCGAGCTTCGACATCTCCCCTCCCAAGGGTGTCCAGCAGACAGCTGTGTGTCTTCGAGTTGTGCCGTCGTGCGCGACGCCGGAGGGCGGGCTGGACGGGTCGCGGCCATGGTAATCACGCGCTTCCCGCCACGGCGCGCGCTGCATACGTATTCATGGCGACCCCTTCGCCAGGTCGATCCGGGGGCGTGCGGGGCCACGGAGCCGGCGCGTTCGCGGCGCATGCAGCCGCGTGCCGCTAGCCTTTTCCCGATGGAGATCTCTCGTAACCGTCCCGCCGCCTGGATGCAGGCCGCGATCCGCCACTGGGTGTTGAGCGTCTTTCCGCGCGGACAGAGCAACATCGATTACGACCGTCCACCCGGCGATCCCGGCCTGTTCGGTCCCGACACCGTCACATGGCGCGTGCATGCCGATTTCCCCGGCATGCTCGCCGGCGGACTGGGCGCACTGCTGCTGCAGGCGCTGCATCCGCGCGCGCTTGCAGGGGTCTGGGATCATTCGGACTTCCGCGCCGACCTGGTCGGCCGTCTCCGACGTACCACCGCCTTCGTCGCCGGCACCACCTATGCAGGTACCGCGGAATCACAGCGGCTGATCGCGCGCGTGGCATCCATCCATACGCATGTGCGCGGCACCACCGCTGATGGCATCGCCTATGCGGCCGACGATCCGGACCTGCTGACCTGGGTGCATGTCTCCGAGGCCTACGCCTTCCTCCAGGGCTTCCGTGCGTATGCGGGCATGAGCCTGCCGCCGGGTGCCGAGGATCGCTACTACCAGGAATCAAGCCGGGTCGCCGAAGCGCTCGGTGCGCGCGACGTGCCAAGAAGCGCGGCGGCAGTCACGGCCTACTTCGCGAAGGTGCGCCCGGAGCTGCGGTTCGACGCCAGATCACGCGAGGTGCTCGATGTGCTCCGGCGTGTGCGCTTGCCGGTACCGGGCGCCACGGTATCGCGTGAGGTCTTCCTTGGCGCCGGCGCCGCGCTGTTGCCGGGCTGGGCGAGGGCGCTGCTGGGCACGACGCCAGCGCAACGTCTGCGTGACCAGGCATATGCCGGGCTGCTGCGGACCTCGGCGCCGATGTTCCGCGCGGCATTGCCCGACGGCATCGCGCCGCGTGCGTGCCGGCGCATGGACGTTCCGGTGGCGATTCTTCGCAGCTGGGACGGCGTGCGGCTGCACGGGCAGGAAATGGCGGACCGCTGACCGGCGCAGCGCATCCGGACGCGCCGCCACGCCGTCCGGCCGATCGCCTTCAGTCGAGCGTCGCGAACAGTGCCGCATGCGCCGGCAGATGGACCACGCCCGCTTCGATCGAGCCCGCCATCAGGCCATGGCCGCCTGTCGCCTGCGCCCCGCCGAGGTGTGCGGGCAGTGGCCACGCCACCGGCGATGCGGACAGATTGAAGATCGCCAGCAGCCTCGACCCGGCATCGCCGCGCACGAAGGCCAGTACGGGTTCGGGGGCCGCGATGAACTGCTGCGCACCTGCAATCAGTGCAGGCTGCCCTCGCCGCCAGTGCAGGAAATGGCGGGTGGTCGCGAGTACCGAATGCGGATCGGCCTCCTGCGTGGCCACGCTGCGCTGCCGGTGGGTGTCGGGAATCGGCAGCCAGGGCGTGCCGGCGCTGAAACCGGCATCGTCGGCGCCGGTCCACGGCATCGGCGTGCGGCATCCGTCGCGGCCCTTGAAGTTCGGCCAGAAGGTGATGCCGTAGGGGTCGCGCAACTGCTCGAACGGTACATCCGCTTCGGGCAGGCCGAGTTCCTCGCCCTGGTAGAGGCACACCGATCCGCGCAGGCTGCAGACCAGGCCCACCATCTGCCGTGCGAAGTCGGGGCTGGCGTCCGGGCCACCCCAGCGCGTGACCGCGCGCTGCACGTCGTGGTTGGAGATCGCCCAGCACGGCCAGCCGTCCATGGCGGCCTCCAGCCTCTCCACGGTTTCGCGGATGTAGCCGGCGCTGAAGTCGTCGACCAGCAGTTCGAAGCTGTAGCCCATGTGCAGTCGGCCGGGGCGGGTGTATTCCGCGGTCGTGGCCAGCGAGTCCTCGGACGAGATCTCGCCGAGCGCGGCCACGTCGCCGTATCCGTCCATCAGGCTGCGCAGACGCTCGATGAAGCCGATGTTTTCCGGCTGCGTGTTGTTGTACCAGTGGTACTGGAAGGCGTAGGGGTTGTCGGGTGAGAAGCCGCGACCGATGCGCAGCGCCTCCGGTTTTGCCGGGTTGTCGCGCAGCTGCGCGTCGTGGAAACAGAAGTTGATCGAGTCCAGGCGGAAGCCGTCGACACCGCGGTCAAGCCAGAACCGCACGTAGTCGAGCGTCGCCTGCTGCACGGCCGGCTGATGGAAGTTGAGGTCCGGCTGGCTGGCGAGGAAGTTGTGCAGGTAGTACTGGCGCCGCCGCGGCTCCCAGGTCCAGGCGGGTCCGCCGAAGATCGACAGCCAGTTGTTCGGCGGCGTGCCGTCGGGCTTCGCGTCGGCCCAGACGTACCAGTCGGCCCTGGGGTTGTCGCGTGATGTGCGGCTCTCGACGAACCACGCATGCGCGTTGGACGTGTGGCTGAAGACCTGGTCGATCATGACCTTCAGACCCAGCGCGTGCGCCTTCGCCAGCAGTGCGTCGAAATCGGCCAGCGTGCCGAACAGCGGATCCACATCGCGCTGGTCGGCGATGTCGTAGCCGAAGTCGGCCATCGGCGAGCGGAAGAAGGGCGAGACCCAGATCGCATCCACGCCCAGCGAGGCCACGTAGTCCAGCCGCGCGATGATGCCCGGCAGATCGCCGACGCCATCGCCATCGCTGTCCATGAAGCTGCGCGGGTAGATCTGGTAGATCACCGCGCCGCGCCACCACGGGCTGTTGCTCATCGTCGTCTCGTCGTTGGATGCGTGGCGACGGTAGAGCATCGCGCGCCCTGCGCGGAAGCGCGCATCGACGTCCGAAGCCATGAATACGTATGCGGCGTGGGGCGGGTCGTGGCGTGCTCGTTACCATGCGGCATGCACGCGCCACCGGCGGCGCGTCGCAGCGGACCTCGGGAGGGCCTCGCCGCGTATGCGCAACACGAAACCGCAGCTGTCGTTCGGGCAGATCTGGAACATGTGTTTCGGCTTTCTGGGGATCCAGTTCGGGTTCGCCCTGCAGAACGCCAACGTCAGCCGCATCTTCCAGACGCTGGGCGCCGACATGGAGGACGTGCCAGGCCTGTGGATCGCCGCGCCTCTGACCGGCCTGCTGGTGCAACCGGTGATCGGTTATTTCTCCGACAGGACCTGGACCCGCCTCGGTCGTCGTCGCCCCTACTTCCTGTGGGGCGCGATCTTCTCCACCGCCGCCCTGCTGGTGATGCCGAACTCACCGGAACTGTGGATCGCCGCCGGCACACTCTGGGTGCTCGACGCCTCGCTCAATGTGTCGATGGAGCCGTTCCGGGCCTTTGTTGGCGACCAGCTGGCGCCGCGCCAGAGGCCGACCGGGTACGCGATGCAGGGCTTCTTCATCGGCGTGGGTTCGGTGGTGGCGAGTGCGCTGCCGTTCGTGCTGGCGAAAGCCGGCGTCGCCAATACCGCCGGCCCCGGCGAGGTGCCCGACACCGTGCGCTACGCGTTCTACTTCGGCGGCACCGTGCTGCTGTGCGCGGTGCTGTGGACGGTCCTGCGCACGCGCGAATATCCGCCCGAGGTGCTGGCCGGCTTCGATGATGCGCACCCGCCGGGCACGCTTGCCGTCGGTGATGCGCCGGTCCCGTCCGCTGCCGGCGGCGTGCCGTGGCTGCTGCTCGGGATCGCCGGTGTCGCGCTGGTCTGGGTGATGGAATGGGACCGCATGCTCCTCGTGCTCGCGGGGCTGCCGCTCGCCTATGGCGTGCTGCGGCAGGTCGCGGCGCTGGGAACGCGCGGCATGGTCGCCGCGATCGTCGGGGACCTGCATGCGATGCCGGTGACGATGCGCCAGCTCGCCGTGGTGCAGTTCTTCTCGTGGTTCGGGCTGTTCGCGATGTGGATCTACACCACGGCCGCGGTCGCGCAGACCCACTACGGCGCGACCGATCCGCAGTCGGCCGCCTACAACGAAGGTGCGAACTGGGTCGGCGTGCTGTTTGCCGCCTACAACGGGTTTGCCGCGCTCGCCGCGGTTGCGATTCCGTGGATGGCGCGCCGGTTCGGCCTGCGCGCGACCCACCTGGTGAACCTGTGGCTGGGCGCAGCGGGGCTGGTGTCGGTGGCCTTCATCCGCGATCCGCAGTGGCTGCTGCTGTCCATGGCCGGCGTCGGCTTCGCCTGGGCCTCGATCCTGTCGCTGCCCTATGCGCTGCTGTCCGACAGCCTGCCCGCGCACAAGATGGGCGTGTACATGGGCATCTTCAATTTCTTCATCGTCATCCCGCAGCTGGTTGCCGTGAGCACGCTGGGTTTCCTGCTCGGTCACGTGTTCGGCGGCGCGCCGATGCGCGTGCTGATGGTCGGCGGCGTGAGCCTGGCGCTGGCCGGCCTGTTCGCGCTGCGCGTGTCGCGCCCGCTGTCGGAACGGGCGCGAATCCGAGGAGTTACTGCATGACCCGAGTATTGCCCGTCGCCATCGCCGCGCTGCTGTGCGTGGCCTGCAGCCATGGAGGGGCCCGCGCCAGCGATGCGTCGGCGGAGGGGGCGCTGTACGGCACGCGTGCGCCGTTCGCCGCGCATGCGGTCTACTTCGTCGTCACCGACCGCTTCGTCAACGGCGACCCGGCGAACGACCAGCGCGAGCAGGGCGGGGTGCATCGCACCTTCGACATCCCGGTGCGCTGCGCGGATGGCATCGACGGCAACATCGGGTATCTCGGAGGCGACTTCCGCGGCGTCCTCGACAACGCCGGCTACATCCGCGACATGGGCTTCGGCGCGGTGTGGATCACGCCGATCGTCGACAACCCGGACGAGGCCTTCACCGGCGGCGACCCGGTCGCCTGCGGCAGTTCGCTGACCGACCGCGGCAAGACCGGCTACCACGGTTACTGGGGCACCAATTTCTACAAGGTCGACGAGCACCTGCCGAGCGCCGACCTCGACTTCCGTGGCTTCACCGACGGCATGCGCGCCGCGGGCCTGAAGACCGTGCTCGACATCGTCGGCAACCACGGATCGCCCTCGTGGACGATGCCGGTCGCGCAGCCCGGCTTCGGCCAGATCTTCGATGTCGCGGGCGCGCTGATTGCAGACCACCAGAACCTGCCGCCGCAGCAACTCGATCCCCGGAACGCTCCGCTGCACGCGTTCTACAACGCGACTGGCGTGGTCAATGCCGAGAAGGGCTCGATCTTCGACGGCAATCTTGCCCAGCTGTCGGATTTCGACGCCGCCAACCCGGCTGTCTTCGAGTATCTCGCCGGTGCCTACGAGCACTGGATCGGGCAGGGTGCCGATGCGTTCCGCATCGACACCATCGCGTGGATGCCGCATGCGTTCTGGAAGCAGTTCGCCGAGCGTATCCGTAGCCGGTATCCGGACTTCTTCATGTTCGGCGAGGCCTTCGACTACGACGCAGGGAAAATCGCCGAACACACCTGGGCGCGGAACGGTGGCATCAGCGTGCTCGATTTTCCGATGAAGCAGGCGATGGACGAGGTGTTCGCGGGCACGGCCGGTTTCGAGCGGCTTGGCTCCGCGCTGCATCTCGAGCGCGGCCCGTACGCGAATCCCTATGAACTGGCGACGTTCTACGACAACCACGACATGCCGCGCATGGACGCCACGGATTCCGGCTTCATCGATGCGCACAACTGGCTGTTCACCGCGCGCGGGATTCCGGTCGTCTACTACGGCTCGGAGACCGGCTTCATGCGCGGCCGCGCCGAACACGCCGGCAACCGCGCGTACTACGGCCAGACACGCGTCGACGCCGGCGCGCGGAGTCCCATCCATGGCGCGCTGACGCGCATCGCCAATCTGCGTCGCGACACCCCGGCGCTGCAGCGCGGGCTACAACTGCCGCTGCGCTTGCAGGACGACCACGCCGCGTTCTATCGCGTGATCGACGACGAGGGCGTACGGCAGACCGCGCTGGTACTGCTCAACAAGGGTGATGCGCCGTGGTCGGCATCGCTCGATGCGGACGAGGTCGACGACGGGACCTGGCGCGATGCGCTGGGCGGTACGCTGGTGACAGCCCGGGATGGCCTGGCGCTGGACGTGCCAGCACATGGCGTGCGGGTATTGCTCCGCGACGACTTGCCGGGGCGGCCTGGCCTGCGTGCGCGTCTGCATTCACTCATGTCGGGGCGCCACGGCGGCCCCGACGTCGCGCACTGAGCGCAGGGTGGGCCCCGGGCATCCGGGGCGGCTGGCACGGTGGCACGTGCAGCGTCGGGTCGGTGGCCGAACCCCGCCCGGTGGCGGCCGACAATGCCATCCGGGGCCGTCCTCGATCCGGTGATGTCTCGGGATGGTGCTTGTGGCCGCTCGCATCGCACGTGGGAGCGGGCGCTACCGGGGCGGGTGCGGCGCCGCGGCGAGCACCGGGGCCGCCCCATCGCGCGATGCAGGGCCACGGCCGGATCCGCGCCGGAGTGCGGCTGCGCGTGAGGCTACGGATCGCGCCTGCCGCTCGAGTCGCGCACCACCAGCGATGTCGGCATGCGCATGCTTTCCGCCGGCTCGCCCAGCACCAGCCGCATCAGCGTGTCGACCAGCAGCTCTCCGGCAGTCAGCGTGTCCTGCACCACCGTGGTCAGCGCAGGCGTGGTCATGCGGGCTGCGGGAATGTCGTCGAAGCCGGCGATCGCGATGTCCCCGGGCATCCGCAGGCCGTGTTCGGCGAACGCGCGCATCGCGCCGATCGCGATCAGATCGCTGGCAGCGAACACCGCATCGAATGGCAGCCCGCGCCGCAACAGTTCGGTGGCCGCCGCATGGCCGGACTCCTCGGCGCTTTCGGCATCGACCTGCAGCGCTCGCTCCATGGGCAGGCCGCGCGCCTGCAGCGCCGACTCGCAACCGCGCCAGCGATCCAGGAACTCCGGGTAGCGGCTGGACGCATCACCCAGGAACGCGATGCGCCGATGCCCCAGCCCCGCGAGATGGGCGCCGACCAGCGCGCCGCCGCCGGCGTTGTCGCAGCCGATCGAGATGCCCGGCTGCTCCGGCAGTACCGCCCCCCAGCGCACGAACTGGGTGCCCTGTTCGACGAGGGTCCGCAGTTTTCCCTGGTAGGCGAGGTAGTCGCCATAGCCCAGCAGGATCAGTCCATCGGCCTTGTGGCTGTCGCCGTAGTCGGCATGCCAGTCGTCGGAGAGCTGCTGGAACGAGATCAGCAGATCCTGGCCGTGACGCGCGCAGGCGCGGGTAATGGAGCCCAGCATCGGCAGGAAGAAGGGGTTGATGTGCGACTGGTCGCTCGTGGGATCCTCGAACAGCAGCAGCGCCAGCGTACCGGATTGCTGGCGGCGGAGGTTCGAGGCGTTCTTGTCGACCTTGTAGTTGAGCTCGCGCGCGATCGCGAGAATGCGCTCGCGGGTCTCGCGATTGACCGAGGGCTGCCCGCGCAGCGCCCGCGAGACCGTGGGCTGGGACACCCCGGCGATGTGGGCGATGTCCAGGGAGGTCGGCTTGCCTTTGATCGTCATCGTGCCTGCGCAGGGCGTGTGGACCTCGGCGGATGATGCCACGCCGGCTGGCGGCGCCCGGTCCGGCCGCGGTGCGTTGCGGGGATCCGCGATCCCGGTCGTCCAGCGCAGCGCACGCGAGCGTTCTCGGCTAGAATCGGCCTCTTCGCTCCATCAGGAACAGGTGGCCCGCGACCCCGCCGGCCGAGCGTGCGACATGAGCACTACCACCGCCCATCGCTGACCGTTCCCGGGTGTGCCATCAGGCGCCCTCGTGGCGCCTTTTTGTTGCCGCCTTCTTCCGCTCCGCCGGCCCTGCCGGCCACCACGCCAGACGCCTCCCATGATCACGATCACGCTCCCCGACGGCAGCCGCCGCGAGTTCGACCACCCGGTCTCCGTCATGGAGGTCGCCCAGTCCATCGGCCCTGGCCTGGCCAAGGCCACCGTCGCCGGCAAGGTCGACGGCCGCCAGGTCGACGCCTCCGATGTCATCGACCATGACGCCACGCTGCAGATCCTGACCCCGAAGGATCCCGAGGGCGTCGAGATCATCCGCCACTCCTGCGCGCACCTGGTCGGCCATGCGGTCAAGCAGCTCTACCCGGACGCGAAGATGGTCATCGGCCCGGTGATCGACGACGGCTTCTACTACGACATCTACAGCGAACGCCCGTTCACGCCCGACGACATGGCCGCGATCGAGAAGCGCATGGCCGAGCTGATCGACACCGAGTACGACGTCATCAAGAAGATGACGCCGCGCGCCGAGGTCATCGAGACGTTCAAGGCCCGCGGCGAGGACTACAAGCTGCGCCTGATCGAGGACATGCCGGCCGACATCACCGAGATGGGCCTCTACCACCACCAGGAATACGTCGACATGTGCCGTGGTCCGCACGTGCCCAACACGCGCTTCCTCAAGGCCTTCAAGCTCACGCGCATTTCCGGCGCGTACTGGCGCGGCGATTCCAAGAACGAACAGCTGCAGCGCATCTACGGCACCGCGTGGGCGGATTCCAAGCAGCTCAAGGCCTACATCCAGCGCATCGAGGAAGCCGAGAAACGCGACCACCGCCGCATCGGCAAGCAGCAGGAGCTGTTCCATCTGCAGGAAGAGGCCCCGGGCCTGGTGTTCTGGCATCCCAAGGGCTGGGCGCTGTGGCAGGTGGTCGAGCAGCACATGCGCGGCGTCTACCGCGAAAGCGGCTATGGCGAAGTGCGTTGCCCGCAGATCCTCGACGTGTCCCTGTGGCAGAAGTCCGGCCACTGGGACAATTACAAGGACAACATGTTCTTCACCGAATCGGAGAAGCGCACGTACGCGGTCAAGCCGATGAACTGCCCGGGCCACGTGCAGATCTTCAACCAGGGCCTGCACAGCTATCGCGATCTGCCGATCCGCTATGGCGAGTTCGGCAGCTGCCATCGCAACGAGCCTTCGGGCGCGCTGCACGGCATCCTGCGCGTGCGCGGTTTCACCCAGGACGACGGACACGTCTTCTGCACCGAGTCGCAGATCGAATCGGAAGTGACCGCGTTCCACCAGCAGGCGCTGGCGGTGTACACCCACTTCGGTTTCGACGAGATCCAGATCAAGATCGCGCTGCGCCCCGAATCGCGCCTCGGCGATGACGCGACCTGGGACAAGGCCGAGGCCGCGCTGCGCAATGCGCTGTCGGCCTGCGGCGTCGCGTGGGAAGAGCTGCCGGGCGAGGGCGCGTTCTACGGCCCGAAGATCGAATACCACCTGAAAGATGCCATCGGCCGCACCTGGCAGCTCGGCACGATGCAGGTCGACTTCATGATGCCCGGGCGCCTGGGCGCCGAGTACGTGGACGAGCACAGCCAGAAGCAGACCCCGGTGATGCTGCATCGCGCGATCGTCGGCTCGATGGAGCGCTTCATCGGCATCCTGATCGAGCATCATGCCGGCGCATTCCCGGCCTGGCTGGCCCCCGTTCAGGCCGTGGTGATGAACATCACGGACGCCCAGGCCGACTTCGTCGAAGAAGTGCGGAAATCCCTTGCAAATCAAGGGGTCCGGGTCGAGGCGGATTTGCGCAACGAAAAGATCGGCTATAAGATCCGCGAGCACACGCTGCAGCGGGTGCCCTATCTGATCGTGGTTGGAGACCGTGAAAAGGAGACCGGCACCATTGCCGTTCGGACGCGGTCCGGGGAAGATATGGGCTCGATGCCGATCGCAGAGTTCGTGGCGCGGTTGCGCGAGACGCCCGTTTCAACATGATTCCTTCACCGGCGCGGGTCCACCATGGTCCGCGCTGGTCGCCCCGCCGGTCGGCGAACCGGCGGTATGTTCCATTTTGGAGATTGCAGTATTAGCACCCCTGACAAGCAGAATCGGCGTAACCAGGACATCCGCGTACCGCGGGTGCGCGTCATTGGTTCCGACGGAGAAATGATCGGCGTCCTGACGCGCGACGAAGCGCTCAAGGCCGCCGAGGACGAAGGTCTGGACCTCGTCGAGATCCAGCCCAACGCGGATCCGCCGGTCTGCAAGATCATGGACTTCGGCAAGTTCAAGTTCGAAGCCCAGAAAAAGGCCAACGAGGCCAAGAAAAAGACCAAGCAGCAGGAGATCAAGGAACTCAAGTTCCGGCCGGTCACCGACGAGGGCGACTACCAGATCAAGCTGCGCAACATGCGCCGCTTCATCGAGGAAGGCGACAAGGTCAAGGTCAATATCCGCTTCCGTGGCCGCGAGATGAGCCACCAGGAGCTGGGCCGCGAGATGGCGTCGCGGATCGAGGCCGATCTGGGCGAGGACATCGTGATCGAATCGCGTCCGCGCCTTGAAGGTCGCCAGATGGTCATGATGATCGCCCCCAAGAAGAAGTAAGTGCGCGCCGCGCGCGGCGCTCAGTTCTGCCTCCCTCCGGGGGGGGGGGGGGGGGGGGGGGGAGGCGGTCCGCTTGCGCAGACTCTCTGCGGATGGGCCGTCTGAGCGCTCCGGCGTTGGCGGGATCCGAGCCGCGAGGTACGGCTGCAAGGTGAGGGGCGCCGCGAGGCGCCTCTTTCCGTTTCGGGCCTGAGCCGGGGGCGAGCGCTTCTGGCTCCGGGTCGCGCTCCGCGCGTGGCCTTCATCGGGCTTTTCGCCAGCCAGCGATTTGCAACCCCGTTCCCCGCGCGGCATAATGCCCGGCTCCCGGTCCGCCGGGGGATAGATTCATCCAGGACCCGCCTGGATTCCCTCGTGGGATCAAAGGCTTAAAACCGGCATGGGCAGGACGGAAAGCGTGGCGTCAGCCACCGCCCAGTCAGTACTCGTATCCCAAAAGGACTCTCGCAATGCCCAAGATCAAGACGCACCGGGGCGCCGCCAAGCGGTTCCGGAAGACGGCGTCCGGCAAGTACAAGGCCGGTCATGCAAACCGTAGCCACATCCTCACGAAGAAGGCCACCAAGCGGAAGCGCAATCTTCGTCAGACGAACCATATCCCGGCGTGCGACAGTGGTCGTCTCGACCGCATGCTGCCGTATCTCTGAGGAGGACTGAACCATGGCACGAGTCAAGCGTGGCGTTCAGGCGCGCCGTCGTCACAAGAAGGTCCTCGGCCGCGCGAAGGGTTATTACAACGCCCGTCGCAAGGTCTTCCGCGTCGCCAAGCAGGCCGTCATCAAGGCCGGCCAGTACGCATACATCGGTCGCAAGCTCAAGAAGCGTGATTTCCGTTCGCTGTGGATCACGCGTATCAACGCCGCGGCCCGCATGAACGGCATGAACTACAGCCGCTTCATGAACGGTCTGCTCAAGGCCGGTATCACCCTCGATCGCAAGATCCTGGCTGATATCGCGGTGAACGATGCCACCGCCTTTACCGCGCTCGCCGAGAAGGCAAAGGGCGCGCTGGCGGCCTGAGGCCGTCGTCTCCACCGTAAAGCGGTACTGCCGCCGGATCCGTCCGGCGGTCACGTGGGGAAGGGCGCAAGTCCTTCCCCATTGTTGTTTATGGCACCGGTGCCCTGCGCGTCAGCGCGGTCCCGGGCCATCGGATCACCACAGCGACGGGCCAGCAGTGCGATGAGCGAAATCGATTCCCTTTCGAACCAGGCGCTTGCCGATATCGAGGCTGCCTCCACGCCTGAGGCGCTGGAAGCCCTGCGCGTCGGGCTGCTCGGCAAGAGCGGCAGCATCACTGCCCAGCTCAAAGCGCTCGGTGCGCTGCCGGCCGACCAGCGCAAAGCGGCGGGCGAGGCGATCAACCGCGCGCGGGACGCGATCGCCGGGGCGCTGTCGACGCGCAAGGTCGCGCTCGACGATGCGGTGCTCGATGCCCAGCTCGCATCACAGACCGTCGATGTCACGCTGCCCGGGCGCGACGCTACGCGTGGCGGTGTGCATCCGATCAGCCGCACGCTCGAGCGCATCGCCGACATCTTCGGCCGCCTCGGCTACGAGCTCGCCGATGGTCCCGAGATCGAGGACGACTGGCACAACTTCGAAGCGTTGAACTTTCCCCCGCACCATCCCGCGCGGGCGATGCACGACACGTTCTACTTCGGCGACGGTCGCCTGCTGCGCACCCATACCTCCGGCGTGCAGGTGCGTTACATGGGCGAGCATGCGCCGCCGCTGCGGATGATCGCCGCCGGCAAGGTGTACCGCTCCGACAGCGACCAGACCCACTCGCCGATGTTCCACCAGGTCGAAGGGCTGCTGGTGGACGAGCACGCGACCTTTGCCGACCTCAAGGGGACGCTGAGCGAATTCGTCCGCGCGTTCTTCGAGCGCGACTTCGAGATGCGGTTCCGTCCGAGTTACTTCCCGTTCGTCGAACCCGGCGCCGAAGTCGACATCGCCTGGCAGCAGGCCGACGGCAGCACGCGCTGGCTGGAGGTGCTGGGCTGCGGCATGGTCCACCCGAACGTGCTGCGGGCTGTCGGTATCGATCCGGAACGCTACACCGGGTTCGCCTTCGGGCTGGGCGTGGAACGCTTCGCGATGCTGCGTTACGGCGTCGATGACCTGCGCGCGTTCTTTGACAACGACGTGCGGTTCCTGCGCCAGTTCGCGTAACGCGGCCGCTGCGCCTGCCGACAGACAACCCGAAGCATTCGCGCCCGCTCGCCGGGACGACGATTCCAAGAGATCGCCATGAAATTTTCCGAGAACTGGCTGCGCCAGCACGTCAAGACCGATGCGACCCGCGAACAGCTGGCGGCCACCCTGACGGCGATCGGCCTGGAGGTCGAAGACATCACGCCGCTGGGCGAGGCGCTGGATGGCGTCGTCGTTGCGCGCATCGTCTCGGCAGAGAAGCATCCCGAGGCCGATCGCCTGCAGGTCTGCCAGGTGGATGCGGGTGGACAGACGCTGCAGATCGTCTGTGGCGCGCCGAACGCGCGTGCGGGACTGATCGCGCCGCTGGCGACGATCGGGACCACCGTCGGTGCGCTGACGATCAAGGCCGCCAAGCTGCGGGGCGTCGAGTCCAACGGCATGCTGTGCTCGGCCAGGGAGCTGGGTATCGACGCCGATGCGGCCGGCCTGCTCGAACTGCCTGCGGATGCACCGGTCGGTGCGCCGCTCGCCCAGTACCTCGGTCTGCCTGACGCGACGCTGGAACTGAAACTCACCCCGAATCGCGCCGACTGTTTCAGCGTCCGCGGCATCGCGTTCGACGTGGCGGCTGCATTCGGCAGCGGCGTCGTCGAGCTGGACGCGGCGCCCGTTGTTGCCGAGTCGTCGGCGCGGCTCGCGGTCACGCTCGATGCGGGTGCCGATGCGCCGCGCTACCTCGGCCGCGTGATCGAGGGCGTCGATGCGACACGGCCGACCCCGGTGTGGATGGCCGAACGCCTGCGTCGCAGCGGCATCCGGCCGGTCAGCTTCCTCGTCGACGTGACCCAGTACGTGATGCTCGAACTCGGCCAGCCGATGCATGCCTTCGACCGTGATCTGCTCACCGGACCCGTCGGCGTGCGGCGTGCCCGCAAGGGCGAGACGCTTACGCTGCTCGACGGGCGCGAGGTGACGCTCGACGAACAGTTCCTTGCGGTCACCGACGCCGACCGGGTCGTGGCGCTGGCCGGCGTGATGGGCGGCCTGGATACGCGCGTGACCGACGGCACCCGCAGTGTCTTCCTCGAGTCCGCGCACTTCGCGCCCGACGCCATCATCGGTCGCAGCCGCAGGCTCGGCCTGCACACCGAGGCCGCGCACCGCTTCGAGCGGGGGGTCGATCCGGGCCTGCCGCGCACCGCGATCGAGTATGCGACCCGCCTGATTCTCGATGTCGCCGGCGGCAGGCCTGGCCCCGTGGTCGCCGCCGAGGTGGACGAGTACCTCGCCCGCCCGCGCACCATCGCCCTGCGCCGGGCGAGGATGGCGCGTGTGCTCGGCCTGCACATCGCCGATGCGGAGGTCGAGCGGATCCTGCGTGCGCTCGGTCTCGAGGTTGCTTCCGATGCCGAGGGCTGGCAGGTCACCGCGCCGACGCGCCGCTTCGATCTGGCGATCGAAGAAGACCTCATCGAAGAGGTCGTGCGCATCCACGGCTATGACCGCGTGCCGACCACGCTGCCCGGCGGCGCGACGCGGATCGCAGCGCCAAGCGAAACCCGGATCGCCGAAGCCGAGCTGCGCCGGCAGATGGTCGCGCGAGATTGCCTCGAGACGGTCAACTTCGCCTTCGTCGATGCCGCGCTGCTCGGCGCATGGCAGGTGGATGCGGGCAGCGTGCCGCTGGCCAATCCCCTCAGCACCGAACTGGGCGTGATGCGCACCGCGCTGCTGCCCGGGCTGGTCGCGAGCCTCGGCCGCAATCTGGCGCGCCAGCAGGATCGCGTGCGCCTGTTCGAGATCGGCAAGGTGTTCGCCCGAGCCGGGGCCGACAAGGCCGCGCCGGTCGAAACGCTTCGCGTGGCGGCGGCGGTGTCGGGCGATGCACGGGTGGAGCAGTGGGGCGATTCCTCGCGCCCGGTCGACTATTTCGACCTCAAGGGCGATCTGGAAGCGCTGGCCGCCCTTGCCGGCGCGCGTCTGACATTCCAGCGCTCGGACGCGCCGCACGGCCACCCGGGCCGTTCGGCCGATGTC
The DNA here is from genome assembly GCF_002327105.1 of Luteimonas chenhongjianii. Lineage (GTDB taxonomy): Bacteria > Pseudomonadota > Gammaproteobacteria > Xanthomonadales > Xanthomonadaceae > Luteimonas > Luteimonas chenhongjianii. Next base: position 2,818,540 of record NZ_CP023406.1, on the reverse strand, counting down.
TGCCGGGACGGCGTCCGGGTCGGCTGGGTCGGTGAGCTGCATCCACGGCTGCGCCGCGCGCTGGACCTCGACGTGCCGGTGGTCGCGTTCGAGCTGAATGCGAGCGCGCTCCAGGAGCGCCCGCTGCCCCGCGTCGCCGCGTTGTCGAAGTTCCCGTCGGTCCGCCGCGACCTGGCCATCGTGGCGCCCGAGGCGGTCGCCTGGGCGGCACTCGAGTCGACCGTACGCGCCGCCGCCGGTCCGTTGCTGGCGGAGGTCGTATTGTTCGATCGGTATGCCGGCCAAGGGGTCGAATCCGGCTTCAGGAGTCTCGCCATGGGCTTGATTTTGCAGGAACTTTCACGCACTCTGACCGACCGCGATGTCGATTCCGTCGTTGCGGATGTCGTGGCCGCACTCGCGCGAGAACACGGCGCGAAGATCCGGGGCTGAGGCCTCGCAGGGAGTTGCAGCGTGGCACTCACCAAGGCGGACATGGCCGAGAAGCTCTACGAGGAAGTAGGGCTGAACAAGCGTGAGGCGAAGGAATTCGTCGACGCGTTTTTCGACGTGCTTCGCGACGCGCTGCATCAGGGGCGGCAGGTGAAGCTGTCGGGTTTCGGCAACTTCGACCTGCGCCGCAAGAACGAGCGACCCGGTCGCAATCCCAAGACCGGTGAGGAGATCCCGATCTCCGCACGCACCGTGGTGACCTTCCGTCCGGGTCAGAAACTCAAGGAGCGTGTCGAGGCCTACACCGGCGCTACTGCAGGCGCGGACCATGCTTGATCCGGGCAGCAATCGAGAACTTCCACCGATCCCGGCGAAGCGGTATTTCACGATCGGGGAAGTCAGCGAGCTGTGCGATGTGAAGCCGCATGTGCTGCGCTACTGGGAAACGGAGTTCCCGAGTCTCGAGCCGGTCAAGCGTCGGGGCAACCGCCGTTACTACCAGCGCCACGACGTACTGATGGTCCGCCAGATCCGTGGGCTGCTCTACGAGCAGGGTTATACGATCGGCGGGGCACGGCTGCGGCTGGAAGGCGAGGGGGCCAAGCAGGAGTCCGCGCTGAGCAACCAGATCGTGCGTCAGGTGCGAATGGAGCTCGAGGACGTTCTGCAGTTGCTCAAGCGCTGAAAATGCCTGCATATATGGATGCGCAGACGCATCCGTTGCCGGTATAATTCACAGATTCCGGGGTATAGCGCAGCCTGGTAGCGCACTTGTCTGGGGGACAAGTGGTCGTCGGTTCAAATCCGGCTACCCCGACCAAAACGTGTCAACGAACGGCCCGCGCGCAAGCGCGGGCCGTTTCGTTTGCGGGGTGTGCTCAGGAGGCATCCAGGAGGGCGCGCCCCTTCGCCGTCAGATCGATGTCACCGTCCTCCGCCAGCACGGCATAGCCGGCATTGACGGCCCAGTCGGTCTCCGATGCGGTGATCGGGGTGGTGGTGTCGATGTCGCGCAGGATGCGCCGCTGGTCGTGGTCGGTCATGTGCTTGCTCTCAGGAACTGGAAGGGCGGAACCCTAACGGGGCTGGCGTCGGGAGCGCGTCTGCATGAATTTACTAAGGTGGCCTGGGGGCGACGCTGAACGCCAGGCAGCGCCTCCTCGAAGGCTGCGCACATCCGACGCCGGGCCTTCGTATGCTCGGCCTTCATTTTGTTGAACGGAGCTGACTTATGGACAAGCGGTTCGCTGGCGCGATGCTGGCAGCGGTTGTAGCGGTAGCGTCTTCGCCGCTATTCGCACAGGGCACGGAGGCAGGCTTGCCGGCCCGCGCTGGGATGCCGCCGCCCTCTGATGTACGCGACATGGAAACGGTCGTCGTCACCGGCGCCCAGCCGGGACCCGGGCTATGGCGGGTGCGGCGCGAGGACGGCCACACCCTCTACATTCTCGGCACCCAGTCGCCATTGCCTGCCGACATCACCTGGCGTGCAGAGGAAGTGCGAGAGGTGCTCGCCGAAGCCGGTGCCGCGCTGGGGCCGCCAGGTGTCAAGGTGGGCGCGGACATCGGTTTCTTTCGGGGGCTGACGCTCGCGCCATCGGCGTTCCGCGCGATGCGCAATCCGGACGGCGCGAAACTCGAGAGCCTGCTGCCGCCCGATCTGTACGTGCGCTGGGCGGCACTGAAGCAGCGTTACATCGGTCGCGATCGCGGCATCGAGCGCAAGCGGCCCATCATCGCGGTCTATCAGCTGTATCGGGCGGCCCTGGAGCGGAACGGCCTGCGCGAGGGCGGCATCATTGGCCCGGTGATCGCCGAGGCGTTGAAGGCGCGCGCCATGGAAGTCGCGCCTACGGTTCTCGACCTGAAGATCGACGATCCAGGTGCCGCACTCTCCGCGTTCCGGCGCGAGACCCTGAGGCCCGAGGACCTCGACTGCGTGCGCGCCACGCTCGACATCATCGAGAACAATCTGCCACGCATCGCGGCCCGCGCCAACGCCTGGGCGGTCGGCGATCTGGAGACATTGCGCTCCATGCCTGACGCCCGTGCCCAGGTCAGCGCCTGTCTGTCCGCCTGGACATCGAGCGAGACCGCGCGCGGACTGGGCATGGCGGACATCGAGGCGAAGGTGTCCGCGGCGTGGTTGTCGACGGTCGAAGCCGCGATGACCGAACACCCGGTGGTCTTCGCGAGCGTGCCGCTGAATTCTCTGCTGAGTGCCGACGGGCAGCTCTCGGCGTTGCGGGCGCGTGGCTATACGGTGATTGCACCGGATGAAGTCGACCCCGCCGAGAGTGCCCCCGGCGACACGGCTGGCGGGGGCCTGAAGCCCTGATCCCAGGGCCGTATGCGCCGCCGGATCAGCCGGCGGCGGCCTGCAGGGTGTTGCTGCCGCTGCGCAGGTCCGGCCAGCGCCGCAAAACCGCCTCGCGGATGCCGTCGACGTCGAGCCCGGCTTCGGAGAGCAGGTCCTCGCGAGAGGCATGGTGCTGGAAGGCGTCGGGCAAGCCGAGATGCAGCATCGGTATCGTGACGCCTTCCGCGCTGAGCAGCTCCGCGACCCCGGAGCCGGCGCCACCGGCGACGACGTTGTCCTCCAGTGTCACGAAGCCGTCGTGGGTCGCGGCGAGCTCGAGCAGCAGGGCACGGTCGAGCGGGCGCACGAAGCGCATGTTGACGACCGTCAGGTCGAGCGCCTCGCCGACCTGCTCGGCGGCGGGCACGATCGCACCGAACGCCAGCAGGGCGATGCGCCTGCCGCGACGGCGCCGCTCTGCCTTGCCGATGGGCATGGTTTCGAGCTTCGTCTCGATCGCGACGCCGGGGCCGGTGCCGCGCGGGTAACGAACGGCCGCCGGGCCTTCGTGGCGGAAGCCGGTTGTCAGCATCGCGCGACACTCGTTCTCGTCCGCCGGCGCCATGAGGACCATGTTCGGCACACAGCGCAGGAAGCTCAGGTCGAGATTGCCTGCATGCGTGGCGCCATCCGGACCGACCACGCCGCCGCGGTCGATGGCAAACAGAACGTCGAGCTTCTGCACCGCGACATCGTGGATGAGCTGGTCGTAGGCGCGCTGCAGGAACGTCGAGTAGATCGCGACGACCGGCTTGGCGCCTTCGCAGGCCATGCCCGCAGCCAGGGTCACCGCGTGTTGTTCGGCGATTGCGGTGTCGAAGTAGCGCGCGGGGTATTCCTTGCTGAAACGCACCAGGCCCGAGCCTTCACGCATCGCCGGCGTGATGCCGAGAAGCAATGGATCCGCCGCTGCCATGTCGCAGATCCAGCTGCCGAACACGTCGGTATAGGTCGGCTTCTTGGCGCCCCCGTCCTTGGCGACGACCCCCAGGCTCGGATCGAATGGCGAGACCGCGTGGTAGCCGATCTGGTCGCCCTCGGCGAGCTCGTAGCCCTTGCCCTTGGTCGTGATGACATGGAGCAGCTGGGGACCCTTGAGGCCCTTGAGGGTCTTGAGCGTGTCGGTCAGCGCCTTGACGTCATGGCCGTCGATGGGACCGGTGTAGTGGAAGCCCATCTCCTCGAACAGCGTGGAGGGCACGAACATGCCCTTCCAGTGTTCTTCCCAGCGCCGGACGAACTTGGCCGTCGGGTTGTTCTTGTCGCCGAGCAGCTTCTTGCCCCCTTCGCGAAGCGCGTTGAGGGTGCGGCTGCCGGTGGCGCGGCCGAGGATCTTGGTCAGCCCGCCGACCGCTTCGCTGATCGACATGCGATTGTCGTTGAGGACCACCAGGATGTCGGGCTCGGGCTCCATGCCGCCGGCGTGGTTGAGGGCTTCGTACACCATGCCCGCGGTCATTGCCCCATCGCCGATCACCGCGACCACGCGCCGATCGTCGCCGCTGCGCGCATTGGCGATCGCCATGCCCAGGGCGGCGGAGATCGACGTCGAGGAATGGCCCACGCCGAACGTGTCGTACTCGGACTCCTCGCGCTTCGGAAACGGCGCGATGCCATCCTTCTGCTTGACCGTGTGGATGCGGTCGCGACGGCCGGTCAGGATCTTGTGCGGATAGGTCTGATGCCCGACGTCCCAGACGATGCGATCGTGGGGGGTGTCGTAGAGGTAGTGCAGGACCGTGGTCAGTTCGATCACGCCGAGGCCGGCGCCGAAATGGCCACCGCTCTTGCCGACGGATTCGATGAGGTAGGCGCGCAGCTCGTCGGCGATCGCGGGGAGCTCGGCTTCGTCGAACTGGCGCAGGTCGGACGGCCCGTCGATGCGCGCAAGGCGCGGATAGCGCGTGGAGTCGATCATGGGCCCATTGTACGCCGCGGGCCCCTGCCTGGCGTCACGCAGCGCGACCGCGCTGCCTGATGTCGGCGGCGGTCAGCGGCGGCGCAGCCGCGAGAAAAAGCCGCCACTCCGCTCCGGCGTCTCTACAGGCTCGGGCGTCTCGATGAACGGCTCGGCATAGCCGGTGACCAGATTCGCGTTCACGAACCGGATCACCTCTTCAGCCGGCACACCGCTGGCCGCAATGATCTCGTCGAGCGTTGCAGGGCCCTTCATCATCGCGGTCGCGATCCTGAAGTGGCGGGGATACTCGCGTTCGGTCTGCGGCCATTTGCTGAGCTGGTAGCGCGCCTCCGGGTCGTAGCTAGGCACGAGGGTGGTGCCGTCTCCTTCCAGCAGGCCGCCGAGCCACAGCAGCCGGGACAGTGGCTGTGGTGGGCCGGCGACGAGCGCGTTGGCCGACCAGGTGGCCGCGTCAACTGCCTCGAACACATCTCCAGTGACCGCGCCGTTGAAGTACTGGGTCAGGGGCTTGAGCGTGGCGGGGCCGTGGTAGTGCTGCGCATCGAAGTCGAGCCACAGCGTCGGGCCGGTGTCGCTGCGGAAACGCCGGCGTCCGCGCAGCGCGCCGGTCGCGATCCAGCTCACGAAGGGCAATGCGCGACCGGTCTCCGGCTCCGCCTCCGGAAGGGGAGCGGCGGCGGGCGCTTCGGGCGAGGCGGGCATGGGCGCCGCAGCGGACGCTTCGAGCGAGGCGGGCATCGGCGGCGCGATGTCCAGCGGCCGCGGAGCCTCGTCCGGGAATACCGGAATGTCGCCCGCTTCGAGCGGGGACGGATCGCCGCTTGCGCGGGCGACGGCCGGCGCGGCTTCCGGGGCAGGTGTCGTGGTCGCCTCACTGGCATCGTCGGTCGCGACTGCCGGGGACTCGCCAGCAGGCGCGGTCGCCGGCGCATCCACCTCGACCTCCTGCGCTGCCGCGACCTCGCGCAGCAGCGTCGCCATGGCGTTGTCGTCGAAGGGGCGCCCGAGCCGGAAATGGGTCTGCACGCGCGGCGCCGAGGTCAGACCGATGATCTGCTTGCCCGACGCGTGCAGGCGCAGCCAGCTCATCGGGCCGTACATGCTGTCCATGTCGACGATCACGTGCGCGGCCTCGGATTCCGCGGTCAGGACGAAGCGTCCGCCCAGTTGCGCGTTGGCGCCCGAAAATGCCGCGCGCAGTGCGGTCTCGGTCGCGTTGTCCATTCCGCTCAGCGCGATGGTCAGTGTCATGCAGGAGGTACCGGCGACGCGGCGCGATGCGCGCCAAGGCCGGAGTTTAGCCATTGCCGCAGGCGATGTGCGCGCCTACCTGCTCAAACCGCATGCTCCTGGCGTCGGCGTTGCGGCAGATGGGTGGTCAGGAAAGCCATCTGGTCGGCAAGAATGTTGCGGTTGCTCAGGATCAGATGTTCGATCCAGCTCGGCCGGAACGGCACTGCCAGCAGTGGCATCGATGCCTCCTGGGGCGTACGCGCGCCCTTGCGCGAGTTGCACTGGAAGCATGCCGAGACCACGTTCTCCCAGATGTCGAGCCCGCCACGCGAGAGCGGTGAGACGTGATCGCGCGTGAGCGTCTGCCGGCCAGCGCGACGGCCGCAGTACAGGCACAGCTGGTGGTCGCGGGCAAACAAGGCCGTGTTGGTCAGCGCGGGCGTGGGATCGACCGCGCCGGGTCGTACGTGGCTGCGGCCTGCGATGATCGGATGCAGATCCATGCGGCTTCGGGCGCCGGTCGCCCGGCAGACGCCACCGCGGACGGTGATGCAGGGGTCGCCGATCGTCCAGGCCACCGCGCCTCGCGCGTACAGGCATGCTGCGTCCTGCCAGCTGATCCAGTTCAGCGCCCGGCCGTATGCGTCGAGCGCAAGCAGACGCACCGCGTCGCGGCGTGGTGCGAGTACAGAAACCTTGGAGGAAGCTCCGGACTCCAGCCCCGTTGCGGCGCCGGTGGGGATCGAGCGTGCGATCGCGCGGTCTGCCTCCATCGCGATCGAGCATATACCCGATCAATGACGGTTTGTGCAATGGTCCAAGCGCCCCGCGGCCGCACGCAGCGACCGCGAGGCCGTTCGGGGTCAGCTGTCCAGCGCGTCGTCGGGGATCGACAGCAGCGACGCGGGCCCGCTCGCGATCGCTGCCGCATGGCCCAGCGTGCGCGGCAGGATGCGGGTGAAGTAGAAGCGTGCGGTTTCGCGCTTGCCGGCCTTGAAGGTCTCGGGGCGCGCGGAGGCCTCGGCCACCGCGACGCTGCGTGCCCACCAGTAGGCGAGGGCGACATAGCCCGAGAAGAACAGGTAATCGTGCGCGGCTGCGCCGATCTCCTCCGGATCCGCTGCCGCGCGCTCGGCGATGCTTCGGGTCAGCTGTTGCCACTCGGCCGCCTTGGCGCGCAGTGGCACGACGAATTCGGCCAGCGCGACGTCTTCGGCATGCGTCGTGCAGAAGGTCTCGATCATGCCGAGGAAGACCCGCAGACCCGCCCCCTGCAACTGCATCGTCTTGCGGCCCATCAGGTCCAGCGCCTGGATGCCGGTCGTTCCTTCGTAGAGGGTGGTGATCCGGGCATCGCGTGCCAGTTGTTCCATTCCGTGCTCGGCGATGTAGCCGTGGCCGCCGTAGCACTGCAGTGCGTGATAGGTACATTCGTTGCCCCATTCGGTCAGGCAACCCTTGACGATCGGCGTCAGGAAGCCGAGCAGGTCGTCGGCCTGCTTGCGCGCCAGCGGATCCTGGGCATGCGCGGCGCTGTCGACCAGCGAGCCGGCGTGGTAGGCGAGCAGGCGCCCGCCCTCGGTCAGCGCCTTGCAGGTCAGCAGCATGCGTCGGACATCGGGCTGGACAAGGATCGGATCGGCCGGTTTTGAGGGCAGCTTCGCGCCCGAAAGCGCGCGCGACTGCAGGCGCTCGCGTGCATAACGCAGTGCGTTCTCATAGGCCCGCGTCGCCAGTCCGAGGCCTTGGATCCCCACGCCCAGCCGCGCGGTGTTCATCATCGTAAACATCGCCATCAGGCCCTTGTGGGGGTGTCCGATCAGGTAACCCTGCGCACCGTCGAAGTTCATGACGCAGGTGGCCGAGCCGTGGATCCCCATCTTGTGTTCCACCGCGCCGCAGCGCACCGCGTTTCGCGTGCCGACACTGCCGTCGCGACCCACCTGCATCTTGGGCACGATGAACAACGAGATTCCACGGCTGCCTTCGGGCGCATCGGGCAGGCGCGCGAGTACGAGGTGGATGATGTTGTCGGTGAGGTCGTGCTCGCCAGCGGTGATGAATATCTTGGTGCCCGTGATCGCGTAGCTGCCATCGGCCTGGGGTTCGGCGCGGGTCTTCAGCAGGCCGAGGTCGGTCCCGCATTGCGGTTCCGTCAGGCACATCGTGCCGGTCCAGGTGCCGGCGATCAGTGGCTTGAGGAAGACGTCCTTCTGCCAGTCCTCGCCATGGTGGTGCAGCGCATTGACCGCGCCGTGTGACAACAGGGGGAAGTTGCTCCATGCGAGGTTGGCTGCGTCGATCATCTCCTCCAGGCAGATGCCGATGCCGTGCGGCAACCCCATGCCGCCGAATTCCACGGGAGCGCTGATGCCGGTCCAGCCGCCCTCGACGAACTGGTCATAGGCATCCTTGAAGCCCGTGGGCGTCGTGACCGCGCCGGTCGCCTTGTCGAAGCTGACGCCGACTTCGTCGCCGATCCGGTTCAGTGGCGCCAGTACCGTCTCGCAGAGCCGCGCGCATTCGTCGAGCACCGCATCGAGGGTTTCCCGACCGGCGTCCTCGAAACCGAGTGAGGCGAACAGGGGTTCGACCTGCAGGACATCGTGCAGCGCGAAACGGATATCGGTAAGCGGGGCGTGATAGGTACTCATGGCGTCGGTGTGGCTCGTATTCGTGGAAGGGGTGCGCGTGGCGTGCGGGTGCTGCTCAGCGCATTACGCCGGGAAGGCCGGGCACGGGGCTGAGCGCACTTTCGTGGCGGACCTTGTAGTCCCTGGCGCTGCCTCGATCGTCGGGCGCCGCGCGTAGCGTGCCTTCGATGCGGTAGGTCAGGCGACGGCCGGCGGCAAGCGCATCCGCGGCCTGCAGGCGGCCTTGCGCAGACGGCTGCAGGGCGACCTCGACGATGTCGGCCGATTCCGGGCCGACCGTCAGTGCCGGAGCGATTTCGAGAACACCTGCGGATTCGCCGCCTACCGACAGCTCCAGGCGTACCGATTCGAAGCGCATCGGGATGCTGCTGTAGTTCTGCAGCCGCAGTTCGAGCGCCCATGCACCATCGGCGCCCACGCTGAGCTGCTGGATGCTGGCGGCCGGCTCCGAGACGCGGCGTGGACCGGTCGCGCAGGCGGTGAGCACCGCGGCCATCAGCAGGATCGTCAGCAGTTTCCACGGTTTCATGCGCGGCGCTCCGGTGTGGTGGAAGGGTCGATGTTAACGCGTCGCCAGCCCGGGACTTCTGCTTGTGACCGACCGCTCAATCGGTCGCCGACCCGGATTTTGTGAAAAACGGTTGCCGTTCGCGGGCGCGCCTCGTATGATGCGCCTCCGCAGTGGCCGGGTAGCTCAGTTGGTAGAGCAGGGGATTGAAAATCCCCGTGTCGGGGGTTCGATTCCCTCCCCGGCCACCATTGCGAGAACGTCGAAGGCCCGCGCAAGCGGGCCTTTCGCGTTCGTGGCGCCGGACTGTTTACCTGCGCCCGCCGCCGGCGCATCATCGCCGGCGCGCCGCTCCGGCGATGGAATCCTCCGATGCCCACTGCCCAGCTCTCGGTGTTCTTCTTTCTGCAGGCCGCGGTGATCCTGCTGGTCTGCCGGCTTGTCGGCCGGCTCGCCCAGCGCTTGGGGCAACCGCAGGTCGTCGGCGAAATGATCGCCGGCGTGACCCTGGGACCCTCGCTGCTCGGCTGGCTGTTTCCCGGCGTGCAGGCCGCACTGTTCCCCGCGCAGACGCTCGACACGCTGTACGTGTTCGCGCAGTTCGGCGTGGGCCTGTACATGTTCCTGGTCGGAACCGAATTCCGCAGCGATCATTTCCGTTCCCGCTTCCGGGGCGCGTTTTCGGTGTCGGTGGCGGGCATCGCGGTGCCGTTCGCGCTCGCGTTCCTGATCACGCCGTGGCTGCAGGATGTGCCGGGTCTGTTTTCCGCCACGGTCAGGCAATCCGATGCGGCCTTGTTCCTCGGCGCGGCAATCGCGATCACCGCCTTCCCGATGCTTGCCCGGATCATCCACGAGCGCGGCCTGGCCGGTAGTCCGCTCGGCACGCTCGCCCTGACTGCCGGCGCAGTGGACGACGCGGCCGCCTGGTGCATCCTCGCCGTGGTGCTGGCGAGTTTTGGCGGGAGCTGGGACAGCGCCTGGGTGGCGATCGGGGGCGGCATTGCCTATGCGGTGTTCATGCTGCTGGTCGGGCGACGCCTGCTGCGTCGCCTTGCAGGCGCGGTCCGCCCGGACGCCCCCCTGAGCGCAACGATGCTCGCCGTCATGCTGATCCTGTTCTGCCTGAGCGCGTGGATGATGGACGCGATCGGCATCCACGCGGTGTTCGGTGGGTTCCTGCTTGGCGCGTGCATGCCCAAGGGCGCCTTGGTCGATCGCGTGCGCGAGACCTTGCAGCCCTTCGTGGTGGTGTTCTTCCTGCCGATGTTCTTCACCTTTTCCGGCCTGAAGACCGACCTGGGTCTGGTGATGGCGCCGCAGCTGCTGCTGGCCGCAGCCGTAATCCTCGTCGCTTCCTTTGCGGGCAAGGGCCTGGCGTGCTGGGCGGCAGCGCGGCTTGCGGGCGAGAGCCCGCGAGATGCCCAGGCAATCGGTGCGCTGATGAACGCACGTGGGTTGATGGAGTTGATCCTCATCAACATCGGCCTGCAGGCCGGCGTCATCGAGCAGGGGCTGTTCTCGATTCTGGTGCTGATGGCGATCGTCACCACGCTGATGGCGACGCCGCTGTTCAACTGGATCATGCGCCGCCGCGCAAGCGACGCGCGCCCTGTCCGGCCCGTCGACGCCTCCGGCTGAAAGCCTCCGAGCAAGTCGACGGGTCGGCAGTCGTCTCCGGCAGCCGGCGGGAGGTGGGCCCACTGATAGGGCGACACGCCGTGCGTCGTCCCTGAGCAACTACTGTGCCCATAGCCAGCCTCTCGCCGGGCAGAGGGCGAAAAAGCACTCGCGATATCCGAAGAGGTCTGTTGACTGCGTCCGTCTGCTTCAGCCGAAGATGCCGTGTTTCGTGTTTCGTGTTGGCGCGGCGTTGCCCCTCCCCTTGTCGATCAACGACAATTGGCTGCCCGTCCGGGGTGTCGGAGATGTCATGCAGACCGTTGAAAATGATCTTGCGGAGCTGGAGGCGGAGAGCATCCACATACTGCGCGAAGTCGCAATGGAAAGCCGTCGCCCGGTGATGTTGTACTCGATCGGGAAAGACAGTTCGGTACTGCTGCATCTGCTGCTGAAAGCATTCGCGCCGGCAGTTCCGGCGATTCCGCTGTTGCACATCGATACGCTCTGGAAATTTCGCGAGATGATTGCATTCCGCGACCAGCGTGCTGTCGAAACCGGTCTGGAGCTTCGCGTACATACGAATCCGGACGGCATTCGCGATGGTGTCGGGCCGCTGACTCATGGAGCGGCACTGCATACCGAAATCATGAAGACGTTGGCGCTCAAGCAGGCGCTGGAGGCCGGCCGTTACGACGCGGCGATTGGCGGGGCGAGGCGTGACGAAGAAAAGTCGCGAGCCAAGGAACGTGTTTTCTCGTTTCGGGATTCCGAGCAGCGCTGGGACCCGCGTCGGCAGCGCCCCGAGCTCTGGAATCTCTATAACGCAAAGGTCCGAGAGGACGAAAGCGTGAGGGTGTTCCCACTATCGAATTGGACCGAGCGGGACGTCTGGCGCTATATCCGACAGGAAAATATTCCGGTGGTCCCATTGTATTTCTCCGCCCCCAGGCCAGTGGTGGAGCGGGGCGGTATGTTGCTTGTGGTAGATGATGCGCGTTTCGTGCTGCAGCCAGGGGAGGAGGTCCGGGAGCGTCGGGTGCGTTTCAGAACGCTCGGGTGCTACCCCTTGACGGGCGCCGTGGAGTCGTCGGCGGAGAATGTCGATCAGATCCTTATGGAAATGGAAAGCGGGCGGCTCTCGGAACGCGCGGGCCGCGCGATCGATCATGTGGATGGTGCCGGTATGGAAGAGAAAAAGCGTGCTGGGTATTTCTGATGGTCGGTAAAACTTTGCGGATTGTCGCCTGTGGAAGCGTCGACGACGGCAAGAGCACCCTGATAGGCCGTTTGCTCTACGCGGCGGAGAATGTGCCGGATGACGAGTTGGCTGCGCTGCAGGCGGCGAGCGCAAAACACGGCACGCGCGGGTCGCAGCCTGACTACGCACTTCTACTGGATGGCCTGGCGGCCGAACGGGAGCAGGGCATCACGATCGATGTTGCGTGGAGACACCTGCGCACATCCCGCCGGCGGTTTCTCATTGCGGATTGTCCCGGGCATGTGGAATACACCCCCAATATGGCGACCGGGGCATCGACCGCGGACGCCATGATCCTGCTGGTCGATGCGGCGAAGGGACTTTCGCTGCAGACCCTTCGCCACACGGCGATCGCCTCGATTCTCGGAGTGCGGAATATCGTGTTGGCGGTGAACAAGATGGATCGGGTTGATTTCCGGCAGGATCTCTTCAGCGGGATCGTTGAGAAGTACCGGGTCCACTGTGAAGCTCTCGGCCTTGAGAATGTAACGGCGATTCCAGTGGCGGCAGCCGATGGCGACAATGTTTCGGAGTCGTCGGCTCGACTTGCCTGGTATGACGGCCCGACGGTCCTTCAAACAATCGAAGACCTGCCCGAGCCGTCACGTGCTGACGAAGTCGATTGCCTCCCGATCCAGCTCCTCAGCCGGGGCCCGGACGGAGCGCGATGGTATGCCGGGACTTGGCAAGGAAAGGAAGTAACGCGTGGTCAACGTCTCTCCGTCGCGCCTGGGGGGCGCGATGTCTCGATCGCCGGGATTCTGGATGCCGGATCAGAGGTGGAGAGCGCCAAATCAGGCAGTGCGATCAGCGTCCGGTTTGACGAGGAGATCGACGCGGGCCGGGGGGATGTGCTCGTCGCGGACAACGCGCAGGTGGAGTTCAGTGATCAACTGGAAGCCGATGTACTGTGGTTCGCCGATGCTCCGCTCGTAGCCGGCAGGCGATACCTGTTCCGCAGTGCGGGCAGGACCGGCGGCGCAAGGATAGGGGAGCTGAAATCTCGCTTCGATCCCGTCACCCTGCAACCGCTCGCGGAGAAGCGCCTGGAGGCCAATGGTATCGGTCGCGTCACGCTTGCCCTGGATACGCCTTTCGCGTTCTCCGCTTACTCGAAAAGCCGGGTCCTCGGTGCGTTCATTCTTGTAGATCCAGTGTCCTTCGCGACCTTGGGTGCCGGAATGATCCGGCACGGCCTGCGTCGCGCAGACAACTTGCATTGGCAGGTGCTTGATGTCGATCGGGCCGCCCGCGCTCGAATGAAGGGGCAGCGTCCTCGATGCATCTGGTTCACCGGCTTGTCGGGCGCCGGTAAATCGACCGTGGCAAACCGGGTCGAGCGCGCCCTGCATGCTCGAGGCCTTCATACCTATCTGCTTGACGGCGACAACGTGCGGCATGGGCTCAACCGCGACCTCGGCTTCACGGAGGCTGATCGAGTGGAGAACCTTCGGCGTGTCGCCGAAGTCGCGCGGATGATGACCGACGCCGGCCTGATCGTCCTCGTCAGCTTCATCTCGCCCTATCGCGCGGAGCGCGCGGCGGCGCGAAGCCTGTTCGATCCGGGCGACTTCGTGGAAGTGTTCGTGGATGCGCCGCTCGCCGAGGCCGAGCGCCGTGATCCGAAGGGTCTTTACGCCAAGGCGCGTCGCGGTGAGCTTCCGAACTTCACCGGGGTGGATGCGCCTTATGAAGCGCCGGATACACCTGACATCAGGCTGGACGCGATGCTGCACGATCCTGATGTACTCGCAGAGCAGGTCCTCGACTACCTCGCTGCCTCTCACTGAGTTCGGTTTTTTCTGGCGACCGTGGACGGGCCGGCGCCGGCCCGTCTGACTTCAGCAGCAGCCGTGGTCGCCGTGTCGCGTGCCACTGTCGGCGGAGACCGCGATGCCACGGGTTTCTCCGCGCTGGCCGGCGTGGTGATGGTCGGCGATCACTTTCGCCACGCAGCTGGTGACGCGCTTGCCCATCTCGATATGCAGGAACTCGTTGGGACCATGCGCGTTGGAATGCGGTCCGAGCACCCCGGTGATCATGAACTGCGCACCCGGGAATTTCTCTCCCAGCATGCCCATGAACGGGATCGAGCCGCCTTCGCCCATGTACATCGCGGGCTTGTGGAAGAACGCCTGGCTGGCATCTTCGATGGCCCGGGTGAGCCATGGCGACATCGTCGGCGCGTTCCATCCGGTGGCGGCCTTCTCCAGCACCAGGGTGACCGTGGCCCCGTTGGGCGGGTCTGCGAGCAGCGCCTGCTGCAGCAATTCGCCAGCACGCTTCCCGTCGACGGTCGGGGGCAGTCGCAGCGACAGCTTGACCGCGGTATGCGGACGCAACACGTTGCCCGCAGACTGCAAGGGCGGCATGCCGTCGATCCCGGTGACCGACAATGCCGGCCGCCAAGTGCGGTTGAGAACGAGTTCGGACAGGTCTTCGCTGGGTTTTTCGTCGGCGTCCTGGGGAAACATCGGGCGGAGCGCGCCCGTCATCGGGAACTTGTCGTAGACCGCAACATCGAGCACGTCGGCCACGCGGCGCGCTTGTTCGAGGCGTTCGGCCGGAATCTCGGCGTGCAGTCCTTCCAGGAGGATGCGGCCGCTGCGTTCGTCTTCGATGCGCGAGAGCAACTGTCGCAGCAGTCGGAAGCTCGACGGCACGACACCCGACGCGTCGCCCGAATGCACCCCTTCGTCGAGCACCTTGACCGAAAGATTGCCGCCCGTGAGCCCGCGCAGTGACGTGGTGCACCACAGCTGGTCGTAGTTGCCGCAACCCGAGTCCAGGCAGACGACCAGCGACGGCTTGCCGATGCGTTCGGCGAGATGGTCCACGTATGCGGGAAGGTCGTAGCTGCCCGATTCCTCGCACGCCTCGATCAGCACCACGCAGCGCGCGTGCGGCAGGCCCTGCTCGTGCAGCGCGAGGATCGCGGTGAGCGAGCCATAGATCGCATAGCCGTCGTCGGCGCCGCCGCGGCCATATAGCTTGCCGTCGCGCAGGACCGGCTTCCAGGGGCCCAGGTCGTCATCCCAGCCGGTCATTTCCGGCTGCTTGTCGAGGTGTCCGTACAGCAGCACGCAATCGTCGTCGCTGCCACCGTTCGCGGCCGGGATCTCGATGAAGATCACCGGAGTGCGGCCCTCAAGGCGCACGACTTCAAGGGACATGCCCGCAATCGCCTGCGCCCGCGCCCAGTCGGACATCAGCTCGACGGCGCGCTCCATATGTCCGTTCGCGACCCAGTCGGCGTCGAACATCGGCGACTTGTTGGGGATCCGGATGTATTCGACGAGCTGGGGGACGATGTCATCGTCCCATTTGGCGCCGACGAAGCGGTCGGCCTGGCGGGTGTCCATGGGGGAGACTCCGGTTGCGTGGGTTGTCCAATTCTAGCGCGCAGGAACTTTGTAGGATTTTTCCTACGCCACTGCGGGCAATTGGCTGGTTAGTGGCCAACCGCGCGGCGGATATCCTGTCCGCCTGGTGTTGGGAAGACTGGCAGTACCGGCAAGGACGCAGCATCGCCGGTCGGGAATGGATTCCACCCAATACCAAGGAGTTAGACATGAAGTCGATTCGGGCCATGTTTGTGTCGCTGTGCCTGTCGCTGCTGCTTGCAGGCACCGCATTCGCCAACGACACCCAGAAGGTCAACATCAACACCGCCGATGCGGCAACGCTGGCGCGGGCGCTCCACAACGTAGGACAGGCGAAGGCCGAGGCCATCGTTGCTTACCGGAACGAGAACGGTCCTTTCAAGAGCGCCGAACAGCTGGCGATGGTGAAGGGGATCGGGATGAGGACGGTGGAGCAGAACGTCGATCGCATCGAAGTCGGTGCAGCTGCGGCCCGCCCGGCAGCTGCCCGACCGAAGCCTGCGGCACCTGCGGCTGCCGCCGCAGCGAACAAGGGGGCAGCGCCACTGCGCTGACTTGCCCCATCGCTGCCGCCCGCACATGGAGTGCTGGCGGCAGTCGAGGAGCAGGATGCTCCACGGGACCGGCAGGATGCCGTTACAGGGACGTAATCGTCGCCCGCCTCGCATTGGATGCGAACGCGGGCGACCCTTTGTGGGCAGATGAAAACCTGGCGGTGCATGTCCCGGGCCAGGGGCTGGAAAGCCGATCGCCATGCGTGAGCGCTTGTGCCCTGCAGACCGTGGGCAGGTGGATGGATGCTCCTTGGGCATACCGATCTAGACTGCCGGGATGAGCGCACCAGCTGACATCCAGTTTTTGCCCGCGAACGAGGCCCGGCGCGTGCGTTGGCGCAACGACCTCGGCTGGACGCGGGAAATCCACGCGGAGCCGGCTTCGGATGGCGGTGGCTGGCGTTGGCGGATCTCGATCGCGGAGATCGGACAGGCTGCCGCGTTCTCGCGATTCGACGGCGCCGAGCGCGAACAGATGTTGCTGAGCGGCGATGGGCTGAGGCTGCGGTTCGATGATGGCGAGGTCGTAGACCTGGAGCCACCGTACGCACGCTTGCGTTTTTCGGGAGCGCGCGGGCTGCAGGGCGAGCCCGTCGGCCCGGGTGTCAGCGCGCTCAACCTGATGTGGCGCCCCGACCTCGTCGAGGCGGCGACCTGGTTGCGCCCGCTCGTCGGCACGATGCTGGTTTTCGTCGATCCCGGAGACTGTTGGCTTGTGCACGTGCTGGCCGGGCAGGCGTGTCTGGCGAGGACCGCGCTGCCACCGCTCGAGCGCGGTGATACGTTGCTGTTGCGCGCATCCGAGCTGCGCAGCCGTTATGTGCTCGATGGTGGGGGCTCGCTGCTACTTGGGAAGTTCAGTGATGCGACACGGGCGTGATCCCTGCCCGGTTTGAAGAGCGATCAGCCGGGCTGCTCAAGGTAGTGGGCCTGGCGCCGTATCAGCGGGGGGAAAGGTAGGTGGCGTTTCCCTCGAACGTCTGGAGCCGCGGACATCCTGCGGAGATGGCCGCTCGGCCACCTCGGCCCCGGAATGGCTGCTGGTACGGTCGCATTTCGCGGTGCCGCCGCGCGGAGCCTCTACTCCGGAACTCCGGAACTCCGGAACTCCGGAACTCCGGAACTCCGGAACTCCGGAACTCCGGGCCGAGCAGTGCCCGATGCTGCCTGCGGCCTACCGCGCCTGCCCGTTGCCTGAGCCGGGGAGGGCTCCCAATGGCAGCTGCCGGATGTCCGGCCACTGTTGGAGAACCAAAGCAGGAACCATCTTGGGCAGCCGGCTTGAAGTCTTCCTGGAACGGCGTAGCCCGGGCATACGTTGGTCAACTGGCCCCAGGCCTTTTCGCGGACTGGGGGCCCGAGGCGATAGTGGCTTACGTCTTCACCAACTCGTCCAGGCACGCCCGGCCCGGGGACTGAGCGGGCTGCGGCTGCAATGTCCGCCGGGCGCCGACACCGGCACGCGGCGCCGCGCTGCCTTGACCGAGCCGATATCCGCTCGGCGATCGACCGGTCTCGCGCCGCTCCCGTTGCCTGCTGGCGGACCGTTCCGTTCCGGCCGGTGTGGAGCGGGGGCGGTACGTCGCTTCCCCCGCTCCTCCCGCCTCTGCAGGCGATTGCACTCAGAAGCGCAGGTTCACGCTCAGCCAGAGACCGCGGGCCTTGTCCTTGTTGTTGTAGTGGTCGAAATACAGGATCTCGTTGGTGCCGTCATAGCCGGGTGTGTTGTCCAGTTCACGGAACTGGGTGTCGTAGGTCGTGAAATCCCGGTCGAGCAGGTTGTTGATGCGGCCGTTGAGGGTGACGTGTTCGTTGAGCTTGAAGGACGCGCCCAGGTGCAGCACCTCGTAGTCGCGGTAGTAGAGGGGCTCCTGGGTGATCGTATGCAGGGCGAAGTAGCGCTTGGAGCGGGCCTCGGCGGTCAGGAACATGCTCAACCGCTCGCTGGCCTGCCAGTCGAGCGTCGCGTTGGCCATGTGCCGCGCACTGTTGCCCAGCGGAAGGCCGATCTCGCTTCCACTCTTCTGCTCGCTGTCGGTGAAGGTGTAGTTGGCGCGAAAAGCGAAGGTCTCACTGATCTGCCAGCGCCCCGCCACTTCGGCGCCCTGGATCACCACCTCGTCGAGATTGACGGTCCTGTTGCTCGAGGCATAGCCGATGTCGGCGTATTCGCCCGCGCTCGTGCAGGCGAGCGTGGTGCCCGGCCCACAGGCCTGTGACGTGATCTTGTCCTCGAACTCGTTCCGGAACAGGGTGAGGTTGAAGTTGTGGCCCGCCGGGCTCTGCCAGTACACGGCCACTTCGGTGCTGGTGCTGGTCTCGGGCTGCAGGTCGGGGTTGCCGAACAGCGGCTGGGTGCCCTGTCCGCCGAAGCCGGTCACGCCGTCGTAGAGCTGGGTGGTCTTGGGTGTCTTGAAGCCGGTGCTGACGCCGCCCTTGACCGTCCAACTCGGGCTCACCGTGTAAACGCCGTACAGGCGCGGACTGAGGTGGTTGCCGAAGACCTGGTGATCGTCCCAGCGCAGGCCGGCGGTCAGCGCGAACGGCGTGGTCACATACCACGTGTCCTCGGCGAAGACCGAGTACATGTCGTGTTCCTGCTTCATCCCGGGCGTGCCGCTCTCGATGCCGAAGATGCCGTCGGTCAGCTCGCCCCGGATCACCTGCGCGCCGACCACGGCGGTGTGGTCGCCGGCCAGCTTGAAGGGCATGTCGAGCTTGGCGTCGAGCGTGTACTGCGCACTCTCGAGCGTGCGCTTGGGGCGCGGCAGGAACGCGGATTCCGCTAGTGCGCGGCGCTCCGCCAACGGCAGGCCCGCATAGGGACCGGTGCCGTCGATCATCTCCAGCAACTGCGCGCGTTCCTCCACGGTGAACGGCATGGTGCGGCCGTCGTTGTTGGTGGCCACGTGGGCCAGTGACACGAAACTGTTGCCGAAGTCCCAACGCCCCTCGTGGGTCAGTGACCAGGCATCGCGGGTGAACTTCTGCACCGCGCCATAGCCGACGCGCGGATTGGCACGGCGCGCCCAGGTGCCGCCATTGCCGCGACAGGCGGTGGCATTGGCGCCCGTGGCGCCGAGACAGAAGTTGCCGGCACTGAAGATGCTGTTGATGTTGTCGACCGTGCCGACCGGATATTCCTCGACGCCAGCGTCGTTGATCCTGAAGGCGTTGTCGTATTCCTGGCGGGAGGTGTCGTAGTCCAGGGTCAGGCTCTGGCTTTCGGTCGGCGTCCAGACGAGGGTGAGGCCGCCGGCCTTGTTGGTGTTGTCGACGGTCTTGCCGCCACCGCCGAAGCCCAGCGGGCGGCTGTGCTCCACGCCTTCGGGATCGAGGACGGGCGCATAGGTGGGATTCGACGCATCGCGTTCGTACCAGCTGGCGCGCGCGCTGAGGTTCAGTACGCCGGGCGCGAGCGGGCCGGTGACGAAGGCGTCCACGGTGCTGTCGTCGCCGAACTCGCTGTCCTCGAACGAGCGGCCGACCGTGGCCGAGCCGTGCCAGGCATCGAGCACCTTCCGGGTGATGATGTTGATGACGCCACCCATCGCGTCGGCACCGTAGAGTGTGGATGCGGGGCCGCGGATGACCTCGATCCGCTCGATCGCGTCCAGCGGCGGGATGTGGTTGAACTGGTTGCCACCGAAGTTGTTGGGATAGATGTCGCCGTGATTGTTCTGGCGCTTGCCGTCGATCAGGATCAGCGTGTAGTCCGGACCCATGCCGCGCATCGAGACCGAGCCTTGGCCGGTCTTGTCCCGGGTCTCGCCCACATCGACGCCTTCAATGTCGCGCACCGCGTCCAGCAGTGTCATGTAGGGACGGCTGGCCAGGTCTTCCTGGGTAATCACGCTGATGCTGGCCGGTGCATCGGTGAGCTTCTGCTCGAAGCCGGCGGCAGTGACGACGATGGTGTCGAAATCGGTTGGCGCGGAAGCGTCCGCCGCATCCGCAAAGACGGGCGTAGAGATCACGGCGAGCAGGGCGACGGCGAGCGGACGACGGAACGGGAAACGGTTCATGGGGATCTCGAGAAAAATATCGTTACGCGGCGGGCGTCGGCTGGCCGGGTTGAAGGGAGGCGCGGAGCCGGGGGATCGCTCCGTGGGTGGGAAGTGCGGGTCGATCGATCCGGGCCGCGTCGGTAAAGAAGCTCATGGCGACGCCGCACCGGCCCACTGCGGGGTCGGCGTCGCGGACAGGCAAGAGGTCGGCAATGGCCGCGGGGCCGTGAGCTGTGCTTCCGCGGCAAGCCCCGATGCTGGGCGCAGGGTGATGTCGACGGGCAGCGGGCTGTTCGAAGGTGCCGGTGTACGGACACGCGGCCTCCGCGCTGAAGCAACAGCTGCCATGGTTGGGACAAGGCTTCGGCAGAGAGCACTGAAGGCATGCGACCGGACTGGCGCCTTCAGCTTGAAGGCTGTCGCAGAGCCGGTGCAGCCACGCATGGCGTGTCCGCATCGCGGCTGTACGCGGTCTGTTGAGGCGGTGCGCGGTTGGCATGCGGCGCGTAGTTCCGACCGGGCGAAATGCCCGGCAGGAATTCTAACCGAGAATGATTCTCGACATCAAACGAGAACTATTCCACCGACGCGCTTCAGTCCCGGTCGTCGCGCGCCCAGACCCCGCCGTGTTCGATCCGGGTGGGAAACTTGGCCACCGGCTCGTACGCGGGCGCGCAGAGCGCGCGTCCGTCGCGGATGTCGAACCTGGCGCCGTGCAGCACGCACTCGATCGTGGCGGCTTCGGGGTCGAATGCGCCGCCGCCCGACAACGCGAAGTCTTCGTGGCTGCACTGGTCCTCGAGCGCGTAAAGCTCGCCGTCGTGGTTGAAGACCACAATCGGCGCGCCGGTCACTTCGTCGAATCCGCTGCGCATCTCGCCCGGCAGCAGTTCGCCGGTCGCACAGATGTAGGTCCAGGTCTCGCTCATGGTTCGCTCCGGAATCGTTTGTCGAGCACCTCGAAGCGCAGATCGTCGCGCTTCGGCCGGCCGAAGCGGATGTCTCCGTAGGGAAACGGCTTGTGGACTCCGGTGCGCCGGTAGCCGCGACGCGCGTACCACGCGATCAGCGACTCGCGCAGGTCGATCACCGTCATGCGCATGCCGGGCAGGTGCCACTGCTCGCGAGCGATGCGCTCGCATTCGGCGAGCAGTGCATCTCCGGTGCCGCGGCCCTGCAGCGCGGGGTCGACGGCGAACATGCCGAAGTAGCCGTCGCCGTCCTCGATTGCCACGTGGGCACAGGCGAGCAGGCGACCTGCTTCGCCGTCGATCACGACGACCTGGCTGTCGTGTCGGGCGATATCGGCCCGCAGCAGTTCGGGATCGATCCGTGCGCCGTCGAGAAGGTCCGCCTCGGTGGTCCAGCCGGCGCGGCTGCTGTCGCCACGGTAGGCCGAGGTCACCAGGGCGACGAGGGCCGGGATATCGGCCGCCGTGGCGATACGGAAAACGGGTGCGGGCATGGGAGCACGGGAAGTTCGGAGGCGCGCATTATCCCGCGATGCAGGGATGCATGCGATTCGCGGCCCGCTTCATCGCGGCCGGGTCCGCTCTGGCGGCAACCCGAGATGGTCGCGGCTGCGAGGGCGCCCGTGGAGGCGGCTGCGCGGAGATTGGCGCGCGGACGATCCGCCACGCACGCCAGGGCCGCGTTTCAACCCAGCAGGCGTCGCACCTTGAGCAGGGCGGCGACGAAGGTGTCGATCTCGTCATGCGTGTTGTAGAACGCTGGCGAGACGCGGCAGGTCGCGGCCACGCCATAGAACTGCAGCAACGGATGCGCGCAATGCTGGCCGGAGCGGATCGCGACGCCTTCGAGGTCCAGCAGCGTCGCCAGGTCATGGGCGTGCGCGCCCTCGAGCAGGAACGACACCACCGCCGCCTTGCGCGGTGCGTTGCCGAGGATGCGCAGGCCGTCCACCTGCGACAGCGACTCGGTCAGGTGCGCGAGCAGTTCGCCTTCGCGGCGTTCGACCTGCTCGGGCCCCAACCGCTCGAGGTAATCGACCGCCGCGCCCAGGCCCACGAAGCCGGCGATGTTCGGTGTGCCGGCCTCGAACCGGTGCGGCGGGTCGTTGTAGACGATCCGCTCGAAACTGACTTCGCGGATCATCTCGCCGCCGCCGAGGAACGGCGGCATCGCCTCGAGATGTTCGCGCCGCGCCCACAGCGCCCCGGTGCCGGTCGGTCCGCACATCTTGTGGCCGGTGAAGGCGTAGAAGTCGCAACCCAGCGCGGCGATGTCGACGCGCATGTGCGGGACTGCCTGGGAGCCGTCGATGACGGTGACGACACCGCGCCTGCGCGCCTCGCGGCAGATCTCCCGCACCGGGTTCACCGTGCCGAGCACGTTGGAGACATGGGTCAGCGCAAGCAGCTTGACGTCGGGCGTCATCGCGCGCCGAAGCGCATCCAGGTCGAGCGTGCCGTCGTCGAGGATCTCCGCCACACGCACGGTGGCCCCGGTGCGGTCGGCCACCAGCCGCCAGGGCACGATGTTGGCGTGGTGCTCCATCCGCGACACCAGGATGGTGTCGCCGGGCCCCAGGCGTGGCAGCGCCCAGGAATAGGCGACAAGGTTGATCGCGAACGTGGTGCCGCTGCACAGCACCAGTTCGTCGGCGCGCACATTGAGGAAGCGGGCGAGCTTGCCACGCGTGCCCTCGTAGGCTTCCGTGGCCTCGGTGCCGAGCTGGTGGACGGCACGGCTGACGTTGGCGTTCTGCCGCCGGTAATACCCGTCGACCGCCTCGATCACCGACGCCGGCTTCTGCCCGGTATTGGCGTTGTCGAGATAGATCAGCGGCTTGCCGTGGACCTCGCGCAGCAACAGCGGGAAATCCGCGCGCACGGCAGCCCAGTCCACCGCGCCGTCGTGTTGCGCCACGCTGGGCGCGTCGAATGGCGGCATCACCGGCGGCACAGGGCTCATGCGCGGGCGAGCGCGGCCAGGGCGCGGTCGAGGCCGGCTTCGGCCTGCGCGCGCAGTTCCGGCATGGCGATCGCCGCCAATGGCTCGCGCACGAAGGCAGTGGTCAGCAGGCGCCGGGCCTCGGGCGCAGGCAGGCCGCGCGAGCGCAGGTAGAACAGCGCGCCGGGGTCCAGCTGGCCCACGGTTGCGCCATGCGCGGCCTGTACTTCGTCGGCATGGATCACCAGCACTGGCTGGGTGTCGATCTCGGCGGTGGGCGACAGCAGCAGGTTCTTGTTCGACAGGCGGGCGTCGGCGCCGTCGGCCCCCGCATCGATGGTAATGCCGCCATGGAACACCACGCGGCCACGCTGGTCCCCGATGCCGCGCCACTTGAGTTCGCAGGATGTGTCGCGGGCCACGTGGCGGATGCCCAGGCGCGTATCGACATGGGCGCGACCGCCGGCCAGCAGCACGCCGTTGGCGGTCAGCGAGGCGGCCTTGCCGAGCAGGCGCACGTCGAGCTCATGGCGCGACAGCGCGCCGCCCGCTTCGACGTCGACCCGGGTATAGGCCGAGGCGGCCTGGAGCTCGGCATCGGTGCGCAGAAAGCTCGTCGCACCGGCGTCGCGCTGTTGCAGGCGGACATGGCGCAGCGCCGCGCGGTCGGCGAGACGCAGCGACATCACGCTGTTGTCGAGATGGCGGTGCGCGGCGGCGTCGATGTGATGTTCGACCAGGGTCAGCGATGCGTCCGCGCCCAGTGCGATGTGATGGCGCAGGTGCCAGGCGAGATCGCCATCCGCCGGCGCGCCAACGAACACCAGGTGCACAGGGCGCTCGACCTGCGCGCCGTCGGCGACGGTGAGCGAGATGCCGTCATCGGCCAGCGCGGCATTGAGGCGGGCAAACACCGCATCGCCACGGTCCTCGATCAACGGCAGGGAGGCGACCGCGCCGGTGCGGCCGATCGTCAGGCCGGGGATGGGCGCAGTGTCGGACAGTGCGTCGGAATATCCACCGTTGACGAACACGATGCGCGGCGCGGGAATGTCGGCGAGCAGCGCCGTATCCACCATGAACCCGCCGGTCGCAGCGCCGAAGCTCCGGCGTTCGAGCGCCCGAAGCGAGGTGTATTTCCACGATTCGCTGCGCGGTCCGGGCAGGCCGGTCGCAAGCGCGGCATCGAGTGCGGCGCGACGAGTGGCATCGCCGTCGAAGCCGGCAGCGAGGGAGTCGAGCAGCGCGCTCATCAGGCAACGGTCTCCGGGGCAACGCGATCCTTGATCCAGGCATAACCCTGGGCCTCGAGCTGCAGCGCCAGTTCCGGACCGCCGCTCTGCACGATGCGGCCATCGGCGAGCACGTGGACCACGTCGGGCTTGATGTAGTCGAGCAGGCGCTGGTAGTGGGTGATCACGATGAAGGCGCGGTCGGGCGAGCGCAGCGCGTTGACGCCGTCGGCGACGCTCTTGAGCGCGTCGATGTCGAGACCCGAATCGGTTTCGTCGAGGATTGCCAGCTTCGGTTCGAGAACGGCCAGCTGGAAAATCTCGTTGCGCTTCTTCTCGCCGCCCGAGAATCCCTCGTTGACGCCACGGTGCAGCAGGCGGTCGTCGAGGTGCAGCACGGCCAGCTTCTGGCGGACCAGCTTGAGGAACTGCATCGAATCGAGTTCTTCCTCGCCGCGAGCCTTGCGCTGCGCATTGAGCGCGCTGCGCAGGAAATAGGTGTTGTTCACGCCCGGAATTTCGACCGGATACTGGAACGCCAGGAACACGCCGGCAGCGGCCCGCTCCTCGGGCTCCAGCGCCAGCAGGTCGTCGCCTTCGAACGACACATTGCCGGCAGTGACTTCGTACCCGTCACGACCCGACAGGATGTTGCCGAGCGTGGACTTGCCGGCGCCGTTCGGCCCCATGATCGCGTGCACTTCGCCGGGCTTCACATGCAGCGAGAGGCCCTTGAGGATTTCGCGCTCGTTGATGGAGGCGTGGAGGTTGTCGATATTGAGCATGGGATGCGGGATTCGGAAATATGAAAAGGGGAGCAGGGTGGGCGGACGCGACCACGCGCCGCCCGGCCGGCGGGATCAGCCGACCGAGCCTTCCAGCGACACGTCGAGCAGCTTCTTGGCCTCGACCGCGAATTCCATCGGCAGTTCGCGGAACACCTGCTTGCAGAAGCCGTCGACGATCAGGCTGACCGCGTCTTCCTCGCTGATGCCACGTGCGCGGCAGTAGAACATCTGGTCGTCGCTGATCTTCGACGTCGTGGCTTCGTGCTCCACCGTTGCACCGGGATGCTTGACCTCGATGTAGGGGAAGGTGTGCGCGCCGCACTCCTTGCCGATCAGCAGCGAATCGCACTGGGTGTAGTTGCGCGCGCCTTCGGCGCCGGCGCCGATCCGGACCAGGCCGCGATAGGTGTTCTGGCCACGACCGGCGCTGATGCCCTTGCTGACGATCTTCGACTTGGTGCGCTTGCCGACGTGGATCATCTTGGTGCCGGTGTCGGCCTGTTGGCGGTGGTGGGTCAGCGCGACCGAATGGAATTCGCCCGAGGAGTCGTCACCCAGCAGCACGCAGGACGGATACTTCCAGGTGATCGCCGAACCGGTCTCGACCTGGGCCCAGACCACCTTGCTGCGATCGCCACGGCACTCCGCGCGCTTGGTCACGAAGTTGTAGATGCCGCCTTTGCCGTTTTCGTCGCCCGGGTACCAGTTCTGCACCGTCGAATACTTGATCTCGGCGTCTTCCAGCGCGACCAGCTCGACGACCGCCGCATGCAGCTGGTTCTCGTCGCGCATCGGCGCGGTGCAGCCTTCGAGGTAGGACACATAGGCCTTGTCCTCGCAGATCACCAGCGTGCGTTCGAACTGGCCGGTGTGGCCGGCGTTGATGCGGAAATAGGTGGACAGTTCCATCGGGCAGCGCACGCCCTTGGGAATGAACACGAAGCTGCCGTCGGAGAACACCGCCGAGTTGAGCGCGGCGAAGTAGTTGTCGCCCACCGGCACCACGCTGCCGAGGTACTGCTTGACGAGGTCTGGGTGTTCCTGGATCGCCTCGGACATCGAGCAGAAGATGATGCCCTTCTCGGCCAGCTCCTTCTTGAAGGTGGTGCCGACGGAGACCGAGTCGAACACCGCGTCCACCGCGACCCCGGCCAGCCGCGCACGTTCGTGCAGCGGTACGCCCAGTTTGTCGTACGTGTCGAGCAGCTCCTTGGGCACGTCGTCGAGCGAGGCGTACTTGGCCTTGGGCGCGGAGTAGTAGCTGACCGACTGGAAATCGATCGGCGCGATCGAGAGCTTCGCCCAGTGCGGGACCGGCATGGTCAGCCAGTGCCGGTACGCGGCGACGCGCCAGTCGGTCATCCACTGCGGCTCTTCCTTCTTCGCCGAAAGAGCGCGGACGACGTCCTCGTCGAGGCCGGGCGGGAAGCTGTCGGACTCGATGTCGGTGACGAAGCCGGCGTCGTAGCGACGGCCGAGCTGCTCGTGGATTTCGCGGTTGCTTGCAGGTGCTTCGATGATGTCGGTGGCCATGGGGGCTGCCTACTGTCTAGGTGCGGGCGAGGCGGGCGTCGATGCGCTTGGCCCCGCCGGCGGTGGAAATGGAGTGCGGACGCGATGATTCGTCGAGCATCTGCGCCAGGGTCACGGCGCGCAGCGCATCGGCCACCACGTCGTTGATGCGTCGCCAGTTGCCGCTGACGCCGCACTGCTCGGAAATGCCGCAATGGCCGTCGTG
This sequence comes from Luteimonas chenhongjianii, assembly GCF_002327105.1. Classification (GTDB taxonomy): domain Bacteria; phylum Pseudomonadota; class Gammaproteobacteria; order Xanthomonadales; family Xanthomonadaceae; genus Luteimonas; species Luteimonas chenhongjianii. The sequence continues at coordinate 2,791,937 of NZ_CP023406.1, read as the reverse complement.
GAGGCTGCACTCGGTGATCGCCAGTGGCCCTTCCATGGCCTCGACGATCTCGACGAGCGTGATGCGGGCGGCATCGCGGGCGAGCCGGTAACCGCCGGTGGCGCCGCGGAAGCCCTCGACCAGGCCGGCTTGTGCCAGCGGTTTGAGCAGCTTGCTGACCGTCGGCGCCTCGAGTCCCGAATGTTCGGCAAGCTCGGTCGCACTCATCACCGCCTGCGGGCGGGCGGCGAGCACGGTCAGTACGACGGTTGCGTAGTCGGTGAGTTTGGTGACGCGAAGCACGATGAGGGGAGGCGACCGGTGGCGGATCAAAGCGGACCAAAATTGTACGCTTTTGCGGCGCCCCGCTCAACGCAGCGGCCTTGCAGGTGTTCAGCACGTGGCGCAGTGGCGGGCCGTGGCGATGTTGTCCACAATGCGCCGCAACCCTGACGCGGATCCTGCGATGCCGAACAAGTCCAAGTCCAAGTCCAAGCCGCCGAAGAAGATCGAGGCGCGCCTCTCCAGCATCCATGGCAATGGTGTGTTTGCGACGGGAGCCTTCGCCAAGGGCGAGCGGATCATCCGCTACAAGGGCTTCCTGCGCACCCATGACGATGTCGACGAGGAATATGGCGATGTCGACGAGGACGGGCACACCTTTCTGTTCACGCTCAACGACGAGTACGTGATCGACGCCAACGTCAAGGCCAACGTCGCGCGCTGGATCAACCACAGCTGCGAGCCGAACTGCGAGGCGGTGGTCGAAGAAGACGCCAAGGGCCGGCGCGACAGGGACAAGGTGTTCATCGAGGCGATCCGAGACATCGCGCCCGGCGAGGAGCTGACCTACAACTACGGCATCACCCTGGCCGAGCGTCATACCCCGAAACTGAAGAAGCTCTGGGGCTGCCGCTGTGGTTCGAAGACATGCACCGGGACGATGCTGCAGCCCAAGAAGTGAAGTAAAGCGTCTTCCGCATCGCGGGAGCATCCGCGAGCCCCCTCGGGCCCGAAGAAGCGAGGGCCATCGGCGGGTGCCGATGGTGGCGTAAGTACAGGTGCACTACGGGAATTGCGCGTCAGCGCGGTCGCCTGCTTCTCCGCGGGACCACAACTTCTTGCCTCACGTCTCAGGCGCGCCCCGCCGGCGGGTCCCCTGTATTCCCAGGCTGTGCGGGCTCGGGCGCCCTCGATCGGGGAGCGAAGACAACAGCCCGCCGATCGGTGAGGGCAACACGCGCTGCACCTCGCTGGCGCCGTCGGCTATTGCGGGGGGCGCAGATCATCATGGCCTTCGAAACGTCGGCTGCTTCCGTCTTTCTGTTGCGTGCGCAGCGAGACCGGGTCTGCAACGCGCTGGCGGCGGCGTCGATACAGAGCCGCGTGGCGGCGATGTCGATGATCACGACCGACGTCCCGCCGAAGCCGGCGCGAGCAGATCGGGGGACTGGTCGCTCGCGGGCCGCCTTTCGGCCAAAGACCGTGGGCGCGGCTGAAGTCGAGCGCGTTGAGCGCCCGTGGTGGGTGCGGATTGCCGCCGCGGCGTCCCCGGTGGCTCGCGCGCAGCCAGAGCAGGACCGCCCAATGCTGCGGTGACTCCTGTTGTCGGATGACCTCCAGCGGCAGCGGGGTGTCGGCAGGTTCCGCGGGTACAGGCGGCTTGCCGCTAGGGCCCGTTGCCAGGTCGCTTACGTCCCTGAGCCCGGTGACGCTGCCGGGCACACTACTGCTGGCGGGAACCGCGTTCCGGATACGCGCGCCCTCCGGCACCGCCGCCGCGTGTGACCTCGATCTGGATAGGTGCGGCGCGGCTGCCCAAGGTGAGGCCGCGCCAGGGTTGGGACACCAGGTTCCGCCCTCTGTCGTCAGGCCACCGATGCGCTAGCGCAGGATGATGCCGATGCGCCCGACGAACCCGTCGTACTGGCGCGTCGGCACGTTCGAGTTGTTCCGGGCGTATCCAGCCTCGCCAAAAAGACTGAAGCGCTCGTTCAGTCGCTTCTCGAGACCGGCGGTGACGCGCAATGTGTTGTCGCTGCGATCGTACGGATAGAGGGATGAGAACGGGGCTTTGTAGTCCCGATGCGCGAAGTAGACGCGACCATAGGCTTGCAGATCGTCACGCAGGTCGGTGCGCGCGATCAGCTGGGCGCCATAGCCGTTGTAGCTGAAACGATCGTCGTCGGCATCCGCGCGCAGGCCCAGGAGCGAACCCGTGATCCTCGTGGGGCCGCCGTTGGGACGCCAGAAGTGGCGAACTTCACCCAGCCACTCGCTCTGGTCGTATCCGCTGAAGCGTCGCTCGGTCTGGTTGCGATAGCCGTAACGCAAACGCAGCGTCGTGGTGTGCTCCGGATTGTGGCGGTGGATGAGTTGCGTATCCAGCCGCGGCCGATCGAATACCCGCCCATCATTTCCGAACACATATTCGTAGCTCGGCTGAAATCGCAGCCTGGTCCTGTTGTCAGAGGTCAGCGGCACGTCGTAGCGGGCCGCGATGGCAAGCGGGTAGCGGTTGTAATCCGACTCCGAGGGGAAGATGCGGGCCCCGGCCGATGCGCGCACGATCGCGGGCCCGAGGTCGTAGTTCACGCCGATCTCCCCATCGAAGCCAGATCGGATGCGATCCTGCTCCGGTGAAGTGTCGACGACATCCGGTGGCACCACGTCAAGGCCGTAGGACAGCTCGCCGTCGACCCAAACGCGGTCCTCCTGAGCCCAGGCAGATTGCAGCGCCACTGCAGAGGCGAGAGTCGCCGCGAGCGCGATCCTTTTCATGCGGCCTCCTCGGGACGCGGGTTCGGTGGCGGGCTTTGCGGCCAGGGGTCACGGCCGATCTGGATCCGCGTCGAGGTCGACATGATCGGAATGCTGAGCGCCGATTCCAGCGTGTACCACGAACGCAGTGCGCGGAAGAGGACGTACGCCGGCAGCGAAAGCAGTGCCCGCGGACGATTATTCGCCAGGATCGCAAGGGCCGCCGCCAGCATTGGAGAGCCGATCAGCACGGCCACGATTGCCTGCCAGTGCGGGAGCGCCACCGACGCCGACGTGATCAGGAGCTCCAGAACACCGAATGCGACCAGCGGCATCATCATGGCCCGACGCGAGGTGTTCAGCAGCATGTACGGGAGTACCAGCTTCCCGCGAACGCTGAAGTTGGAGGAACTGATCAGCGAGTGCGCACGAGCGCTGACGTGATACACCGACCGGAACCAGCGCAACCGTTGCTCGCGAAGGTGGGCGAAGCTGGTCGGCACCTCCGACACATAGCCGATGCGCTGGTCGACCAGCGTGCGATATCCGAGTTCCGCGATCCGCAGGGAGAAGTCGGTGTCCTCACCGTTCATGCCAGATGCGAACTGCCCGACCGAGCGCACTGCTTCCGCGCGATAGACGACGAACATGCCGGGGATCCCGACCAGGCCGGACGCTGCGCTGAGTGCGGGAGAATAAAAGCCGTGCTTGACGATCACCTCGACCCGGCGACCCGGATCGAAGATTCCGCCGCCCGGTGGCAGGGGAACTCCGCCGACCGCGCCGACGCTCGGATCGGCGAAATTCTGCATCGCGAGCGCAAGGTTGTCCTCGCGGACATGGGTGTCCGCGTCGATCCGGACAATGAAGTCGTAGCTGGCCCGCATGACCCCTTCGTTCAGGGCGTGCGCCTTTCCCGGGGTGCCGACATGAAGGACCGCGCCTTGGATCGCCCGGCAGGTTTGGATCGTGGCCCGCGCGATCTCCGCCGTCGCGTCCTGCGATCCGTTGTCGATGACGATCACTTCGACCGGTTGCCCGTAATAGGCCGCGGCACGATCGATGTACTGGATCGTCTGGCCGATCACGTACTCCTCGTTATGCGCCGGCACGATGATCGAAATCGGCGGCCTGAAATCGCGACGCAAGTGGCGATTCCGCTCGAAGATTGCAATCACGTAAAGCTGGGCGAACCACACCAGCAGGAGCAGGATGATCCCGGGGCCGATGCCGCCGAGCAGGGTGATCCTGCGCAGTTCGTCAAACAGCGGGTTGGGCGTCAATGCAGCCCATGTCGATACGATCGTAGCCACCGCCCCGGTCAGTCCCAAGCGCCAGAACGTCCGGGTGTTGGGCTGATGCCCGCGCACGACCGGAACAGGTGAAGGCATGGCGCCACGCCGGATGATGACAAAAGCGAATACCGCGAAGCCGGCGAAACCGGCCATGACCTGGATCGCGAGCAGGGGGAACGGCGACCCCGTGTAGGCGAACAGGGCGATGCTTCCCATGTCGAGGATGAGACACAAGGCGATATAGCGCAGGCATACATCGAGACAGAACAGGATCCGTGCCCGAGCCGTTCCTGCCGCGTAAATCGAGAATGCGACGAAGAAGGACAGCATGAAGGTGCGGATCGAGACCGCGCTGAACCCGACGTACGGCCCAAGCACATAATCGTGGGCGTAGAAGATGTGATCGAGATGACCAAGCTCGAACACCCACAGTTGAAGCAGCGCAAGGATGGCAAAGGTCAGCAGGAGCGCTGGCGCGCGCGACAGCGCCACTGGAGACGCCAGACCGCCGGCCAAGCTGTCGGCCGATCCGAAAGTGGCTCGCCGACGGTCGGACTCCGGAGGAAGCATTAGCGTGCAGCATCGGCAGTGGCGCGGGGCGCGCCGGTTGCACCCGCCGCCGGCGCGGCCACCTCGGCCGGCCGATTGAGAGTCACCAGCAGAGCGACAGCTGCCCTGGCCGCACCGGCCTGTGGCGAGAACCGCTCCACGACCGCTCCCTCGCGCTCGTCGCCAGGAAAGTAGACCAGCCATTGCTGTCCAGCCGGGCGAACCTGAGCCAGCGCCGCCGACAGGTCTCCGCTCAGCACCTCGATCGTGGAACCTGGCTGTGTGGGAGAGAAGGAAATCGACGTCGGGTTCATCTGCCCCAGCAGCAGGGCCGAGGTCTGCGCCTGCGGCGCGCTGAGCGGACCGCTACCGAGCGCGACCGGCATGTTGGCGTGCAGCAGTGCCGCCAACTGTGCAAGCGGGGTAACAACGCGCTCACCCCCGCCAACGAGCACCGTGTCGGGCAGCATCTCCGCTGCGATCAGGCGACGCGAGCCGCAACGTAGCTCGTCCCGCTCATGCGCCGTCAAGGTGATGGCCAGTTCATTGCGTTCGGCGTGATCGGCGGCCGGCAATGCAACCGAGGTGTCAAGGCGCTGGTCCACGTCGCTCAGGGTGCGCGTGAGCAACAGATGGTCGTTCAACGTGACGAACAAGGCGGTGCGGGTCTCGCCTATCGGCCCCATCAACATGCGCAGGTCAAGGGCCGACGGCAATTCTCCGTTCGGCAGCTGCGACACGTCATAGCGGTAGCGCCAGGTGGTCTCGCGGTCGAAGCGACGGGCCCCGGCATTCTCACCCGCCGAGGCGAGGCTGATGGGGTAGCGCAGCTCTGGCAAGCGCAACGGACGGCCGGCCGCGGCTTTCTCCAGGTCGACCAGTTGCTGGCCGGCATAGCCGCTGTCTCCGAAATAGATGCCATAGCCTCTTTGGACGAGGCGTGCCGCAGTGATCAGCGTGACGGAGTCGCCGGCTTTCTCGTCGGCGCCCCATTTCACCGGGATCAGGTCACCCCAGAGCGCCAGCCGGTCGGCCGTCGTCGAGGCTGGCTTGTCGAGCGCCAGTCGCAGGCCGGTCTCCGGCAGGATGGTGACGACCGCAGCCAGCGCTTCGTTCGGCGTGCATTCCGCCATCGGTCCATGGCCGACGAGCGCAAGCCGCACATCGAGCTCGCCAGCCGCCAGTTCGGTCGGGGTGAGCTCCACCTGGACGCGTTGGCGGGCCGGCCCGTGCTGGAGCACGGTGTCCGCGCGCTTGATGCCGTTGATGGTGACGCGCAGCGCGCCTTCGGCCCCCGGAACCGCGTCCGACATGAAGGCGAGGTTGTACGTGCCGCTCAGTGGCCGGCTGTCGCTGGGCAACTGGAATTGCTCGCTCGCGTAGGACGGGAATCCGGAGAGAATCAGGGGTGCGTCGGGATGGACTTGCGCGACGAATACGTCCTTCCCGCCATCGTTGTCATCCTGGAATGAAAGGGAGCCGCGCTGGTAGTCACCGAACACCGGAACGGTGACCTGAGCGTTTCGCCCCATGACGCGATCGAAAACCCCGCTCTGCTCCACCGCGATGAGCAAGCCGACGAAGAGAAGTGCCAGCAGGCACAAAACCCACAGTCTCATATACCTTCTCCTTCATCGTTGGGTCGTGCTTCGTGCGCGGGGGACGACCGGTCAGGCTCTTCCAGCGCCGCACGACGTGACTTGTTCCAGGCAGAGCGGGCGCGGATCTGGCTCCGATCAACCCGGTCTACATAACGGTCCGAAATCTCGAGGGTTTCGGTGAGCAGTGCATCGGTCAGCAGGATCGGATCCAGGCCAAGCCCGCGAAAGGTGGCGTTGCTGACCCGCAAGTCGTTTTCGGCAGCTTCCTCGCGGGGATTCGGGACGAAATTGACCACTGCCCCAGTGAACCTGGAAACCAGCTCTGCAAGATCCCGCACACGCAGCGTTTCCGCCGCCTGGTTAAGAATCTTGACGCGATCTCCGCGTTGCGGCGGGTTCGCGATTGCGAGTTCGACGCACCGGACCGTGTCTTCGACATGGATGAACGCGCGGGTCTGACCGCCCGTACCGTGGACGGTCAGCGGGTAGCCAATCGCTGCCTGGACAAGGAAGCGATTGAGAACCGTCCCATACTCGCCCTCGTAGTCGAAGCGGTTGACCAAGGCCGGATGAAGGCGGGTTTCCTGCGTCTGAGTTCCCCAGACCACCCCCTGGTGAAGATCGGTAACCCGAACGCCGTCGTTGTGGGCGTAATACTGGAACAGGAGCTGGTCCACAGACTTGGTCAGGTGGTAAACACTTCCCGGCTGCGTCGGGAAAAGTATCTCCCGGTCGATCAAGGCACCATTGTCGTCCGGAACTTTGACCTTGAGGTACCCTTCCGGAATCTCGAATCCGGCACCGTAGTAGCCGTAGACACCCATCGTGCCGAGGTGAACCACGTGACAGTCCAGGTCCGCCTCGACGAGTGCCACCAGCAGGTTGTGCGTACCGCAGACATTATTGTCCATCGTGTAGCGCTTTTCGACCTGCCCACGCATCGAATACGGAGCGGATCGTTGCTCGGCAAAATGCACGATCGCGTCGGGACGTTCCGTATCGACGAGCGCAGCCAGACGCGCATAGTCTTTCGCGATATCCACATACTGGAAACGAATGACGTTACCGCTGACCTCGCGCCATGCGTTCAGCCGCACGTCGATCGTCGAGATGGGGGTGAGGCTTTGCGCGCCCATCTCCGCGTCAATGCGTCGCCGCGAGAGGTTGTCGACAATCACAACGTCATGGCCGAGGTAGGACAGATGCAGTGCCGTAGGCCAACCGCAGAAACCGTCGCCGCCAAGAACTAATATCTTGGACATTAACTTACCCTCGTCCCGATCGACCGATCGCGCGGACGATTAATCCGACGCAGTCATGACAGCGGGGACGTGCTGACTCGGTGATAAGGCTGAATTGAGGGGCTTTGAGCGCAGGTGGTTGCTGTCAACGCGAAGCTAGTGCGCCAGAAGTGTTTACTACGTGACGCCTGAGTTACTGAAGAGGCCGCTTTTTCAGAGGAGAGATCTGAATACGATGGCCTATCCCGGAGGCTTTCAGCACACCGCTGCCGATGTCGACAAGGGCGGCCATACCTCTCTGCTTTCGCTCAACGACGGGTGCGTGGTCGACGCCAGGGTCAAGGCCAGCGTCAAGGCCAGCGTCGCACGCTGGACCAACCAAGCTGCGCGCCGAACTGCGAGGCGAATGGTCGAAGAAGACGCCAAAGGCTGGCGCTACAGGGGCAAGTGTCCATCAAGGGGATCTCGCAACATTGCGCTGGCAGGGAGCTCACCTACAACTGCGGCATCACCCTGGCCGAGCGCCCCGAAGAATGGAAAAGCTTCGGGGTGCGCTGTGGTGGAAGAAATACTCCGGGACGATGCCGCAGCCCAATGAAGCGGCGGTCCAGCGCGGACGCGACGTCCCGCCCCCCGCGTCTACCGCGACGGGGAGGCACGTGGGTGCACGCCGCAGTTCTGATGGTGCGGCCTTTACCGCATTGGCACGAGTAGGCGGAACTCGCGCGGGCGGCCCGACCAGCGGGCAAGGAACTCGGCCGCCGCCTCGGAGGTCGGGGTGGGTCACCCGGCGCCGGCGTTGCCACGCCGGAGCTCCGCATCAGGGCGTCGAAACCTCGCGCAGGTCCGCCGAGGCGATCCGCCACGTGCGCTGTGCATCGCTGGCGCCATCGACCGCCGCTCGGCGCAGCACGTACTCGCCCTCGAAACGGCGGCTGCTGCCGTCGGTCTGCTGCGCGCGCAGGGACACGGGGACCCGGATGAAGCGCGAGCCGGCGGCGCTTTCGATTGCGCCGGGTGTGCCGATGTCGACCATGACCACCGACGTTCCATCGAAGCCCGCGGCGAACCCGTCGGGCGACTGGCCGCTTGCACGGCCGCCGTCCGACCAGAGGGCATAGGCACGGCCATAATCGAGCGCATTGATCGCGGCGTAGTAAGTGCGGATGACCGCCGCGGCCTCGTCCGGCGAAGGCTCCGGCGCGGCCAGCGCCTCATCGACCGAGGCAGTGGCGAGACCGGTTTCCGGATTGTCCTCGAGCGGCAACAGGGGGTCCTCAGGCGCGGCTTGGGCCTCGGGTTGCGCGCCGCCAAGGGGCACGTCGCCGGGGCCCTGCACCCCGCTGAGCCCGGTGACGCTGCCGGCGGGCTGCTGTGGCCGTGGGAGCGATCCGTCGGCGGCCTGCCTGTTGGCGCCGGTCTCGTGCTCGGCCGCATCGCGTCCGCAGCCGCCCAGCGCGCATGCGAGCGCAAGCGCGGTTCCCAGCGCGGCAAGGGCACGCAAGCTGCGGTGCTCAGCGCTCAAGGCGCACCACCACGCGGCCGTCGATGATCTCGACATCGCCGATGTGCTTGCCTGTCGGCAGCTTCGCCAGCAGATCGTCGTCCAGCCGGTAGACCGGCTCATTGCGCGCGTATTCCGCCAGCAGGCTGTTGACCACGCCACGCGCACCGCCGCTCAACCACCGGTTGGCGCCGGGCAGATCGAACTCGAGCAGCTCGGGATCCTGCAGGTGCAGGCTGCGCGTTGCCGCGTCGTAGCGCAGGCCGCTTGCCAGGGCAAGGTGGCCGGGACCGCCATCGGCGAGGCCGCCGATGGCGACATCGAAATCCAGGCGCAGCCGGTGCTCGCCGCGCGGGATCGACAGCCGCGGGTCGTCGAGCGTGACCTGGACCAGTCCGCCAAGCGTGGCGAAGGTCCGGGGAAAACGCGTATCGAGTTGGCGTTGCAGCTGCGGGGCGCTGAACGCGACCTGGTCGTTGAGCCAGGCCGAAACTACGCCCAGCGAGGTGCAGGCGGCGGTCGCCAGGATCAGCAGCGATATGGCGGTGAAACGGTATGGACGACGCATGGTCTGCTCGGAAACGACAATGAACGCACCCTACCGGGATGCAGTGAATACCGGATTAGCGCCGTTCAAATGGGCGCCGGCGCTAGTTCCCGGCGGTGCGGCTGAAGCCATGCGAGCAGCATGCCCAGCAGAAGCATCGCGACGAGATCGAAGCCGATCTGTTTGATGGTCAGCGCAAGCGGAAACGGCTGTCCGGCATGGGCAAGCAGGTGCCAAGGCACGAACGAGACCAGCGCGATGGCCAGGCCGAAGCGTGCGCCCTGCCAGCGCTTGCTGCGCGCAGGTGGTGGCAACCAGCGATAGAGCCAGGTCATCCCCAGACCCAGCGACGCGTACGCGAGCAGGATCCAGCCGACCTGCGCGTTGGCGTCCGCCTGGGAGCGGAACAGGTGTGCGAGCGCCAGGTAATCGGCGCGGAGCAGGAGGCCATGCACGATGAAGCCCAGTGCAAGCGCGGTGGCGACCACCGTGAAGCCGCAGATCCAGAACCGTTTGTCCATTAACCAATATCCGGAAAAAATCGCGGGCCAGATTAGCCGCGGACGGGTGAGGGCGCGATGGACGCGGCGCGGATCCGCCAGCCATCGGCTTCGCGCTGCAGGTCGTAATGTCCCTCGAATCGGCGCAGCGGGCCTGCCACGCCGATGCGCAGATTGACCGGGATCCGCAGCTGCCTGGGCACCGGCGCCGTGTCGAGCGGCTCCGGTCGTCTGTTGTCGACCCGGATGCCGGTGACGCCGTGCAGCTCGCGCAGCGCCTCCTCGCCATGCGGTGCGGGCCGACCGCCGGCCCACAGTGCATCCGCCTCGCTGTGGTCTGCCTGGAACAACATCGCCAGATAGCTGTGCAGCGCGGAGACGGCCTCGTGCATCGACGCATCGCGCGCCTGGGCCGTGTCGCCATTGCCACCGTCTGCCGGCGTGCCGGTGCCGGGCGACACCGAAGATGGCGGGGCGGCGATCGCGTCATCCGTCACCTGCCGGTCCTGGCCGCGGCGGAGCCCGTCGTGCACCGCCACCGCAATGCCGAGCAGCATCACGGCCGCGATCACCAGCCACCATGCGCGATGCGACATGCGGTCTCTCCGGAGGATGCCGCAGCTGCGGCGCAGCCGCCGATGCTAGCGCGACGCGGCGGCGCTGTCGGCAGCGCGGGCGCGCAACAGGGGCAGCGGGTCGAACGCCCCGTCCGCGCCATAGACCCCGTAGTGCAGGTGCGGCGCGGTCCCGCGCGCATTGCCGGTGTCGCCCACGATGCCCAGCGCATCGCCCGCGCGCACCAGGTCGCCTACCGCGAGCAGGTCCGCGAAGCCATCGAGGTGGGCATAGTAATGACGCTGCCGGCCCGGCCCCAGCACCCACACCTGCTTGCCGCCGAGGCCCGATTCACGCACGCCCACGACCAGGCCGTCGGTCGTGCTGCGCACCATGGTCCCGCGCGGCGCAAAGATGTCGACCCCTTCGTGCTGGCGGTCGCGGCCCCTCGGCGCGCCATAGGTGTCGGCCACGCGCGATGCGGCCACACCGTCGACGGGCATCGGCAACGTCGTCGGGGCAGGTGCCGCGGAGAGGGCGGCGATCGCCCGTGGTCTGGCCATGAAGGGTTGGTGCCAGGCCCAGTAGGCGCTGGCGGCCAACAGTGCCGCGATGAAGATGAAGCGCAGGGCGCGGCGCAGCTGGGGCGTGTAATCGCGGCGGGGCCGGCGCGCGCGCGGCGTCGTGGTGTCGGGCTCGTGCATGACGCCAGCTTCGCAAACCGTGCGCGAAGCGAGGGTCGTCCAGATGCGTGACTTCGCGCCGATTCCGCGTCACCTGCGCGCGGAGGCGAAGATCAACGCGCCTCGCTGCCCGCCCTGGCCTCCTGTTCCAGGCGCGTCCGGAGCTCGGGCGCGAGCCTGAGTTGGCGCGCCAGTTCGTCGAGGTAGCTGCGCTCCATGAAGTTGCTCTCGTCGATGACGAGGGCGCTGGCCAGATACATCTCCGAGGCGATCTCGGGCGTGCCCGCAGCGCTGGCCACTTCGGCAGGGTCCAGCGGCTTCTGCAACTCGGCGTGCAGCCAGTCCTGCACGTCGGCGCCTTCCTCGATGCGCTCGAACTCGCCCTCGATGAGCGCACGCTCGCGGGCGTCGATGTGGCCGTCGGCCTTTGCGGCCGCAACCAGCGCCTTGAGGATCGCCTGGCTGTGGATGTCGGCCTGCGGTGCTGGCAGGCGGTCGACGGTCCGGGGTGCAGGTGCAGCCACGCCGCCCTGCTGCTTCTGGTAGTCGCCGTAGGCCTTGTAGGCCATCACGCCGATGGCGGCGAGCCCGCCGTAGCTGGCGAGCTTGCGGGTCTTGCGGTTCTTGCCGAGCAGCAGGCCGAGCGCGCCGCCGGTGACCGCGCCCTTGCCGAAGTCGGCATTGAGCAGGCTGCTGCCGGGCTTGCCGCCGGCCTGAGAGGTCAGCAGATGGTTGAGGAATCCTTGAAAGCTCATCGTTGGGTCTCGGTCGTGGAAAAAAGCGCGCCGAGCATGCGATGCAACCCGTTCGGCGGATGTGCAGGCCCTGCTCCCGACGTGGTGGGTCATCCTTGCGGCATGGCGGGCCCGGATGCCGCGGCAGCAGGCGCGGTGCGACGCCCGGGACGTATCGGTCGGCACGGCGCGGGCCCACGGGCCGGTAGCGCCCGAGCCGTCGAGCGTGGGGTTCAACAACTGCATCGCCCGCTACCGGCAGTCGCTCCAATCGCGGCGCCGAGGCGGGGAGCGGATCCGCGCAGACGGGGATGTCGTCGAGGGCCCCGGGCCGAACCCGAATGCGGAGGCTAGCCGGAAGGCTCGACGGATCGGCACACCAGAGCGGTCGGGACGTCCGGACAGAACCAGCACGTCAGGGCCGTCCGCATGGCCCCCAAACGAAATCGGGACGGCCAAGGCCGTCCCGATCGATACCTGCGTGTTGCGCCTGGATCAGGCGGCCGCGTCCTTGAGCTTCTTGAGCGGGCGCACCTTGACCTTGACCGAGGCGGGCTTGGCGGCGAACCACTGCTCTTCCTTGGTGAAGGGGTTGATGCCCTTGCGCTTGGGCTTGGCCGGCACGCTCACCGAGGTGATCTTCAGCAGGCCGGGCAGGGTGAAGGAGCCGACGCCCTTCTTGCTGACGGAACCGTGGACGGCGCCTTCGAGCGCGGAGAACACCGAGCGCACATCCTTCGGCGCGAGACCGGTGGATTCGGCGATGTGAGCGACCAGGCCCGACTTGCTCAGGGCTTCCTTGATCGGCTTCGGTGCGGCCGGCTTGGCGGCAGCGGCCTTCTTCGGCGCAGCCTTCTTGGCCGGGACTTTCTTGGTGGAGGCCTTCTTCGTTGCCATGGGTCTTTGGTTCCCTCGTCGGATTTGGGTTGAGATGTCCTGGCCGTTTCTAGCCGGCTAGCGGAATGTAGGGCATCGCGACAGCCTGCGCCACTGGGAAACTGCAAAAAACACGGGTTTTTGCAGCCCTAGCCGGGGTCCCGCCCAGGTCGGCGGGGCGGCCACCGGAACCATGCGCCGGCGACGATGGCGGCAAGCACGCTGTAGGCCACAACGAAGCTCCACCAAGGCGCCTCGAAGAACAGCAGTTTCGCCAGCCAATGGGCAATGAAGGATTCGCTGTAGGACGACTGTCCTGCGTGCGCGCGCAGCGACTGCTCCCAGATCGTCAACGGGCACAGGCGGCCGAGCCATGCCTGCAGGGCGATGACGCCCACCAGCGCCACGTGCAGCCGGCGCAGCCATGGCCGTCGCACCCAGTGCCAGCCGCGTGGGCCGCCGATCGGCAGTGCGAGCGTCATGCCGACGACGAACGCCGCGATGCCCACATGCAGCGCGAGCACGAGATCGGCGAGCGTGGCAGCGAGCGCGGGCGGCATATCCATGCCTGCGATCATGCGCGCCCGCCGCATGCCGGTGTTGCGTCGCATCACCCGGACGCGCGCGTAACGCGGTCCGCGCTATGGTCTGCGCCCAAATCTCGAGGAGCACACGCATGGGTATTTCGCGCCACGCCATCGCCCGCTGGACCGGCGACCTGAAATCGGGCAAAGGCACGCTGTCGACGCCCCAGAGTGGCCTGCTCGACGACACCCGCTATGCGTTCAGCACCCGCTTCGGCGACGAGAAGGGCACCAATCCCGAAGAGTTGATTGCCGCCGCGCACGCGGGCTGCTTCACCATGGCGCTTTCGGCCAAGCTCACCGAGGCGGGTTTCCCGCCCGAGTCGCTCGAAACCCGCGCAGACGTCGATCTGTCGATGGACGGCGGGCCCCAGCTCAGTGCGATCCGCCTGAAGACACGCGCCAGGGTGCCTGGCATCGAGCCGGCGAAGTTCCGCGAGCTCGCCGACGATGCCAAGCAGAACTGCCCGGTGTCCAAGGCGCTGTCGGCAGTGCCGCTGTCGCTCGACGCCGAACTCGAAGGCTGAGCAAACGGTCTTCCTGCGTCGCGCCGCTCCTCGGGCGCGGCGTTTTTCGTGTCCGACGCCCCCGGAACCTCCATGTCCACGACCCCGCCTGCCTGCCTGCTGATCCACGGCGCCGGCGGTGACGCCTGGGAGTGGACGCTGTGGCGCGAGGTGTTCGCGGCGGGAGACGTCCATGCCGACGCGCTTTCGCTCGTCCCGGGCGCAGGCGGGCTCGCGGACACGCGCTTCGACGATTACCTGGACCAGGTATGCGCGGCGCTGGCCCGCCTGCCGCGGCCACGGGTCGCGGTGGGTGCCAGCCTCGGCGGATTGCTCGCGGCCTGCGCCGCGGGGATGGCGGACGCGCTGGTGCTGGTCAATCCGCTGCCGCCCGCGCCCTGGCATACGCAGCTGCCTGCACGGCAATGGCCCGCGATCGTGCGCTGGGGGTCTGGCGCGCGTCTGGACGGCACGCGTCGCGCGCTTCCGGACGCAGACGCCGCGACCGTCATCGAAGCGATGCGAGGCTGGCGCGACGAAAGCGGCGAGGTGCTGCGAGCCGCGCACGCCGGCATCGATGTGGCGCGTCCCCTGGTGCCCGTGCTGTGCATCGTGTCCCACGCGGACGACGATGTTCCGCCGGCGACGACGCGCGCGCTTGCCGCCTCGTGGAACGCGGATCTGCTGGTCTGCGAGACCGGTCGTCATGTCGGGCCGTTGCTGGGTGCCGCCGCTGCGGACGTCGCGCGCCAGGCCCGCGACTGGATCCGCAGGCGGGCGGTTCCAACGGGCCCGCCAAGCCCCTGATCTCGGCAGAGAGGCGCATCGGGACCCGCAGCCCCGCGACCGGTCGAGTTCACCAGGCCAAGTCCCGAGGCCGGGCCGGAATGCGCTCGACAGGCACGCTGCGCGCAAGGTCTGCGACGAGCGATTCCCGCGCCCCTGCGACGCGCGTGCGGCGACCAGCCCCGCGCCGGCCCGCCCGGAACCCGCATGCGCTTCTTTGCCTGCGCGCTAACCGCGCGGTCAGCGCCAGTCGATCGTGCCGCGCACCACGGTCTGCACGCGTCCGCCGGACCAGACGTCGCCATTGCCGTCCACGTGCAATTCGATGATCGCATCGTGGCCGACTTCGCGGCCCTGACTGATGCGATAGCGGCCATCCTGGCCGGGCAGGACGTCGCGGTCGGCGAGCCACGCGGCCAGGGTCGCATTGGCCGCGCCGGACGCGGCGTCCTCGAAATGGCCGGTCGCACCGACGAAGGCGCGCACCGCGAGGTGATGCACAGGATCATCCGAGCGCGCGAACGCGCACAGCCCCATGCTGCCCGTCGCCTCGGCCAGGGCACCGATCGCGGCCCAGTCCGGGGACACCGCGCGCAGCTGCGCTTCGCTGGCGAGTTCGGCCAGCCACCAGCGGCGGCCGCCGTCCATCAGCACGGGCGGCAGCGCACCGAGCGGCATCCCGGCAAGCGCCTCACGCAGGCGCGGATCGTCGGCGGTGGCGGTTTCCACCACCGACGCGCGCGGCGTGCGTACCGCGATGGTGCGGGTGTCGCCGTCGCCGACGACTTCCAGCGGCAGCTTGCCAGCGATGCCGTCCTGAATCAGGTGCCCGTCGCGTGGCGCAGCGATGCCGCTTTCGAGCACGACGTGCGCGGTACCGACACTTGGGTGTCCGGCGAACGGAACTTCGCGCCGCGGCGAGAACATGCGGATGCGGTAGCTGGCATCGTCCGAATCCGGGGGAAACACGAACGTGGTTTCCGGCAGGCGCGTCCAGCGTGCGATGGCCTGCATCGCGGCATCGTTGAGCCCCTCGGCATCGAGTACCACGGCCAGGGGGTTACCGGCACCGGGCCGGTCGGCGAATACGTCCACCTGGACGAAGCGGCGGGAAGTCATGTTCAGGGCGTCACGCGGCGCGACAGTGTAGCGGTCGGCTCACCAGTCGAAGGTCCCGCGGACCACGGCCTGCACCGCGCCGCCGATCCAGACCTCGCCATCCGCATCGATCTCGACGCAGACCCGGCCGTCGCGTCCCAGCTCGCGCCCCTGGCTTGCGACATAGGAGGCCCCGATCCCCCCGGGGCGGTCGCCGGCGTGCAGCCATGCGGCGATCGCGGCGTTGGCGCTACCAGTCACCGGATCTTCGGGGATGCCGTCGGCGGGGCAGAAGGCACGCACGGCCAGTGCGTGGTCGGCGTCGTGCGCGCGGCCGAACACCGCCATGCCGACCGCGCCGGTGGCGACGCAGAGCGCTGCGATGTCCGCGAGCGGCGGCGCAAGGCCGCGCACGACCGCGGCTTCACCCAGATCCACGCACCACCACAGCGGGCCGTTGTCGAGCAGCGCATGCGGCGCATCGGCATTGCCGAGCGCGCGCAGCACCGCCGCAAGGTGGTCGGCCCCGTCCTGCGGCGCGGCCAGTACCCGCGCACGAGGCGCGCGCACGCTCGGCAGCACGCGGCCGTCGGCCGCGTCGATCCGCACCGGCAGCAGGCCGGCGCCGCATTGCTGGACCAGCCTGCCGCCCGCACCGCGCGCGAGCCCCTGGTCGAGCGCCGCCCAGGCGGCGCCGACGCTCGGATGACCGGCGAACGGCAGCTCGCGGCCCGGGGTGAAGATGCGCACGCGGTAGTCCGCGCCGGTGCCGGGCGGCAACAGGAAGATCGTTTCCGACAGGTTGGTCCAGGTGGCGATCGCCTGCATCGCGGCCCCGTCGAGCCCCTCGGCATCGACGACGACCCCCAGGGGATTCCCGGCGCCGGGCCGGGCGGCGAAGACGTCGAGCTGCAGGTAGCGGCGGCGGATCATGGGCATCTCGGGCGGGGAGGGTTGCTTTAGAATCGCCGGTTCACGCGCGCGGCTCCAGATCAGGGTGGCCGGTACCCGTTTCCGGGGCCGGCCCGCGCGAGGCGCATGCCGCGTCAGCCCACCGTCCGAGACCCCATTCGATGCAATCCCCTTCCGACGATCGTTGGATCGTGCTCAAGTTCGGCGGCACTTCGGTGTCGCGCCGCCACCGCTGGGACACCATCGGCCGGCTGGCGAAACGCCGGGCCGCCGAGCAGGATGCGCGCGTGCTGGTGGTGGTCTCGGCGCTGTCGGGCGTGACCAACGAGCTGACCGCGATCGCCGACGGCGCGGTGGATGCGGCCGCGCGGATCGTCGCGCTGGTCGAGCGTCACCGCCGATTCGCGGGCGAACTCGACCTCGATCCCGACCTCGTGCTGTGCGGGCGTCTGGCCGCGCTGCAGGCACTCGCGTCGGATCCCCGTGCAGCGGCACGCACGCTCGCCTGGCAGGCCGATGTGCTCGGGCAGGGCGAACTTTTGTCCTCGACGATCGGCGCGGCGTATCTGGCCGCGCAGGGGCTGGATTTCGGCTGGTGCGATGCGCGCGACTGGCTCGACGCGCTCGAGCTGCCCAACCAGAGCGACTGGGCCGCGCGGCTTTCGGTGAACTGCCGGCGCGAGCCCGACGGCGGCTGGCGCGCGCGTTTCGCCGCGCAGGCGCCGCGGATGCTGCTGACCCAGGGCTTCATTGCCCGCCACAGCGATGGCGGCACCGCGATCCTCGGGCGCGGCGGCTCCGATACCTCGGCTGCCTACTTCGGCGCACTGCTGGGCGCGCGCCGCGTGGAAATCTGGACCGACGTGCCGGGCATGTTCAGTGCCAACCCGCGAGATGTGCCCGATGCGCGCCTGATCACGCGGCTCGACTACGCCGAAGCGCAGGAGATCGCGACCACCGGCGCCAAGGTGCTGCATCCGCGTTCGATCAAGCCCTGCCGCGACGGCGGCGTGCCGATGGCGATCCTCGACACCGAGCGCCCGGACCTGCCCGGCACCGCGATCGACGCGAGTGCCGAGCCTGTGCCGGGGGTCAAGGCGATCAGCCGTCGCAACGGCATCGTGCTGGTGTCGATGGAAGGCATCGGCATGTGGCAGCAGGTGGGGTTCCTTGCCGACGTGTTCGAGCGCTTCAAGCGCCACGGCCTGTCGGTCGATCTGATCGGCTCGTCGGAGACCAATGTCACCGTTTCGCTGGATCCGAGCGAAAACCTGGTCAGCACCGACGTGCTGGCGCGGCTCTCCGATGACCTTGCCGAGGTGTGCCGGGTCAAGGTCATCGCGCCGTGCGCGGCGATCACGCTCGTCGGCCGCGGCATGCGTTCGCTGCTGCACAAGCTGTCGGATGTCTGGGCCACCTTCGGCCGCGAACGCGTGCACCTGATCTCGCAGTCGTCGAACGATCTCAACCTGACCTTCGTCATCGATGAAGCAGACGCCGACGGCCTGCTGCCGGTGCTGCACGCGGAGCTGATCGAAAGCGGCGCGATGCCGGTGTTTGATGAGACTGTGTTCGGCCCGAGCTGGCGCGAGATCGCCCACGGCCGCCGCGAACGCGCGCCGCAGTGGTGGCAGGGCGCGCGCGACTCGCTGCTGGCGCTGGCCGAACCCGGCCGGCCGCATTACGTCTATCACCTGCCCACCGTGCGCGAACGCGCTGCAGCGCTCGACGCGGCGACTGCCATCGACCGTCGTTTCTTCGCGATCAAGGCCAATCCGCATCCGGCGATCCTGCGCACGCTGGTCGATGCCGGCTTCGGCCTCGAATGCGTGTCGCAGGGCGAACTCGACCATGTGTTCGAGGTGCTGCCGGATCTCGATCCCGCGCGCGTGCTGTTCACCCCGAGCTTCGCGCCACGCGCCGAGTACGCGGCCGCGTATGCGCGCGGCGTTACCGTGACGGTCGACAACGTCGAAGCGCTGCGCAACTGGCCCGAGATCTTCCGCGGCCGCGATCTGTGGCTGCGCCTCGATCTCGGCCGCGGCGACGGCCACCACGCGAAGGTCGTCACCGGCGGCGCGGCGTCGAAGTTCGGGCTGGCGCTGGGCGCGTTCGATGCGTTCCTGGTCGCGGCCGCAGAGGTCGACGCGCGCATCACCGGCATCCATGCGCACCTGGGCAGCGGTATCGAGACCGTCGCCCACTGGCGCGAGGTCTACGCCGAACTGGCCGGGTTTGCCGATTTGGTCGGCACCGTTGACACCATCGATATCGGCGGCGGTCTGCCGATCCCGTATCGCCCCGACGACGTGCCGTTCGACATCCCTGCCTGGGCAGCGGGCCTGGCGGCGATCAAGGCCGAGTACCCGCGCTATCGCCTGGCGATCGAACCAGGCCGCTACCTCGTCGCCGAGGCTGGCGTGCTGCTGACGACCGTCACCCAGGTCGTCGACAAGCTGGGTACGCGCCGCGTCGGGGTCGACGCAGGCATGCACAGCCTGATGCGGCCGGCGCTGTACGACGCCTGGCACGGCATCCACAACCTGAGCCGGCTGGATGATCCTGACGGGGCTACGGTCGAAGTCGTCGGCCCGATCTGCGAATCGAGCGACGTGTTCGGCACGCGCCGCCGCCTGCCGGCCGCCACGCGCGAAGGCGACACCGTGCTGATCGCCGACGCCGGCGCCTACGGCTTCGTCATGGCCAATACCTACAACCTGCGGACATTGCCGCAGCAGGATGTTCTGGAATGAGTGTTGTCTTCGACCGCGATGCGGTCCGCAGCTTCCGCTTCGTCGACTGCGATCTCGATGCCGCGACCGGTGTCGCGCGCCTGCGCTATGCCTTCGACGACGGTCCCGAGCTGGTCGAAACCGTGACCGTGCCGGGTGCGCCGTTCGAACTCGACGCCGCGCGCGCGCAGGCCGCCACGCAGGCACTGCGTCTGCTGCACCTGATCGCGGGCGTCAGTTATTACAAGGCCGCCGTGCCGACCGACATCCGCGTCGACGGCTATTCGATCGATGCTGCCACCGCCGCGCTGCTCGAGGATGTCTACGAGCACGGGCTTGGCGAGTTCGCGTATCGCAACGGCCTGGACCTGCACGGCAAGATCCGTTTTCCCGCGGAAGAAGCAACTCTCGCGCCGGCGGGAGAGATCGACGCGCGTAGCGTGTCGGATGGGGGCGCGGTGCCAGGCGCTGCCCTCACCCGGCCCTCCGGGCCAGCTTCTCCCAATGGGAGCAGGGCGTCAGGAGCCGCAGCAGGCAGCGGCGCTCCCAGGTTGGGTCTGCGCACGCATGCGCTGGTCGCGATCGGCGGTGGCAAGGATTCGCTGGTGTCGATCGAAGCGCTGCGCGCGTTGGGCATCGAGCAGACCGTCAGCTGGATCGGCGGCTCGCAGCTGATCCGCGTATGCGCCGAGCGCACCGGCCTGCCGACCCTGAACATCGGCCGGCAGATCGCGCCGCAGCTGTTCGACTACAACCGCCAGGGCGCGTGGAACGGCCACATTCCGGTCACTGCCATCAACTCGGCCATCCTCGTGCTGGCCGCCGTGCTGCACGGCGTGGACCAGGTGGTGTTCTCCAACGAACGCTCGGCCAGTTACGGCAGCCTGATCAAGGATGCGTCGGGTGGCGAGACGCGCGAAGTGAATCATCAGTGGTCGAAAGGCTGGGCGTTCGAACGCGCGTTCGGCGATCACGTGCAGGCGCGCGTGGCCGCGGACCTGCACTACTACTCGCTGCTGCGGCCGTTGTCGGAGCTCGCGGTCGCGCGCCAGTTCGCGAAGACCGATCGCTACGACGCGTATTTTTCCAGCTGCAACCGCAATTTCCATCTGCTCGGCGAGCGCCCGGTGAACCGCTGGTGCGGGATCTGCCCGAAGTGCCATTTCGTGTTCCTGGCACTGGCGCCGTTCATGCCCAAGCCACGGCTGGTATCGATCTTCGGGCGCAATCTGCTCGACGATCCGACGCAGGCACCGGGCTACGACGCACTGCTCGAATACCAGGACCACAAGCCCTTCGAATGCGTCGGTGAAGGCCGCGAGTCGCGCGCGGCGATGGCGGCGCTGGCCAAGCGCCCGGAGTGGCGCGAGGACGCGATCGTTGCGCGCTTCGCCCGCGAGATCATGCCGCAGCTCGATACCGAGGCGCTCGATATCGCGCCGCTGCTGGTCGTTGAGGACGACGCGCACCGCGTGCCGGAAGCGCTGTGGGACCGCCTGCGTGCGCATCTCGCAGCTTGAGGCGATCGCCGCCGACGGCGGCCGCATCGCACTGTGGGGCTGGGGCCGCGAAGGCCGGGCGGCATACGCGGCGCTGCGTGGTGCGCACGGGCCGCAACCGGTGCAGGACGGAGGTCCATCCGCCCTGCACCGGGATCCGCGACGCCTGCCCTTGACGGTGTTCTGCGCCGAAGCCGAAGCGGCTGACGTCCAAGCGCTCGGTGACCCGATGTTGCAGGTCGAGACCCTGGCCAGCGCCGAGCGGCTCTCCGCGTTCGATGTGGTCATCAAGTCGCCGGGCATCAGCCCGTATCGCCCAGAGGCGCGTGCCGCCGCCGCGCGGGGCACGCGCTTCATCGGCGGCACCGTGCTGTGGTTCGCCGAGCGCGCCGCGCCTGGCGCGGTCGCCGCCGGCACGATCTGCGTCACCGGCACCAAGGGCAAGAGCACGACCACCGCGCTGCTCGCGCATCTGTTGCGCGTGCACGGTCTGCGCACGGCACTCGCCGGCAACATCGGCCGGCCGCTGCTGGAACTGCTCGATGCACGGGCGGACGCCTGGGCGATCGAACTGTCGAGCTACCAGACCGGCGATGTCGCCTCGAGTGGCGTGCGTCCGGACATCGCCGTCGTCACCAACATCTTTCCCGAGCATCTCGACTGGCACGGCAGCGAGGCGCAGTACATCGAGGACAAGCTCAGCCTTCTGACCCGCGCGCGCCCGCGCATCGCCGTGCTCAACGCCGACGATCCGCGGCTCGCCGCGCTGGCGCTGCCGGACAGCGAAATCCACTGGTTCGGCACGCCCGAGGGCTGGCATCTGCGCGGCGATGTCCTGCATCGCGGCGACACCGCGGTCTTGGATACCTCGGGCCTGCCGCTGCCAGGGCGGCACAACCGCGGCAATCTCTGCGGCGTGCTGACCGCGATCGAAGCGCTGGGCATCGATGCCACGTCGCTGGCGGCGGCCGCCGTCGATTTCGTGCCGCTGCCGCATCGCCTGCAGCCGCTGGGCACGCGCGATGGCGTGCTGTGGGTCAACGATTCGATCAGTACCACGCCCCACGCGAGCCTCGCCGCGCTCGATGTCTATCGGGATCGGCGCGTCGCGCTGCTGGTCGGCGGCCACGACCGCGGCCTGGACTGGCAGGCATTCGCGGACGCGATGCGCAGCGGCGCACCGCACGCGATCGTGACGATGGGACAGAACGGCCCGCGCATCCATGATCTGCTGGCGCCACTCGCGCGCGAGGCCGGCTTCCAGCTGTCGGCCGCCGACGATCTCGAAGCGGCGGTCGCGCAGGCACGCGCGGCGCTGGACGGCGAGGGTGTGTTGCTGCTGTCCCCCGGCGCGCCCAGTTTCGGCGCCTATCGCGACTACACCGCACGCGGTCGGCATTTCGCCGCGCTGGGCGGATTCGATCCGGATGCGATCACCGCGATTCCGGGGATCGGCATCGCCTGACGCGACGCCGGCGGTGCGGCGTCTGGCCGGCTCCATCGCCGGCTTTCCGTATTCCGTCGCATGGCCGCAGCCGCGCGGCGCAGTGCTGCCAGACTGGAGGTCCATCGAACAGGAGGTCGACATGGTTCGCAGCGAACGCAACGCACGCGCCTGGCAGAACCCGGGCAACTGGATCGGCCCGCGCTGGCTTGGCCTCTACCGGTCCGCGGACGATGACCGGCTGTGGGTGCCGAAGGTGCCGCGCGCGCTGGGCTGGACGGTCAATCTCGCCCGGCCGGCCGGCGCGATCGTTCTGATGGCACTGGCGATCGCGGTGCTGTCGCTTGCGTACTTCCTGGTCGGTACCTGAGGGCACGGCTTCGGATCAGTGCCCGCGTTCTACCGCGTAGCGCGCGAGGCCGCGCAGCGCGGCGACAGCGTCGTTGTCGCCGAGTCCGTCGAGTGCGCGCTCGGCGGCCTGTGCATATTCCAGCGCCCGGGCGCGGCTGTAGTCGAGGCTGCCGGCGGCTTCGATGGCGGTCAGCACTTCGGGCAGCGCGCCGGTATCGCCGGTCTCGACGATGGTCCGCAGGCGCGCGCGCAATTCCGGCGCGGCCTGCGCCATCGCATGGATCAGTGGCAGCGTGGCCTTGCCTTCGGCGAGGTCGTCGCCGAGGTTCTTGCCCAGTGCATCGGCATCACCCGAATAGTCGAGCACGTCGTCGGCGATCTGGAACGCGTAGCCCAGCTGCATGCCGTAGTCGAACAGCGCCTGCTGCGTGGCCTCGTCGGCGCCCGAAGCGAGTGCACCCAGGCGGGTGCCGGCGGCGAACAGCACGGCGGTCTTGCGCTCGATGACGTTGAGGTAGGCGGCCTCGTCGGTATCGGGGTTGCGCACGTGCAGCAGCTGCAGCACCTCGCCCTCGGCGATGCGGTTGGTGGTGTCGGCGAGGATGCGCATCACCGGCATGCGGTCGAGCTCGACCATCAGCTGGAAGCTGCGCGAATACAGGAAGTCGCCGACCAGCACGCTGGCCGCATTGCCCCAGATCGCATTGGCGGTGCTGCGGCCGCGGCGCAGGTCCGATTCGTCCACCACGTCGTCATGCAGTAGGGTCGAGGTGTGGATGAACTCGACGATCGCCGCCAGCTGGTGGTGTTCGGCGCCGACGGTGCCGGTCGCGCGGCCGGCCAGCATCACCAGCATCGGCCGCAGGCGCTTGCCGCCGGCCGAGACGATGTGTTCGGCCACCTGGTTGATCAGCACCACGTCCGAGGCCAGCCGGTCCCGGATCAGCGCGTCGATGGCGGCCATGTCGCCGGCGGCGAGGGCCTGGATCGCCGGCAGGTCGAGCCTGTTGGCCTGGTGGGCGACGTTGTTCATGCGGGATCCGGGTCAGACAGACCGGGAATTATAGGAGAGCCCCGACATCGACGTGCGCCCGGCGCCCAGCCCGCCGTCCGTCGTGCGCGGACGGCGGGCGATGGGCCGGTATAATCTGATGCTTCACGCGTACCCCAACGCCGGCCGGCGCGCCCGGCGCAAATCCAAGGAATCCTCATGGCCCGCGGCATCAACAAAGTGATCCTGGTCGGCAATCTCGGCAACGACCCGGAGACCAAGTACACCCAGGGCGGCATGGCCGTGACCACGATCAGCCTCGCCACGACCAGCGTGCGCAAGGACAAGGAAGGCAACCAGCAGGAGCGCACCGAGTGGCACCGGGTGAAGTTCTTCGGAAAGCTGGGCGAGATCGCCGGCGAGTACCTGCGCAAGGGCAGCTCGGTCTATGTCGAAGGCTCGATCCGCTATGACAAGTTCACCGGGCAGGACGGGGTGGAGAAGTACTTCACCGACATCGTCGCCGACGAGATGCAGATGCTCGGCGGCCGTGGCGAAGGCGGTGGCGGTGGCGGTGCCAGTGGCGGCAACTACGAGCGCGGCAATCGCCCGCAGCGCTCGGGCGGCGGCGACGCCCCGCAGCAGCGTGGTCCCGCACCCGCGCGCCAGCCGGCGCCCCAGCAGCAGCGTCCCGCGCCGATGGACGACTTTTCGGACGACGACATCCCGTTCTAGACAACACATACGCCAGAAAAGTTGAGTTAAACCTTGGAAGCTCCGTAATTACGGGGCTTCCGTCGTTTCTGGTGTTCGCTTAACCGGAGAGAACGGGATCTATAGCGGCGTACACATTCAAAGAGTAGAACGTCCCGCATGGCTCGACTCTCAATTCACATCGTGAGTGGGGGCGAGCGCGTCCCACTGCTGCACGATGCGTCCGGTGTGCCGCTCTTCTATCCGACCCTGTTCGCCACCACCCAGTTGCGCAACGCCGGGGCGGCCGTCAATACCATCCGCAACAAGTGGACCGACATCGTTGTTCTGATGCGGTGGGCGCACAGCCAAGGTAGGGATCTCGTGGAAGAGTTCACCATTGGCCGTTGGCTCACATTGGCGGACATCGTCTCGTTGCGTGATTTCGCTAAGCTCCCAAGTGATGACGAACGCGCTTTATGCGAGTCGTCAGCCAAAGCACGATCTCCTCGTCATCGACCGTTGAGCCCGGCGCTATACCTTTGCACTCAATCAGCCCAAGTGCGGCGCGGGCCGGGAGCTGGCTTCCATTACCGCAGACGGCGTGTGGCAGGTCTGCGACTGCATTGATCGCGCCCATCCGTGCGGTGAGGCTGGGAACATTGATGACGTAGATCTTGCAACGGTCCAGGCCGGGCCCGTCTTTGAAGCGCTCCGCTCTCGGACCTTTCGGAAGCGGCGCCGTGCAACACCTGCCCTTGGTATGCACTGTGCGGAGGCACGTGCCTCGCCTACGGAAGCGATTTGACGAATCGGTCATTGCTCCACTGCGCAATGGCCCAATACGCTTACAAGTCGATTGCGCAGGACTTCTCAGCCGACCCCTCGCGGATACTGCGCTACATGGCGTCGGTGGCGGCGCGGTGAACGCAGCGCTCGACGCTTTCTCGAGTTGGAGCCGCGTCCTTGGCCAGCCGGCGGGACGCAGTCTTCTTTCATCGCTGACCATTTCGGTGATTGAGGAGGCAGCGCAGGCGCTTGCTGATGACGCCCACTACCCAGAGAACAGCGTAGTGCGCGCCGCGCTCTCACTGGTCAACGACGCTGGGCCAGCGGCGCTGGCGGATGTCTATCGGCATCAACTGACCTACGTGGCGCGAGAGGCGAGGTGGAGGCTGGGATCGATCGCCTCTGAGCACGCCATCGACGTGCTCGGGTCGCAGTGGCTTGACGAAGTCAGAGACCGCCCAGTGTTGACGGTGATGCCCATGCAAATGTGCACGTCGGACGCGATCAACGTGGTTTCGAAGTGCTTCCCGGGCCGCCAGATCATCTTTTTTGGGGAGGGCGTGGACGCCTCGCACTACCCGTGGATGACGCCCACGCCTTTGTTTGCGAGCCAAGGCATGCAGGGTGTCAAACAGATCATGGATGTGTTGGTTGGCGGCGGTGTGTTTTGCACCTATCCGGATTTCGTTTACCAGGGACGGGGCGCGTTACCGTATGCGATGTTTGGTCGCCCCAGGTCGATGGCATCTGCGATGCTGAGCATCGCGATCAAGACGCGTGCGTTTTACTGCCTGCACAGTGCAGGCTCACTGTCGATCAGATCTCGATCGAAGTTGACGAGCCCTTGACGATCGATGCGGGCGTCGAGGGCGCAGAAGGGCTGCGTTTTCTTGCGGGCGCAGTCGGGGGTATCCTCGAGCAACAGATATCTGTCAATCCGAGCGCATGGCTTCTTCTCAACAGTCTGGTCGCGGCGTCGCCGCAGATGGCGCAGTCAAAGTGAGCGCCGCGCAGAAGCTGACCAGGGTGCAGCGCGCCTTGGCATGAGGCGCCGCCGGCCAGCGCCCAAGTTCGCTCCGGGCCGCGTTGCGGCGATCGCAGCGACGCTTGCGCTTCACCTTGCCGTGGTGAGTTGGCTGTTGTCAGGCCCTGGCGCGCCGGACTCCCTCCAGTCGAGTCAGCCGCTACAAGTGGTCTATTGGTTGGAGCAGCCTCGCAGTGCAACAGCAGAGCCGCGCTTGCCTGATCTTGGCGTAGTTCGAGAGCAGCCGCGCCGAGCCGCTCAAACGACGGAAAGTCAGCCGCCTCGTGAGGCTGTGTTGGCGCCTGAGGGCGCTGCGCTCGAGGCTGTGACCATTGACCGACCTGCGACGAAAGTGATCGATCTTTCGCTTCGCGAGGAGATTGCTATCGAGTCGAGTGAAGAGCGGCCCCGGCCGCCCTGGGAGCGACCGGGACCGCCGCCGCCGCCGCCCACGCGATTTGATCGCGCTTGGGCGCCGACCGGCAAGTCAGTTCAGCATGGGCTGGCATTTCGTTCCGCCGTGGCCAGTCATTTACTGGGGGCCGTGGGGGCGTTGAAAGAACCTTGCACCAAGCAAGAGCGCGATCGCATAGAGGAGAAGTGCCACGGCGCGCAATACCGGGGAGATTTTCAGGATCGTGTTGAGCGATTGAACATCGATTGATCTCAGGCCGACGTCCCCCCGCTTTCAGTAGCGGGTCTGTTTGGAGTCCGAGCTCATCGTAGCGGCTTCGCCGCTAGCTGTTTTGCGTAGGCGGCGGGCGTCAGCCCGCCGATGCTTTTCTTGGGTCTGTCCTCGTTTTACTCCCTGCGCCAGCGCTCGATCTCGGTGCGGGCGTGCAGCAATGTCGGAAACCAGTGCTCGTTGAGGCACTCATCACGCAGGCGTCCGTTGAGGGACTCGACGTAAGCGTGCTGATTGGGTTTTCCTGGTTGGATCAGGCGTAACGCGACACCACGTTCGTGTGCCCAGCTCAACATCGCCTTGCCGCAAAATTCCTTCCCGTTGTCGGTCCGAATCAGCTTTGGCAGGCCTCGGCTGAGCGCCAGACGATCCAACACACGACTGACGCCATGGCCCGAGATCGCACGCTCGACATCGATAGCCACGGCCTCGTGGCTCGCATCGTCCACGATCACCAGGCACTTGATGACGCGACCATCGGCCGTACGATCGTAGATGAAGTCCATCGACCACACTTCGTTGGCTGCGACCGGACGGATGAGCGGTTGCCGCTCGCCCATCGGCACCTTCTTGCGCTTGCGACGCCGCACCTGCAGCTTCGCCTGCTGATGCAGCCGCTCCACGCGCTTGTGGTTCACGATGTGGCCGCCTTGCCGCAGCTTGAGGTAAATCATTCCCACGCCGTAGCGCTTGTGCCGATACGCCAAGCCCTGTATCTGCGCCCGCAGTTCGACATTGCGGTCCGGGCGAGGCGTGTAGCGAAACGCACTGGCACTCATGCCCACCACGCGCAGGGCGTGTCGTTCGCTCAATCCTTTGCCTGCCATGTTGCGCACCTGCTCGCGACGGGCCGGTGCGCTCACCATTTTTTTCGCAGCACGTCCTTGATCACTTCGTTCTCGAGGACCTGCTCAGCCAGCAACTTCTTCAACCGGGCGTTCTCGGTCTCCAGTTCCTTCAGCCGCTTGGCCTCGGACACGTTCATGCCGCCGAACTTGCTGCGCCACAGGTAGTACGACGCCTCGCTGAAGCCGTGCCTGCGGCACAGCTCCTTGACCGGCATCCCGGCCTCGGCCTCACGCAGGAAGCCGATGATCTGTTCTTCGCTGAAACGCTTCTTCACGTCCAATCTCCTTCTCGTTGGGGATTGGGCTCCAACGCAACCTGCTACTCAATTGCGGGGGGACGTCGTGCCATAGGTTGTGGTCGGGGCCCTCACCGAACGCGGCTATGAGCAAAAAGACGATCGACCGCCCGGAGTATCGGGAGCTCGTCGGCCGCCTCCGAACGTTGCGAGAGGAATCCGGCAAGTCTCAAACCGAGTTGGCTCGGTTGCTTGGTTGGCCACAACAGCGGCTCTCAGCAATAGAAGCCGGAGCCCGCCGACTGGACATCATTGAGTTCGTGGAGCTAGCGGTCGCCCTAGGGGCTTGTCCGTCAGCGCTGATCAGGATTGTCGCGGTGCCGACGCATCAGAGAGGACAGTCCCCAACCGACTAACGGAGCTAGCCGAATTTTGATCTCCGATTTCGCCAATTCGGGTTGAAATAAGAATCGCCGACCACCCAATAGAGCGATATAAAACAGAGGCTTGAAGTTTTTGTGTTGTGCTATCGCAGCGTGTCGTGTGTGCACAACCCTTTTGATCTGGCGGCCGTCACCGTGCACCCGCAGACCCCCGAGCGATCGGGGGTTTCGCGTTTCGGGGATCGACGTTCCGCAACGGCGCGGCGGGTGCGATTCAGCGCACCCCGTGCATCCAGCGCCGCGCCAGCGGCGTCAGCACGAAGTAGGCGATGCCCGAGCCGACCCCGATCCACAGCATCAGCTGGAACATATCGGCATAGCGCGTGGCTGCGGCGGCCATGTCGAAGGTCGCGCCTTCCGGCATCTCCACCGAGGTCAGTTTGCCGAACTGGGCCGCCAGCACTTCCGAATATGCGGTCGCCAGCCAGAACGCCCCCATCATCAGGCCGACCACGCGCGCGACCGACAGCTGGGTCACCGCCGACAGGCCGATCGGCGACAGGCACATTTCACCCAGTTCCAGCAGGAAATACGCCAGTACCAGCCACCACACGCTGGCGGGCACGCCGCTGCCCGCCGATTGCGCGGCCAGCATCAGCGGCACGAACGCGAGACCCGCGAACACCAGGCCGATCGCCATTTTCGCCGGCTTGCTCGGATTGAGCCCGCGGCGGTCGAGCCACGGCCACAGCCACGAGAACACCGGCGCCAGCACGACGATGAAGAACGCGCCGAGGAAGGTCAGCGAGCCCGCGGTCTGCGGCACCAGGACGACATCGTGGACCAGGGCGATCGCCAGCGCGGCCACCATGGCGATGACGGCCATTCTCGCCAGTCCGCCCTTGCCGCGGTCGCTGGCGCGCAGCGCGGTCACCATCAGGAACGGGCTGCTGGCGAGTGCGAAGATCGCCCAGGGAATGCCGGGCCGGTAATCCCCCGGCGTCAGCCCGAACAGATCCTTGGTCAGCATGCGGTCGGTGAACGTGATCCAGGACCCGTAGGTCTGCTCGTACAGGGTGAAGAAGATCAGCACGCCGCCGATCAGCAGCACCAGCGCCAGCATCTGCTGTCGCTCGACCTTCGTGCAGTGGCGCGCCAGGAACCAGACGAACCACACCGCGAGCGAGACGGCGATCAGATGCATCGCCCCGTGCACGGTCCAGGTGCGCTGGATCAGCTGCCAGACCAGCAGTGCGCCGGCGACACTGCCGAGATAGATCCACCACTCGCGCGAGAGCGGACCGACGCGTTGGCGCAGCTTCGCCGGATCATTCGGTTCGGCCAGGCCGTAGAGATACTTCTGGCCCCAGATGAAGACGACCAGGCCGGCGATCATGCCGATACCGGCCGCGCCGAAGCCGTATTTCCAGCCATAGGTCTCGCCGAGGAACGCGCAGACCAGGCTCGCGAACAGGGCGCCGACGTTGATGCCGGCGTAGAACAGCGTGAATCCCGAATCGCGACGCGGATCGTCGGGCGCGTAGAGCCTGCCGACGATCGTCGAGATGTTGGGCTTCAGGAACCCGACGCCCATGATGATCAGGGCCAGCGACAGATAGAACACCTGCAGCGCGGTCTCGTCGCGGACGAGGACGCCGTCGACGATGCGCGCCTGCTCACCCTCGAAGGCCATGCCCATGTGCCCGAGCACCAGCAGCACGCCCCCGAGCACCACGGCCTTGCGCATGCCCAGATACCGGTCGGCCAGCAGCCCGCCGATCACCGGAACCGCGTAGACCAGCCCGCCGTAGGCGCCGAGCAGATCGAAGCCGGCGTCGTCGCCGAACAGGTGGTACTTGAGGATGTAGAGCAGCAGCAGCGCCTTCATCCCGTAGAACGAGAAGCGCTCCCACATCTCGGTGAAGAAGCAGACGAAGACGCCTTTGGGGTGGCCCAGGAAGTCCGCGCGCGACGGGGCGGAGGAAGCGGAAACAGCGCGCAATGCCGTCATCCGGGGCGTGAGAAGTCGCGAGTATATGCCTGCGGATGGCGGCCGGCGTGCGATCCGCTTGCGGTCGGCGGAAGTTCGCGACTACGCTCCGTCACGCGGCTGTAGGGGGCGCCGGTCCGGTGCGCAGACCGCCAATCATGGATGTCCAAGGGGAGCAGGAATGATCGGTCGCAAGGGGTTGTTGTGGGGGTGCATGGCGCTGTCGTGCATGTTCGGCGCGAGCGTGCAGGCGCAGGTCGATCTTGCGCCCTTCATCCAGGATGAGGGCATCCGTGATCTGAAGATCTCGCCGGACGGCCGCTTCCTGGCGGCGACGTTGCCTGCAGGCGACCGTTCGGCCATCGCCATCCTCAACCGGATCGACCGCAGCGTCGTGGGCAGCTTCCAGCTGCCGTCCGACACGCATATCGCCGACTTCTGGTGGGCGAAGGACGACCGCCTGCTGTTCGGTCTGGCCGAACGCCTGGGCTCGCGCGACTATCCCATCGCCACCGGCGAGCTGTACGCGATGAACGCCGACGGCGGACGGGCACAGCTGCTGGTCGGCTACCGGGTCCAGAATGCCGGGACCGGCAGCAATATCCGCAGCGGCCCGAAGGAAGAGCGGGTCTTCGCCTGGCCCATCGACATGCTGGCAGGCGATCCGCGCAACGTGCTGGTCGGCATCTCGCCGTTCGCCGGTGATCCCTACACCCGCGTCGACCGGATGGACGTCTATACCGGCCGCCGCCATACCGTCGCGACCGTGCCGGTGACACGTGCGCAGTTCGTCACCGACCACGAGGGCGAGGTCCGCTTCGCGGTCGGCGCCAAGAGCGACAACCTCAGCCAGCTCTATTACCGCGCAGGCCGCGGCGCCGACTGGGAGCTCGTGAATCACCAGGGCACCACGGGCCGTGTGGAGACGCCGATCGGGTTCTCGAGCGACGGCAGCGTGGCGTATCTGCAGGTCACCCAGCCCAGCGGGCCCGATGCGATCGTCGCCATGGATATCGCCACGCGCGGGCGCCGGGAGCTGTTGCGCGACGCCGTGGTCGACCCCGAGATCATCTATCGGCCGGGCACCGAGGTGGCGATCGGCGTGCGCTATCCGGGCGCCAGGCCGCGGATGGCGTTCTTCGAGCCGGACGCCGACGACGCGCGCCTGTTCCGCATGTTCGAGGAGGCATTTCCCGGGGATCGGATCGTCGTGGCGTCCTCCACGCGCGATGCCCGGACCAAGCTGCTGCTGACGACCAGCGACCGGGATCCGGGCAGCTTCTTCACCTACGATTCGAGCACGAAGAAGGCCGATTTCGTGGTCGCCCGTCGCGCGGCCATCGATCCTGTACGCATGGCGGAGATGGCGTCGGTGGCGATCCGGGCGCGCGACGGCGCGACGGTGCACGGCTATCTGACCCGTCCTGCCGGCGCGCCCGCGGGCCAGGCCCTGCCGCTCGTCGTGCTGCCGCACGGCGGACCGTTCGGCATCAAGGACGAATGGGCGTTCGACCCGGAGATCCAGATCCTCGCGCAGGCCGGCTACGCCGTGCTGCAGGTCAACTACCGGGGGTCGGGCGGTTACGGGCGCAGTTTCCAGCTGGCCGGCGCGCGCGAGTGGGGCGGGAAGATGCAGGACGATCTGACCGATGCCACGCGCTGGGCGATCGAACAGGGCCACGCCAGTGCCGACCGCATCTGCATCTACGGGGGCAGCTACGGTGCCTACGCGGCGATGATGGGCGCTGCCCGCGAACCGGAGCTCTACCGCTGCGCGGCCGGTTATGTCGGGGTCTACGACCTGCCGATGATGCGCAATGACGACCGTCGCGGCGGTGCGTGGTTGCGGACCTGGTTCGACGAGTGGGTCGGCAATGATGCCCAGGCGCTGTCGGCCATCTCGCCGACCAAGCGCGCGGCCGACATCCGCGTGCCGGTACTGCTGGTGGCCGGCGGCAAGGACGAGGTGGCGCCGGTGGCGCACACGCGCAGCATGGAACGCGCGCTGCGGGCGGCGAACGTGCCGGTGGAAACCCTGTACGTCGCCAACGAGGGCCATGGCTTCTACAAGCCCGAAAACCGCCGCGCCCACTACACCAAGCTGCTCGACTTCCTCGCCACGCACCTGGGCGGCGAGCGCGCCGGCGGGTGATCCGGGCCGGCGCCGCTTTGCCAGCATCGCGGCGCCGGCCTACCATTCGGGCTCTTTGTCCGGAGCCTCCGCTATGTCCCTGCGCCTCGCGCTGTTGCCGTTGTGCCTGCTTGCCGCGTTGCCGGTCGTCGCCCAGGAGCGGGGGCTCGATGTCCGCGATCTGGTCAAGCTCGACCGCGTGTCCGCGCCGCTGCTGACCGGAGACGGCCGCATCCTGGTCTTCGCCGAGCGCAGCCTGGACTTCGAATCGGGCAAGGCGGAAACCGCGCTGTACACGCGCAACCTGGTGTCGCGCGACATGGCGCCGCCGAAGCGGCTGACGCCCGCAGGCTGGAGCGTGAACTCGCCGGCGCTCTCATCGGACGGACAGACGGTCTACTTCCTCAGCGGCAAGAACGGCAGCTCGCAGCTCTACGCGATGCCGATCTCCGGCGGCGCGCCGCGGCAGCTCACCGATGTGCCGGTGGATATCGGCAGCTTCCAGATCTCGCCTGACGGCGCCCGCGTTGCCTTCAGTGCCGATACTTTCGGCGAGTGCGGCGCGGACCTCGGCTGCACGAAGCGCAAGCTCGCCGAGCGCAAGGACGCCAAGGCCAGCGGCGTGGTCTACGACCAGCTGTTCGTCCGCCACTGGGATACCTGGAAGGACGGGACCACCAGCCGCCTGTTCGTCGCCGACCTGCCGGCGGCGCGCGCCCGCCCGGTCACGACCGTGCGTGCGCTCGGACATGCGCTCGAGGGGGATATCCCGTCCAAGCCGTTCGGCGGCGCGGACGACTACACCTGGGCGCCCGACGGGCGCTCCCTCGTGGCCAGCGTCAAGGTCGCCGGCCGCGAGGCGCCATGGTCGACGAACTTCGATCTCTACCGTATCGATGCGCTCGGCGGCGCTGCGCCGGTGAATCTGACCGCTTCCAACCCGGCTTGGGACGCCGGCCCGGTGTTCAGCCCCGACGGCAGCACCCTGTTCTATCGAGCGATGAAGCGCCCCGGTTTCGAAGCCGACCGCTACGCGCTGATGGCGATGGATGTCGCCAGCGGTCAGACGCGCGAGATCGCACCGCGCTGGGACCGCTCGCCGAGCAGCCTCCAGCCGTCCGCCGACGGCAGCGCGCTGTACGTAGCCGCCCAGGACACCGGCGAATACCCGCTGTTCCGCGTCGATGTCGCCACTGGCGACGTCACGAAGCTCGTCGCCGACGGCTCGGTGTCCTCGTTCGCGGTCGCCGGCGACACGGTCGCGCTGGCGCGCAATTCGATCCGCAGCGGCGACGTCATCTACACCGGCTCGCTGCAGTCGCTCGGTGAGGGCGCGAACCTGCGCCAGATCACCCCGACCGCGGCCGAGCGGCTGCCCGATGTCGCATTCGGCGACTTCGAGCAGTTCTCGTTCAAGGGCGCCGGCAACGACACCGTGCACGGTTATGTGGTCAAGCCGTGGAACTACCAGGAAGGCCAGACCTATCCGGTCGCGTTCCTGATCCACGGCGGCCCGCAGGGCAGCTTCGGCAATGGCTGGAGCTACCGCTGGAATCCGCAGACCTATGCCGGCCAGGGCTACGCGGTGGTGATGATCGATTTCCACGGGTCCACCGGCTACGGCCAGGCGTTCACCGATGCGATCAGCGGCGACTGGGGTGGCAAACCGCTCGAGGACCTGCAGAAGGGCTGGGCGGCGGCACAGCAGAAATACCCGTTCCTCGACGGCGATCGCGCCTGTGCGCTCGGCGCCAGCTATGGCGGCTACATGATCAACTGGATCGCCGGCAACTGGTTCGACCGTCGCGGCAACGCCCCGTTCAAATGCCTGGTCAATCACGACGGCGTGTTCGACACGCGGTCGATGGGTTACGTGACCGAGGAGCTGTGGTTCACCGAGTGGGAGAACAAGGGCACGCCGTTCGACCAGCCGAAGAACTACGAGCGCTGGAACCCGGTCAACCACGTGGCCAAGTGGAAGGTGCCGATGCTGGTCGTCCAGGGCGAGAAGGACTACCGCGTTCCGGTCGATCAGGGCCTTTCGACGTTCACCGCGCTGCAGCGCAAGGGCATCGAATCGAAGCTGCTGTACTTCCCCGACGAGAATCACTGGGTCCTGCAGCCGCACAACAGCGTGCTGTGGCACGACACGGTCAACGCGTGGCTCAAGCAGCACATCGGCGAGTAACCGGTCCGGGGCGAACGGCCGGCGCGAGCCGGCCGTTCGCTTGCGTGCGTCACTGAAACAAGGGAGTACCGCCGAATGGCGATCGAAACCGTCACACCGTCCACCGCGCTGATCACCAGCGACATCGTGCTCTTCGGCCTGATCGCCGCGACCCTGGGCCTGATCTTCTGGCTCGCCAGTGGCCCGACGCCGTTCTGGAAGAAATTCTTCGCCTGGGTGCCGGCGCTGCTGTTGTGCTACTTCGTTCCTGCGTTCTACAACACCGTCGGCCTGATCGACGGAGAGAACAACAGTCTCTACAACCCGATCGCCAGTCGCGTGCTGTTGCCGGCCGCCCTGGTGCTGCTGACGCTGTCGATCGATCTCAAGGGCATCCTCAGGCTCGGGCCGAAGTTGCTGTTCGTGTTCGTTGCCGGCACCGTCGGCATCGTGCTCGGCGCGATCGTGTCGTTCCAGGTCATGGAGTGGGTGCATCCGCCGGCCGTCGCGGGCGATACCTGGAAAGGCATGGCGGCGCTGGCCGGGAGCTGGATCGGCGGCGGCGCGAACATGGTCGCGATGCGTGAAGTCTACGAGGTCGATGCCACGCTGTTCGGCCAGTTCGCGGTCGTCGACGTGGCGATGGCCAGCCTGCTGATGGCGGCGCTGCTGTTCGTCGCCAATCGCTCGGCGCAACTCGATGCACGCAGTGGCGCCGATACCGCGGCGATCGACGAGATGAAGTCGCGGATCGCCGCGTACGAAGCGGCGAACGCCCGCATTCCGACCTTGAACGATCTGATGATCATCGTCGCCGTCGCGTTCGGTTTCGTCGGGCTCGCGCACGCGATCGCCAATCCGCTCGCCGCATGGTTCGGACAGTTCGAGTGGGCGGCGCGTTTCAGTCTGGATTCGTCATTCGTCTGGGTCGTGCTGATCTCGACGCTGGCCGGCCTGATCCTGAGCTTCACGCGCGCGCGCCGGCTCGAGGACGCGGGTGCGGCCCGGATCGGTACCGTGTTTCTGTATTTCCTGATCGCGTGCATCGGCATGCAGATGGATTTCATGCGGCTGTTCGATCGCCTGGAGCTGATCGCGATCGGCGCCATCTGGATGCTGGTGCACGTGCTGGTGATCTGGGGCGCGGCGCGACTGGTCAAGGCGCCGATGTTCTACATCGGCGTCGGCTCGATGGGCAACGTCGGTGCCGCGGCCTCGGCGCCTGTGGTGGCGGCCGCGTTCCATCCCACGCTGGCTCCGGTCGGCGTGCTGCTTGGCACGGTGGGCTACGCGACGGGCACGCTGATCGCGTATCTGGTCGGGCAGATCCTGCGGGTGATGGCGGGGCAGTGATCGGCTGCAGCCGGACGACGGCGGCTACGCGCGACGCGTTCTCTCTGCAAACGCTTTGACGTGAGCGGTTGGGGGCCGGCTAGCCGGCCAGTGATCGGCTTTTCTCCCCCGGCCTTGTCATCGCTGCGACCGCCGGCTGTGCTTCTTGATCTCTGCGCTGGATACGGGATCAAGAGCTGAGAGCCAGAGCGGGCAACGACCGGGCCAGCACTGGAGCAGCAGCGGGCTGGCCGCGTGCAAGCCCGAGCGTGCGCGGCGCTCGGCGACATATGGCCCGCTGGCGTGCGGGTGCGAGAGACGAGCAAACGAAAACGGGCGGAACCCTGAGGTTCCGCCCGTCGTCATGTCACGTGTCGCTGCTGATCAGCAGCAGCGGAATCCGCTGCGGCCGCCGAAGCGGGCTTCCTGACGCTCGCGGAAGAACGTCTTGTAGTCCATCGGCTCGCGGTCGGGGTGCTTCTCCAGAATGTGGCGCACATAGTTGTCGTAGTCGGGAATCCCGCAGCACAGCCGCGCGGTCTGCACGAACCTTCGCCACACACGCTTGTGCGCGGCGAAGTACTCGACGGGTACCAGTGCGCCGGCCATCAGCCCTGCACTCCGCTCACAGGCCGGGCCATCACAGCCAGGCCTGCTGCTGTTCGGGCGTCAGTTCCACGTACGGCGATTCCTTGGCCGTCGGCACCGGCGAACGGCGGGCCCTGAGGATGGCACGCACGGAGAAGAACAGCGTGCTGAAGACCACGAACAGGAACAGGGCCGTCAGCCCAGCATTGACGTAGCCGTTGATGATGACCTGCTGCATCTGGGCGGCCGTCTTGGCCGCGCCAAGCAGTTCGCCATTGGCCAGGGCCGCCTGGTAGTGACGGGCCTGGGCAAGGAAGCCCATCGCCGGCTTCGGGTCGAACAGCTTGATCAGGCCTGCGGACGTGGTGCAGATCAGCAGCCACACCGCCGGAACGATCGTGACCCATGCGTAGCGGTCCTTCTTCATCTTGAACAGCACCACCGTGCACAGCATCAGCGCGATGCCGGCGAGCATCTGGTTGGCGATGCCGAACAGCGGCCACAGGGTATTGATGCCGCCCAGCGGATCCACCACGCCCTGATAGAGGAAGTAGCCCCACAGTGCGACGCAACCGGCGGTGCCGAGGGCATTGGCACCCCAGTTGTCGGTCCTGCGCAACACCGGCACGAAGTTGCCCAGCAGGTCCTGGAGCATGAACCGACCTGCGCGCGTGCCTGCATCCACCGCGGTCAGGATGAAGAGCGCTTCGAACAGGATCGCGAAGTGGTACCAGAAGGCCATGGCGCCATCGCCGGTGCCGGGCAGGGCGTCGTGCAGGATCACCGCAATGCCGACGGCCAGCGTCGGTGCGCCGCCGGCCCGCGAGATGATCGTGCCTTCGCCGATCTGCTGGGCCGTGCGTTCCAGCACCTCGGGCGTGATGACGAAGCCCATCTGGCTGACGGCCGCCGCTGCGCTCTGCACATCCGTGCCGAGAACAGCCGCGGGGCTGTTCATCGCAAAGTAGATGCCCGGATCAAGGATCGAGGCCGCGACCAGCGCCATGATCGCGACGAATGATTCCATCAGCATGCCGCCATAGCCGATGTAGCGGGCATGGGTTTCGTTGGCGAGCAGTTTGGGCGTGGTGCCCGACGAAATCAGCGCATGGAATCCGGAGACCGCGCCGCATGCGATGGTGATGAAGAGGAACGGGAACAGCCCCCCCTTCCAGACGGGACCATCGCCGGTGAAAGCGAACTCGGTCAGCGCCGGCATCTTCAGCGAGGTGACTTCCGGGCTGGCGATGACGATACCGATGGCCAGCGCGACGATCACGCCGATCTTGAGGAATGTCGACAGGTAGTCACGCGGCGCGAGCAGCAGCCATACCGGCAGGGTTGCGGCGACGAAGCCGTAGCCGATCAGCATCCAGGTGATCTGGGTGCCGGTGAAGGTGAAGGCGGGGCCCCAGTAGGGATGCGCGCCGACCTTTCCGCCGAACCAGATCGCGGCGAGCAGGGCGATGATGCCGAAGATCGAAATCTCGCCGATCTTGCCCGGGCGGATGTAGCGCATGTAGATGCCCATGAAGATCGCGATCGGCATCGTCGCGATGACCGTGAACATGCCCCAGGGGCTCTCGGCCAGCGCCTTGACGACGATCATGGCCAGCACCGCCAGGATGATGATCATGATCATGAAGGCGCCGAACAGCGCGATCGTGCCCGCGACCTGGCCCATCTCTTCGCGGACCAGGTCGCCGAGCGAGCGGCCGTTGCGGCGCGTCGACACGAACAGGACCATGAAGTCCTGCACCGCACCCGCGAGCACGACGCCGACGATCAGCCACAGCATCCCGGGCAGATAACCCATCTGCGCGGCGAGCACCGGACCGACCAGCGGCCCGGCGCCGGCGATGGCGGCGAAGTGGTGACCGAACAGCACGTGCTTGTTGGTCGGTACGTAATCGAGGCCGTCATTGTTGACGTGCGCGGGGGTGGCCCGGCGGGGATCGAGCCCCATCACCTTTTCGGCGATGTACAGGCTGTAATAGCGGTAGGCGACGAGATAGATCGACACCGCTGCCACGACGATCCACAGTGCGCTGATCTGTTCGCCCTGGCGCAGGGCGACCACGCCCATACAGAATGCGCCCAGAAGCGCGACCGCGCCCCAGACTACGTGATTGATTCCACCCTTCATTTCGGTAATCCCCGGGGATGACGGTCACAGGGTCGCTCCGGGTGGGCACGGGGTCAATGCACAAGCCGTTGAATGCGGGGCCCGGACTTTAAGACTTTCGTCGCAGGCTCGGCGTTCGCCTGTTAGCATCCGCGCTTCCGAATTCCGTAACGAGCGCCCATGCAGGCTGCCACGAACGGCCTGCGTGACAGGTCGGTCCCGTTTTCCGAGTCGATCAGGCGCATCGCGCCATGAAGTCCGCGCATGAGGCCCTGTCCCTGCGCGAGCAGCTGCAATCGCTGATCGCGAGACTGCCCGAGGGTGACGTGCAGGTCGGCTATCTGGTCGATGAGCTGGGCATGCAGGGCATGCTGCTGCTGGTCATCCTGCTGACCCTGGTGTTTCTGATCCCGGTCTCGATTCCGGGTGTGAGTACCGTGTTCGGTGCGGTCATCGTGCTGGTGGGCGTGGCCCGCATGCGGGCGCGTCCGCTGTGGCTGCCTGGTGCAGTACGCCGGCGCACTGTGCCTGGCGGGCGCCTGCGCGGGCCGCTCGAGACCGGGCTGGCATGGGTCCGCCGGCTCGAACGCATTACCCGGCCGGGGCGGATGGCCCGCCTGAGCGAAGGTCGCGCGATCGGTCTGGTCAACGATGCGGCACTGGTGCTGGGCGCGCTGCTGCTGATGGCCCCGTTCGGCTTCATCCCCTTCAGCAATACCGTGCCGGGCGTGGCGCTGATGTGCCTGGCCATCGGCCTGCTTCAGCGTGACGGGCTGATGGTGCTGCTGGGGCATGTAGGCAACGTGCTGTCGATGGTCTACTTCGCGCTGCTGATCGGCGGCGGGGGGCTGGCGATCCGCGAACTGTTCACCAGGTTCTGGCCGGGATAAGCGCGCGTTGCGCAATCGGTGCTGTGTCGCTCTACAGCCAGCGGGCCCGCTTGAACATCCGGTAGAGCACGATCACCACGATGGCCACGAAGCCGATCAATACCGGATACGCATAGGGCTCGTTGAGCTCGGGCATGTCGAAGTTCATGCCGTACCAGCTGGTGATCAGTGTCGGCGCTGCGAGCAGCGCGGCCCAGGCGCCGAGCTTCTTGACGATCTCCCCCTGGGTCAGCGTGACCAGGGCCTGGTTCACGCCGAGCGCGGTGCCGAGGATGTCGCGGATCGCATCGATGGTTTCGTTGATGCGCACGGAGTGGTCGAGCACGTCACGGATGTAGAGCTTGGTTCCGTGCGGGATCAGTGGACTGGTGCTGCGCACAAGCTGCGAGAGCACGTCCTGCAGCGGCGTCGCCGCCACGCGCATGTCGGTGAGCTCGCGTTTGAGCTGGTAGAGCCGGATCACGATGCCGCGGTGGAACTGTTCGCTGAGGATGTCCGTCTCGAGGCCGTTGAGGGTGGATCTGAAGTCGTCGACGAGTGGCAGGTAGTTGTCGACGATCGCATCGAGCACCACGTACAGCGCTGCCGATGCGCCCAGCGCGAGCAGCTCCGGCTCGCGCTCCAGGCGCTGGCGGGCCGGCGCGTAGGACAGCGACGCCCCGTGCCGAACGGTCACCAGATAGCGCGCGCCGAGAAAGATGTGGGTCTCGCCATAGGCGATACGCTCCTCGATCGCCTGGGCCGTGTTGGCGACGATGAACAGCGAATCGCCATAGGCCTCGATCTTCGGCCGCTGGTGCGCCTTTCCGGCGTCCTCGATCGCCAGATCATGCAGGCCGAACTCCTGCTGGAGATGCGCCAGCACGTCGGTGTCCGGCTCGTAGAGGCCGATCCAGACGAAGCCGTCGTCGCTCGCGAGCACCTCGCTGATGTCATCGAGCAGGACGTCCCGCTTGCCGTGCGCGCCATAGAACACGCAGTTGACCACGCAGGCGGGGTTTGCGGCAGGTTCGGGCGGGGCAGGGGTCTGGGTCTGGGTCTCCATCGGGTCATCGTCCGCCAGCGCGGCCGGCGCCACAAGCATCACGTTGCGGGTGACCCGCGGGCCCGGAGGTTGCCGCGAGGCACGTTCACGCGTAGATCGCGTGCGGGTCAATGCGCGACGAAGCGCACTGCCTGTCCACCGCCCGATGCCATCGCCAGCTCCAGGGTATCGCCGGCGCCCACTTCGCGGGTTTCGATGATCAGCGCGTGCGGGTCGGTGCGCCAGCCGGCGCCTTCGCCGTCGCGGTAGATCTGCGCGGTGTAGCGGCGTGCGGGGTCGAGGAAGTCCAGCGCCACCGCGACGACCCGCGCATCGTCGTCGGTGACGCCGCCCAGGTACCAGTCATCGCCGCCGCGCGCACGGCGTGCGATCACTGCGAACGTGCCGACCTCGCCGGCGGGCGCGCGCGTGTCCTCCCAGTCCACCGGCACGTCGCGCACGAACTGGAACGCCTCCGGGCGCGATTCGTAATGCTCGAGCAGGTCGGCCGCCATCTGCAGCGGGCTGTGGATCACCACGTACAGCGCCAGCTGCTTGGCCAGCGTCGTCGACATCGGCGTTCCCGATCTGGTCTCCATGCCGAAGATGCCCGGGGTGAAGTCCATCGGCCCGGCGAGCAGGCGCGTATACACCAGTGTCGCCTCGTGCCCCGGCGGATTGCCCGGCTGGCCCCAGGCGTTGTATTCCATGCCGCGGGCGCCTTCGCGCGTGACCAGGTTCGGCCAAGTGCGGCGCAGGCCCGTGTCCTTGACCGGTTCGTGCGGGTTGACGCTGATGCGGTGTCTCGCCGCCGCTTCCACCACCCGCTGATGGTGGCGGACCATTGCCTGGCCTTCGTGCCACGCGTAGTGCAATCGGCCGTCATCTCCCGTGACCTTGGCCTGCCCGGCGTCGGCGACATAACCGGTCTTCACCGCCTGCACGCCGAGCCGACCGTAGAGCGCCATCGCATCCTCGAGCTGCGCCTCGTAATGCCCAGCGTGGCCCGAAGTCTCGTGGTGACCGATCAGGGTCACGCCCTGGGCGCGGGCGTGGCGGGTCACCGCCTCGATGTCGAAGTCGGGGTAGGGCGTGGTGAAGCTGAAGGTCTCGCCATTGCCGAACCAGTCGCCGTCCCAGCCGACATTCCAGCCTTCGACCAGCACGCCGCCGAAACCGTTGGCTGCGGCGAAATCGATGTGGCGGATCGCGTGTTCGGTGGTCGCGCCGTGCTTCGGCCCCGACGCCCAGCTCCTGCGGTCGAGATGCATCTCCCACCAGATGCCGACGTACTTCATCGGCCTGACCCAGGACACGTCGCCGAGCGCGTTGGGTGCATTGAGGTTGAGGATCAGCTGCGACTCGACCAGATCGCCCGCGCGCTCGCCGATCTGGATCGTCCGCCACGGCGTCGCGAACGGCGCGGCGACCACGACCTTGGCGGCGCCGATGCCGGGAGTGAGCGCGGCCCTGAAGCGGCGTCCATCAACGCGCGCGAGGTTCATGCCCGAATAGTCGACCAGCGCGGCCTCGTGGATCGACAGATGCAGGCCACCATCGGTGCGCAAGGTGATCGGCGTCTGCGCCTGGCCCACTTGCTCGACCGGGGTGCGGTGGTAGAGGTACTCCTCGCGGTTCCACTCGAACGCGGGGATCCACCACGCGGTCGCGGCATCGGCAACAGCGAACTCGGTGAGCTCTTCGGCGATCGACAGCCGCTCCAGACCGGGCTGTGCAGGAATGTCGTAGCGGAAGCCGATGCCGTCGTCGAAGACGCGGAACACCACGTCGAAGCGGCGCTTCGGCCCGCTGTGCTCGGCCAGGGTGACGCGCAGTTCGTTGTGGTGGTCACGCATGTGGCGGCGTTCGCCCCAGGGCAGCTCCCAGTGTTCGTCGTGGGTACGGGTGCGTTGATCGACGATCGCCAGATTGCGTTCGAACTTGGGCGCGTCGGTGAACATCATGCCCAGGCGCGAGGGAGCGATGACCGGGCGACCGTCGCGCGAGACCGCGTAACTGGCACGCCCCTCGTTGTCGGTCGTGACCTCGACGGCGACGCGCGCGTCGGGCGAGGCGACCCGTGCGCTGGTGCGTGGTTCGTCCGCGGCAGCGGCGAAGGCGGCCAGCGGCAACAGCGCGGCAAGCAGACCGGCGAATCGATTCGGCATCGTGCGGCGCCCTCCGAAGGCGCGTTCAGTCGTGCGTCCGGTCGATTCTTGCATGGCATATCGGCGCGCTGCGGCCGCATACGTATGCAGGTGGGCGCGTCGCGAGCCTCCTGCGGGATGACCGGAAGGTCCGGTCCTTTCGTCGCAGGTGGTGGCGCTCAGTGGCTCCGCGGCGGCGCGTCGGATCGGCGACCCAGTGCCCAGAACAGCGCCACATGGACCGGCAGCAGCAGTGCCAGCCACGGTGCATTGCGTTGCGGAAGCACCGGCAGCCAGTGCAGGAACAGTGCGATGACGCCGCCCAGCAGCACCAGCCCAAGGACGCTGCGGAACATCGCCCCCGGCGCGCGGCCACGCGCGATCCGCCAGCCTCCGGGCAGCAGCAACAGGCACAGCGGGTTGAACAGCAGCAGGTTGTGGTTGCGCCAGGCGAAGACGTGTTCACTGCCCAGCCACAGGAACAGCATCACGCCGCCGAGCACCGTGCACAGCGTCCACAGCGGCAACGCAGCGACGGCTACGACGCGCGGGGCGGTGCGCCCGACAAGAATGATCGACGCCCCGAGGACGAGGCCGGCCAACAGCCATGGCCAGATTCGCCGCGCGCGTTCGACGGGTTCGGGCGGCTGCGTGTGCGGCACGATGACCTGCTCCCCCGAAACCAGCGGACGCCCGTCGACGTTGCGGGCACTGCGCAGGGCATCGGCCAGACGCATCGGGACGAAAGCGTCTTCCCATAAGGCATTGGGGCGATCGGCGGCGGGCCCGAGGCCGATGTCGAAGCCGAGCCACATCCATGGCGCGGGCGAGGCCAGCCGCACCGCATCACTGCGATAGGTATTGCCCCGCGAGCGACCCTGCAACTGGCTGCGCAGCGCGCCATCCAGGGCCACGTCG
This sequence comes from Luteimonas chenhongjianii, assembly GCF_002327105.1. Classification (GTDB taxonomy): domain Bacteria; phylum Pseudomonadota; class Gammaproteobacteria; order Xanthomonadales; family Xanthomonadaceae; genus Luteimonas; species Luteimonas chenhongjianii. Next base: position 2,748,240 of record NZ_CP023406.1, on the reverse strand, counting down.
ATCACGTCGCGAACGCGCGTCGAACAATTGTCGGTGAAGTAGTCGTAGCGGTAACGCGCATTCTCGGGCAGCGCGTTCTCGGCCAGTGCCGTGGCCATCCGCCGGGCCTGGTCCGGGTCGAGATCGAGCCACTGGATCGACACGCCGCGGCCGACGTCGCGGTAGTAGGCCAGGTCTTCGGCCAGGGGCAGGGCCTCGAGCCGATAGCGCATGTCGCCGCGGATGAAGCGCGGCACGAAATCCGGCTCGTTCGGATCGAAGAAACCGAAGTTGTACGACAGCGGGCCCGGCTCTGCCGGATCGTCGACCACCAGCGCGTTGTGGCCGAAACGCTCGAAGAAGACATCGCCGGGCTGCATCGTCGCCACGCCGATGCGCGGCACGACGGCCTGCGCGAACGCGAGCGGCGCGACGATCAGGCACAGCAGCAGCACGCATGCGCGTGACCAGAGACGCGCGAGCACCCGTGCCTCAGGTTTCGGCATGCACGCTGACATGCAGCGCATGCAGGCGTCGCGAGTCGGCATCGGTGACCCGGAAGGAGAAGCGGCCGAGCGTGAGTTCCTCGCCAACTTCCGGCAGATGGCCGATCGCCCCGGTGATCACGCCACCGATGGTGTCGTACTCGGCGTCGTCGAAATCCGAGCCGAAACGCTCGTTGAAGTCGGAAATCGGGGTCAGCGCGCTGACCGCGAACTGGCCGTCGGCCTGGGCCGCGATCAGCGCATTCGGATCCTCGGCATCGTCGTGCTCGTCGTCGATCTGGCCCACGATCTCCTCGAGCACATCCTCGATCGTCACCAGGCCGGCGACGCCGCCGTACTCGTCGATGACGATCGCCATGTGGTTGCGCGACAGCCGGAACTCGCGCAGCAGTACGTTGAGCTTCTTCGACTCGGGGATCAGCACCGCCGGACGCAGCAGTTCGTGGATCGACCCGGGCCCGTTGTCGGCGACGACGCCCCGCAGCAGGTCCTTGGCCAGCAGGATGCCGAGGATCTCGTCCTTGTCCTCGCCGTGCACGGGGAAGCGCGAGTGGCCGGACTCGACGACCTGCTTCATCAGGTCGAGGAAGGGCGCATCGGCAGGCAGCGCGACCATCTGCGCGCGCGGCACCATCACATCGCCGACCGTCTTGCTGGAAATGCCCAGCGCGCCTTCGAACATGCGCAATGTATCTGCGTCGATCAGCCCGTCGGCATGCGTGTCGCGGAGCAGCTCCACGAGATCCTCGCGGTTGCTCGGCTCACCTGAAATCGCAGAACTCAGGCGTTCCAGCCAGCCGCGACGGCGTTCCGGAGGTTCGGAAGAAGGGGAAGATCGACTGTCGTCCTCGGACATGGTGCGGTTGCGTATTCGCGGAATGGCCCGTTCGGGCGGAGGCGGAAGTCTATCAGGCCGCCATCATGCCCCCGTCAGCGTGACTCGCCGGCATAGGGGTCGTCGATGCCGAGCACGGCGAGGATTTCGCGTTCGAGCCCTTCCATGGCCTCGGCCTCGGTGTCGTCCTCGTGGTCCCAGCCCAGCAGGTGGAGAACGCCGTGCACGGTCAGGTGGGCGTAGTGGGCATTCAGCGGCTTGCCCTGTTCAGCGGCCTCGCGGGCGACCACAGGCGCGCAGATCACCAGATCCCCGAGCAGCGGCAGGCGCAGCCCGGGTGGCAGGCCTTCCGGCAGCTCGGCCGGGAAGCTCAGCACATTCGTCGCGTAGTCCTTGCCGCGGTAATGCCGGTTGAGCGCGCGCCCCTCGTCCTCGTCGACCAGGCGGATCGCGACATCGGCCTCGCGGATGCGACCTGCCAGCGCGGCCGCGGCCCAGCGACGGAAGCTGGCCGCGGCGGGCAGCCCCTTGCGCGGGGTCGCGTAGCCGACGGCGACGTCAAGACGGGTCGGGCCCTTCGTCATCACGCCCTCATGCCTTTGCGGTCGCCACGTCGGACGCGTCACGGCGCTCATAGGCGCTGACGATCCGGGCGACCAGCGGATGGCGCACGACGTCGCGTGCCTCGAAGAAGGTGAAGCTCACGCCATCGACCTCGTGCAGCACATCGATCGCGTCGCGCAGGCCGGACTTCACGTGCTTGGGCAGGTCGATCTGGGTCAGGTCGCCGGTGACCACCGCGGTCGAGCCGAAACCCAGGCGGGTCAGGAACATCTTCATCTGCTCGATGGTGGTGTTCTGCGCCTCGTCGAGGATCACGAAGGCGTCGTTGAGCGTGCGTCCGCGCATGTAGGCCAGCGGCGCGATCTCGATGACGTTGCGCTCCAGCAGCTTGGCGACCTTCTCCACGCCCAGCATCTCGTAGAGCGCGTCGTAGAGGGGGCGCAGGTAGGGATCGACCTTCTGGGTCAGGTCGCCGGGCAGGAAGCCGAGCTTCTCTCCCGCCTCGACCGCGGGGCGCACCAGGATCAGGCGCTGCACCTTGGATTCGTTGAGTGCCTCCACCGCCATCGCCACCGCGAGGAAGGTCTTGCCGGTGCCGGCCGGGCCGATGCCGAAGTTGATGTCGTGACCGGTAATCCGGTGCAGGTACTTCGCCTGGTTCGCGCCACGGCCGCGGATCGTGCCGCGCTTGACCCGCACCGCGACCTCCTGCGGCGTGTAGTCCTCTTCGACGTTGGCCGGGCTCAGGCGCAGGTTGATGGCGTGGCTGTCGAACACCGTCTCCTCGCTCTCGGCGTAGAGCGCCTTGAGCAGTTTCTCGGTGCGGTCGATCGCCGTCTCGTCGCGGCCGACGATGCGGAAGATGTTGCCGCGGTTCGCGATCTCGACGCCGAGCCGCAGCTCGATCTGGCGCAGGTGGCCGTCGAAGGGGCCGGCGAGATTGGACAGGCGCTCGGAGTCGGAAGGCTCGAGCAGGAAGGTGCGTTCGGGCAGGGTGTTGGTCATGGCGCGGATTCTAGCGCCGGCGCTGCAAGCCGACGTCGACGCCCGCGTGGGCCGCTCACGCGGCCTCGCGTACCACGATGCGGCCGCGCAACGAGTTGCTCAGCGCTGCGGTGATCTCGACATCGACGAACTGTCCGATCAGCCGGGCCGGGGCGGGGAAGTTCACCGAGCGCATGTTCTCGGTCTTGCCGGTGAGTTCGCTGGGATCCTTGCGCGACGGGCCTTCGACCAGAACCGTCTGCACGCTGCCGACCATCGCGGCGGAAATGCCGGCCGCGTGCGCGTTGATGTGCGCCTGCAGGCGCGACAGGCGCGCATGCTTTTCCTCGGCGCTCACCGAATCCTCGAGGTCGGAGGCCGGCGTGCCCGGGCGACGCGAATAGATGAAGGAGAACGACTGGTCGAAGCCCACGTCCTCGATCAGTTTCATCGTCTTCTCGAAATCGGCCTCGGTCTCGCCGGGGAAGCCGACGATGAAATCCGACGAGATCGAGATGTCCGGGCGCACCGCGCGAAGCTTGCGGATCTTCTGCTTGAACTCGATCGCCGTGTAGCCGCGCTTCATCGCCGACAGGATGCGGTCGCTCCCCGATTGCACCGGCAGGTGCAGATAGTTGGCCAGCTGGGGCACGTCGCGGTAGGCCTCGACCAGCGAGTCGGAAAACTCCAGCGGATGCGAAGTGGTGAAGCGGATGCGATCCACGCCGTCGATCTCGGCGATGGTGCGGATCAGCAGGCCCAGATCCGCCACCTCGCCTTCGCCCATCGGGCCGCGATAGGCGTTGACGTTCTGGCCCAGCAGGTTGATCTCGCGCACGCCCTGGCCTGCCAACTGCACAACCTCCACCAGCACGTCCTCGAACGGCCGGCTGACCTCCTCGCCGCGGGTGTAGGGCACGACGCAGAACGAGCAGTACTTCGAGCAGCCTTCCATGATCGAGACGAACGCGCTGGGGCCTTCGGCGCGCGGCTCGGGCAGGCGGTCGAACTTCTCGATCTCCGGGAAGCTGATGTCCACCTGGGGCAGGCCACTCTCGCGCTTGGCGCGGATCAGCTCGGGCAGGCGATGCAGGGTCTGCGGTCCGAAGACCAGGTCCACGTAGGGGGCGCGCTTGACGATCGCTTCGCCTTCCTGGGAGGCCACGCAGCCGCCGACGCCGATCAGCACCGGCTTGCCGCCCTGCTTGAGTGCCTTCCAGCGGCCGAGCTGGCTGAAGACCTTCTCCTGCGCCTTCTCGCGGATCGAGCAGGTGTTGACCAGCACGACATCCGCTTCCTCGACATTGTCGGTCAGCTCCAGGCCGTCGCTGGCGGCGAGCACGTCAGCCATCTTGGCCGAGTCGTACTCGTTCATCTGGCAGCCGTGGGTCTGGATGTAGAGCTTGCCGCGGACGGGCTGCGCAGCACCCGGGCCGCCCACTGGCGAGTTGACGGAAAGGTCGGAGGCAGGCGCGATCGGCGCCGGGGAATCGGTCTGGGTCATGTCGGTTCCGGGGCGCGGCGCTGAGTCCGGGCCGGAGGGCAGTCGTGGGGCGGGAAGTGTAGCGGCAAGTGCCGCCGGCGCGGGTGCCCGGGTGGCCCCGGGGCGCGGGTTTGCCCCGTTCACGATCAAGCACTTGGCAACGGCGGCCGAACATCGGAAACTCGCGCCGTGAAACGGGGAAGGGGACTCATCGCGATGCTCGGTCTGCTGGTGGCCTGTCCGGTCGCCGGCAGCACGCTGTATCGCTGCGATTCCGGTGATGGCGTGCCCCAGTACGTGAGCAAGCGGGTGTCCGGCGCGAGTTGCCGGTTGATCAGCAATGCTCCGTCACCACCACGCGGCGGCGCCCGCCCGGCGGCGAAACCGTCGGCCGCTCCGTCGCCTGCGTCCGCGGGCGCGCCCGCCAGTGTCGACAGCGGGGCCCCTGCGACATTCATGGGGCTTGCCTCCACGTCCAGCGGATCGAAGCCCGCCCCCGTCGCCGCTACGGCGGCGGCTCCTGTCCAGCCCCGGTCCCAGACCGGCTCGTCGCGCCGCCTGCAGCAGGGTCAGGTCTATTCCTACGTCAAGGATGGCGTGCGCCACTACAGCAGCAGCCGGCCGGCGGGCAGCGCCCAGGTCGCGGCCGTGCGGACGATCCGCTACAGCTTCTTCGAGACCTGTTACGCCTGTGGCGCCGCGCCGGGAGTCAATTTCGGCAATGTGCGGCTCAACGAAAACGCCTATCGCGACGAAGTGGCACGCGCGGCCCAGGAGCACGGCGTCGAGGAGGCGATCGTGCGGGCGATCATGCATGCCGAATCGGCATTCAATCCCAACGCGCTCTCGCGCGCCGGCGCGCAGGGTCTGATGCAGTTGATGCCGGCGACCGCCGCGCGCTTCGGCGTGGTCAATGCGTTCGATCCCGAGCAGAACATCCGCGGTGGGGTGAAGTACCTCGCCTGGCTGCTGAAACGGTTCAACGGCGATCTCACCCTGGCCGCCGCGGGTTACAACGCAGGCGAAGGCGCCGTTCAACGTCACGGCGGCGTACCCCCGTACGCCGAAACCCAGCGCTACGTGGTGCGCGTGGGCACGCTCGCCGAGCGCTACCGGGGCCAGCTCGCCGCGCGCTGAGGCTGATGCGGTCGCGGGGGCATCAGGGCGATTGTCGGTCGATTCAGGCTTCCGCTACACTCGGTCGGACTTTATGCGGCCTCCCGCCTCTGGGCGACCGGTCGTGGCAGCCAGTACGCAACAGCTACCGAAACGAGGGCGGGGTACCGGATGGTCGATGAAGCGGTGAGCGGGCCTGGTGCAGGGGAAGGTCCAGTCAATGAGGGGCGGCGTCGTTTCCTGACCGCCACGACCCTCGTCGTAGGAGCGGTAGGCGCAGGCGTCGCCGCAATTCCGTTCATCAAATCCTGGAATCCCAGCGCGCGGGCCAAGCTCGCTGGCGCCCCGGTGACCGTGGACATCAGCGCGCTGCAGGAGGGCCAACGGCTGATCGCCGAGTGGCGTGGGCAG